>JASHPT010000046.1 GCA_030037955.1 Thermoplasmata archaeon
CGGCAGGGAGTGCGGTAGCATCTGTCCGGGCCCGTCGCGGACCCGGGTTCAACTCCAACCCATTCGGTACCGAAGATTCGATCCGACGCCGCGCAGGTAGCTCCGGAACATTGCTCCTGAGCATGGCAGGTGGTAGATCGCGAAGTCAGGGAAGGTGAGTACGCCAGGCTGCTGCGCGGCCTCCGCGCCGTGTCGCACGGCCTCGAGTCGACCCGGATCCATCGGCAACGGCAACTCGTGAGGCTGGTAGCGGGCACCGAGGGGGTAGTCCACTCCGGGGCGTTCCGACATCTCGATGTGGCCGCCCAGGACCGCCGACACGGGATGGGCCTTTGCAAAGTCGACGAGCCGGCCCAGACTGGCCCGGAACGCCGGCATGTCCCGGACGTAGAGTCGTCCCGGATAGACGGTGTCCCCAGTGAACAGCAGTCGGGTCCACCGGTCGTAGACGGCGATCGACGCCGCCTGGTGCCCCGGTATGGCGAAGACATCCAGGATCCGTCCGCCGAGGTCGAATTCCGCCGGCCGAGAGCCGTCGCCCGACAGCTCGAAGAAGTGAAGGACCGAGGGCAGGTCCCGGCCGACGACCGAGGTATTCGGTCGACCCGAGAACTGACCGTCGCCGGCGACGTGGTCTCCGTGGCCATGAGAGTGCGCGACCACGAGAGAATATTCCGGCCGAGAGTGCTGCCTCTGCCACGCCTCCAGGAGCGCATCCACTGTCGTGCGGAGCGGGAACCGCCGCGGGTCCGCCGTGGCGCCAGAGTCGAGCAACAGGGCCCGACGGTTTCCGAGAAGCAGGTACAGGAACGGGGCCTCGAACGACACGTCCTTGCTCTGCCGGAGAATGTAGGTGTGCTCCTCGTACGGGTGGACCTGAAGCGGAGGGTCCCGGGCCGGACTCCGCGGGGGCGTGCCGTGGATCCAGCGGACGTTCCAGCTTCCCACCGCGGGAGCCGTCCCGGTGAAGTCGACCGCTCCACTGGCCGTCGCGTTCATGGCCGCGGCCCGCGGAATGCCAGTGAACGCAGCGGTCTCGGCTGATCGCGGGCGGCGATCACAGTCGGCCGGCGCGGTGGAGCACGGTGAGAGCGGTCGCGGTGAGCCAGCGACTCGGCTGGCCCGGGATTTCGAGACCGAAGGGGAAGAACGGCGACTTGACCCCCCGGGCCCAGTAGAAGAGGTCCTCCTCGATGTCCGGATGGAGGGCGTCCAGGTTCCACGAGCCCGCGGGATTCCGTTTCGATTCGAGCCAGTCGAGCGCGGGCTGGATCCGCGGGTCGGATCCGGCGCCCAACGCCGTGACGATGTCCAATCCGACGAGGGCGTCGTAGTAGTAGTGATTCGGGTAGTGCAGCCGGAGCCACGGCGCGTAGGCCTGGCCCCCTTCCTGCAGGAGTCCTCGGCTCAGGTAGAACTCGAGACCACGCTGGATGGCCTGCGTGACGTCGGGGGTCCGGGCGGCCGGCGGGAGGACCGCGAGAGCCGCCAGGGCCTCCCAGCTGGACAGACTGCCCGTGTCGCTCGGAAAGCAGTGCCAACCTCCGTCGGGCTTCTGGGCGGAAAGCAGCCAGGCGATGGCCCGTCGCACACGGGGGTCATCGCCGTAGCCGAAGCGCACCATCATCCGGACGGCGTTCCCGGTGAAGCAGAGGTGGCTCCCCGGCCCTCCCAGACTGTCCTCCTCTCCTCCCGCGGACCGATTCAGTAGCAGTTCTGCGGCCCGGGCGACTCGCGGGTCTTTTCGGGTCAGCCCCAGGTCGGAGAGGACCAGGAGCATCCAGTTCGTGGTGATGTACTTCGGCCGGTAGAGATCAAGTGCAGTCGTTCCAGGAGTCGTCCATTGGCCTCCCTCCAGCTGCCATCGCAGGATGTCCGAGGCCCAGCCCTTCTTACCGACGGCGGCACGCGCGGTCTCCACCCTCGCATCGCCCTCGGGCAGGTCGAGCACGTCGCGGAGGATCCGGAATTGTACGCTCGGGTCCCCTTCCGTGAGCAGCCAGGACTGGAGGTCGGCGGGAAGCTCCACCGCCGCAGGGACGCCGCGGACTCGATAACCCTTCCAGCGGGCCCTCCGGCCGTCCTCGGAGGGTCGGGCCGTGGAGGCGGCCCCGTGCGCCGGTCGCGGAGAAGGAAGACAGTGCGGGCACCGGGATTTGAACCCGAGTTATAGGCTTGGCAAGCCTATGTGATAACCAGACTACACTATGCCCGCGGTGCGCGGGCCATGAGCCGTTCTATCTAAAACGCCTCCTCTTCTCCGACCCATCGGATGGGGCCGGGCAGGGCATCGCGGAAGCAGGCCGGCCTGAGGTCGCCGGAACCTGAGGCGCTTTTGTTCTCCTTCCGGGCGATCCCGGCGGGCAGACGGCGTGCCGCGGACGCCTGGAGCGAGAATGCGGGGCTCAACCCCATGTTGGCCAACAGCAACGGCCTCTTCGCCGGAGTAGCCCACACCCGATCGTGCTCGGGCCACCGGTCATGCAGGGGGTGGTGGGCCACCTGGGGGCCAACGCGAGAGGTCGGCTGCGTCGGAGGGGAACGCCTGGCCTGGCTTGGGAAATGTGCCGGTTCCCTGCCCGTCAGCGTTCGATGGCACGATCGGTGGGCCCGCGTTTTCGCCAGAGGGCGACGCCGAGCGCGACCGAGAGACCGGCTGCCGCCGCAATTGCGATGAGACTGACCACGAACCATGGGCCCGAGGAACTCAAAGGAGCAGGCGGGTACCGCAGGAAGAGCGACTCGCCCGGGACAAGGGTGACCACGTATCGATAGGTGCTACCTTGCCCGGAGAACACCACGCTGTAAGTCCCCGCTCGCAAAGTCAGATTGAAGTATCCACCGTACAGAGGAACCGGAGAGCCGTTCAACCCGACGGAGCCGTTGGCCAGCCCGATGTATCCGTAGAGATGCGCGTACGGGAGGAACGAGACCGTCTCATTTCGTCCCGTCCCGTTGACGAGGAACTCGCCTGAAGAGGATACCGGGTAGTACCCCGGACTATTGCCGACGGAGTAGACGTACGTTCCATTCGGCAGACTGAGGTCGAGCGCACCGGGCGCTGAGGCCGAGTACGACCGGTTGCCGATCGCCACACCCCAGCTGGTGCCCGCCGGGAGCCCGAGTTCAGCCCACGAAACAGGGTAGGCGGTTCGGGTGAACGCAACCGGTATCGAAAGTACCCTGACCGTGTAGTTCCAGCCCACCCCACCGTCCGGGAACGTGGAGATGGTCACGTTGATTGCCGTGGCAAAGGCGTAGCTGCCGCGGACCGGGAGGTAGCCTCCGGCGGGGACCGTCGCGACCAGGTTGTAGGTACCGTTCACCTGTAGGTTGAATGCGGTCCCAGTTCCGGAATCCATGGCCGAGTAAGGTAGTCCCCCCGCTTCGCCGCTCAGCGTCAGGTTCCACATCGTTCCCTGGGCAAGACCGCTGGGCACGAACTCGACGCCGGTCATCAGAGGGATCAGGAAGAACTGGACGGTCACCTCCGCGCCCGGGGTGTAGACGGGAATGGTTGGAAGGTAACCACTTTCCAGAAGGTACGGCGAGCTGTCTGCTAGTGAGACCGCGAAGGCCATCCAAGTCCGGTTCGCCACAGAGACCTGGTAGCTGTAGGTTCCGTTGAGCAACGAGGCGTTCAGCACCGGTACGAAGCTACTCGTGTTCAACCGTCCTTCGAGGGAATGTCCGTTGGACAGGTTCAGGAAGATCGTCGTTCCATTCGGCAAGGTGAGCGGGGCATCGAACGAACCCGGATCGACGCTAAAGGCAACGGAGGTTTCGAAGAGGTGGAAGGTCACGTTAGCGTAGGACCCGCTGCCGGTCACTGTGATGCTGCTATCGATGGTGTACCAGCTCCGCGAGGGTCCCTGGCCCGAGAAATTGAAAGTCCCCGCGGGCTCGGTGAATGTCAACGTGTGAGTGCTTCCCGTAACCAGCTGCTCCATCGAAGTGTTCAGCCACCACGGCGTTCCCGCGGGGAGGCCGGCCTCAGTGACTGACACCGAGAACAATGGAACTGCGACGAACACCACGTTCACGGTCACCGCCGATCCGTTGACAGTCACTGAGCCGAAGAACGCGGTGGGAGCGTATCCGGCCGGCGCAGTCCCCACCCAGGGGATCGTGTAGCCGTAGGTCCCGTTGACGAGCGATAGATCCACCGTGACGCCACCTCCGACCGTGGTGAGACCGTCTAGATAGACGGTCCATTGATCTCCAGACGGGAGGCCTGTTTCGGTGAACTCCACCGGGTAGGAACCGCCGGGGGCGGGGGCAACCAGGGAAACGGTGCCGGATCCCTCGTTTATCACGTAGAACACGCCGGTCTCTGGGTCGAACGAACCTGCGAGGGGCTCCCGACCCACGTTGAATGTGTTGCTCACGGCCCGGCCGTTCAGTACGTCGACTTCGCCGGAGTTCGTTAGCGCATATACGTCGCCGACGAGGGGATTGAAGGTGAGTCCGGTGAGGTTGCCGCTCACGTTGATCGATCCCAGCGCGAGTGCGCCCAGGATCGCTTGGACAAGCCCGCCGTTCGGCTCGGAGACGTACACGTACCCGTCCGCGGGATCGAACACGACCCCGGAAGGGGCTGCCGGTACGCTGACGTTTTCGACGAGGGTGAGGTTCGAGAGCACAGATACGGTGTACTCGGCTTCGTTCGCGACGTAGAGTCGGTCGGTCAGGCTGTCCCAGGCCATTCCACCTGGCGTTCCCCCCAACGTCACCGAACCGACCACGGTCGTACCGTTCAACGCCGTCAGTTCCCCTGACCCCGGCTCCGAAACGTACACCCAGCCATTCTGTCCACCGAGGGCGAGAGAGGAAGGACTGCCGCTGAGCGGGAGATTCGCTACCACCCCGAACTGATTCAGGACTGCGACTTCATTCGACTCGGCCTCGGTGGCATAGAGAAGCCCCGAAGTCGGGTCGTAAAGCAACGCACCCGGTTGTCCACCCGGAACTACAATCCAGGACTCGATGGTCGCACCGCTGAGAACAGCAACCGTATCATTCGCGGCGTCGGAAACATACGTTCGGTTCGTGTCGGAGTCGTAGGCGACTCCTCGAAGGTCGACCTCAAGCCAGGCGTTCTCCACGGGAGCCGCTCCCTGGATCAGGAGAAGGTGGGCGTACCCCCCGCCGTCGTCGGCAACGTAGACGCCCTGCTCGTTCGGGATGTATGACATCCCCAGCATGAATCCGCTGACCGGTTGGCTCGAATCGACCTGGGTTCCGTTCAATCCGATGACCGAGGCATCGCCCGCCGCGTCGCAGGCCACGTAAACCAACCTCGTCACAGGGTCGTATGCGTCCCCAGAGCCTTCTCCCCCCGCGCAATTCGGTAGGACTGCGCTAGCAACGACCGAAGTCCCGACTATTTCGGCCACGCGATTCCCACTGAATGTGAGGTTTCCTTCCACGAAGGAATCATTGCCGTCGAATTGCGTGGCGTAGATCGCCTGGTCGATCGGGTCATACGCGAGCCCGTATGGGAAGGCGCTCGTCGCGATTCGTGCAATCAACTGCTCGCCAGAAACCACCACGATGGACGAGACATCGTCGATATACTCCTCTGAGTCCTCCGGGTCGAAGCTGGCAAAGCCGGAGAACGGCGTTATCGAGATTGAAAAGTTGCCCGTGACTGCCGTAGCGTTCAGCAAGAAGATCTCGTAGTCACAAACCGCGTAGACCAATTCGTTGATGGGATCGTATCCGAGCTCGAGGGGTCCCCCGTACGAGTTGGAGACATTCAATTCCGCCTCGACGGTCGTACCGTTGATGATTGCAACCTTCGAAGCGGGGTTACTCGCAGCGAAGACCTCCTCGCTCGCCGCGTCATAGGTCAATGCGCTAACGCCACCGAAGAGCGGGATTCCCGCAAGCTCGTGCCCGTTCGAGACGACGATTACCGCTCCCCCGTTCGGGTCGGATACGTAGGTCAGTCCGTCGGCGGGATCGTAGACAACCTGAGAAAGGGTCACGTTGGAGCTGATGCTATTGAAGTTCCCTGGAATCACTGTGCCGTTAACGACGACCAGGGTATCCTGGACAGGGGAGCTAGGATCGGTCGGGCTGCCCGTGGCCGACCCGAGCTTCGCTGGGCCTCCCGTTGGCGAGAGCCGGCTGGCAGTGAGGCGGCCGGCAACAGCGCGTGACGCGGTCCTGTCTGCGACAGGGATGGGGGTGGTCTTTGTGGGAAGGGTGAGTGCCGGCGAGAGGGAGACCGGAGCGTGGTTGGGGAAAATTCCCCCAACAGCGCTTATCACGAGGACCGCCAGTACCACCCAAGGGACCGGACTGCTCGCGGCCATGAAGCCGGTCGACGATTCCCGTCCCCGCGCACTGGTCCTGACGCTTCGAGGACTGAGAACCTATCGGCTTTCCCATCCGGAGAAGGCCCCCTGAAGCGTATAGCCTTCGCTCTGGAGCCCTGGAGTCTCGGTTGGTGCTGCCCTGGCTCGCGGTCAACGACCTCCTCGTCACACTCTTCCTAGGAACTGGGTCTCAGGCGGGAGGTCACGTGGCCAATTTTTCGAGTCGAGTGCTAGCGACAGGAATGCGTAGCGGGCGCGTCCGAGGTTCCGCCCACTTGTGGCAGTCTAACCCGGCGCTGCGGATGCCCACCTCTCGAGGACGATGTGGGTCGAGCATATTAGACCCAAAACTACACTAGGCCCGCGGTGCGCGGGCCCTGAGCCGTTCTATCTAAAACGGCTCTGGACCCCCGGCTGGGGAAGGGGGAGTTTGTCCAGGACTGACGAGAGAGACGACTCGCCTGTGGTCCCGGGGGTCGGGCCCGTATGAGCCCGGAGCCCGTCCTGGCCGAAGGGGAGCCCGTCCTGGTCCGACGCCGAGAGGGGGACGCGTTTCTGCTGACCCTGCTTCGGGGGCCTCAGTCGGTTGAGGGTGTCGGGGTCATCGACCTTTCGAGCCAGATCGGTGTCCGCCCGGGCAGCACGATCGAGTGGGCCGGTGCGACCTACCGAGTGTTGCGCCCGTCACTGGCCGACCTGTTGCGCCAGCTCCGCCGCCGGGCGCAGATCATCACTCCGAAGGACGCTCAGCAGCTGCTCTTCCTCGCTCAGGTCCATCCCGGCGCGCGGGTGGCGGAGGCCGGTGCCGGAAGCGGCGCGCTGACCGTCGTACTGGCCCATGCCGTCGGGCCCCCGGGGGCGGTGGTCTCCTACGACCGTCGGCCCGATTTCCTGGAGGTGGCCCGGAAGAACGTGACGCAGGCGGGGCTCTCCGGCCGGGTCCGCTTCGTGGAACGCGACATCGTGACCGAGGGACTCGACGAGACGGATCTGGACTCCGTGGTACTGGATCTGCCCGAGCCCTGGGCGCCTCTCGAATCGGTGCGGAGCGCGCTCGCGGTGGGCGGAGCGGTGGCGACGTACACTCCCACCTACAACCAGCTCGAGCGGACCGTACGCGCGCTTCGAGCCCTGGGGTTCGAGGAGGTCCGCAGTATCGAGCTCCTGGAGCGGCCGCTCCACATCGGAGATGGAGGTACGCGCCCCGAGTTCGACATGCTCGGCCACACGGCCTTCCTCACCGGCGCGCGGAAGGTGAGCTAGCGTGCTGGCGCTCGGGCTGGAGGCTGGCGGGATCCTGGGTGTGATCCTGTCGGCCGGATTCGTCTACGTCGAGCTCGGTCGATTCGCCACGCCGCAGGTACCCAAGACGCGGTTCGACGAGAGCAAGGCCATCGTCGCTTACATCGTCGGCCTGTTCGTCGGCATCCCGCTCGCGCTGGTCTGGATCTTCTTCGAGGTCGCCGTCGCGACCGGGGGCTGGGTCTCGGCGCTGCTGGACGTCGTGCTCCTCGTCGCCGCGGGCGAGATCGCCCAGACGGTGTTGCTCCGGACGCGCTTCTTCGGCCTCACGGCAGCCGACCCGTTCTACGCCCTTGCCCTCCGGGCCGGCGTCGGCGGACTCCTCACCGTCGGGACGATCGCGGAGTATCTCGGGGGGCGGACCTCGTACCTCGGTTCGGTACTCGCCGTGATCCAGTCCGGCGCCCTGGTGGCGATCCAGGTGACGGCCGGGCTCCGGGGGCTCCTGCCGGTCCCGACCGCCTCCTCGGTCCTCCGCCAGCGTGTGGCCGGATTCTTCCTCCAGGTGGTCCTGTTCGGGCTCACCGCCCTCGGGGGATTCTATGGCGCCAGCTATGGCGTCGCCGGGGCACTGCTCGCCATCGCCGGAGCGGCCTACCTGTACTGGGATGCCCGGCCGACGGTACTGGCCCCGCCCCGTCCGAAGGGTCCGGCGCCCGGAGCGACGCCGCCCTCCAGCCGATTCGAGCGGCTCCCGTCGTCCAGAGACCAGCGCAAGCGATCCGATTGAGAGGGCCTCCCCCCCGAGGGGGGAGAGGAAGGGGTTCCGCTCTAGTCGGCCCGGCCGCCGGTCTTCAGAAGAACCCGGCGGTCGGAAGCGGCGGGTAGGCGTTGACCGAGAGCGCGACCAGGATGAGGAGCACGACGCTCACGATGAACAGCGCTCCCTCGACCCGGCGCTCGGCGGCGATGACCTGAGCCTCTTCGGCAGTCGTGGCGCTGGTCTGGCGAAGCCCGTAGTGGAGCTTCACGGCGGCGCCGAAGCCGAGAGCGCCGAGGCCGAGGACCGCGATCAGTCGCGCAAGCAGGGTCGCTGTGGCCAGGTTCGACAGCCAGGAGGCCCCGCAGCTGCCCGCAGCCGTGTAGCACGACCCGGGGATCGAGACCGCGGCCACGAACACCAGGGCGGCGATGAAGATGAGCAGGAATCCGATCGCCCGCGAGGCGAAGGAGATCATCCCCCAGGGGTCGTGTCGCATATTCGGCAGGTAGGAGCCCCCGGCGGGGGCCCACATCGGCGGAGGCGCGGCGGCAGGCGCCGGCGCCGGCGGCGCATAGGGCGGCGGCGAGCCTTGGGCTTGAGAGCCGGACATGCGACGAAATCCCCCGGTACCCCTACATAAAACCTCGGGTCCGGTCGGAGGGCGGGTCGGTCACCGGCGACGGGGCCGCCGGGCCGCTTTCATCGGCCGGGGCTCGGCTTCGCCCCGGACGGCCCAGCTCTGGGCGCCCCCCGGGGAGAAGGCGAAGTCCACGACCCGGCCGCCCGATGCCGCGATGGTCCGGGCGACCTCTTGGCGCCGGTGAAACTCACAGAACAGGAGGAGGTAGCCTCCGCCGCCCGCGCCGGTCAGCTTGCCGCCCAGGGCGCCGGCGGACCGCGCCCGCGCATAGAACCGGTCGATCTTCGGGTTGGAGATCCCCGTCGTGAACCGCTTCTTCGCCTCCCATCCCTCGTGGAGAAGGTGTCCCATCTCGTCGAGGTTGCCGGTCAGGAGCTCTTTCTTCATGCTGATCGCGAGGCGCTTCGTCTCTTCGAGGGCGTCGACGGTGTCGTGCCGACGCTCCCGGAAGGACCGGGTCTGCCGCTCGATGATGTCCCCGGAGAACCGCGTGATGCCGGTGTAGCAGAGCATCAAGCGGTATTCGAGCTCGTTCAGGATCTCGGGGTCGATGCGGAGTGGGTTCACCACCGTCGTCGACCCGAGGAACTCGATGAAGTTGAAGCCGCCAAAGGCGGCGGCGTACTGGTCTTGCCGGCCGCCCGGGTCGCCGAGGTCGACCCGCTCGATCCGATAGGCAGTCTCCGCGAGCTCGTACGTCGTCAGGGGGATCTTGAGATACCGGGCGAACAGGGAGACCAGGGCCACTACCATCGTGGAGGAGCTGCCGAGGCCGGTCCG
The DNA here is from genome assembly GCA_030037955.1 of Thermoplasmata archaeon. Classification (GTDB taxonomy): domain Archaea; phylum Thermoplasmatota; class Thermoplasmata; order Lutacidiplasmatales; family UBA184; genus JAKIWV01. The sequence goes on from JASHPT010000046.1 coordinate 9,749, forward strand.
CGGAGGGGCGTCGGAGTGGAGGAAGACATCCCAATCATCGTCGGACCGATGGAACTGCCGGAGGGTGGCCTTCACCAGGTCGAGTTCCCCGTTGTACACGAAGTCCTGGGGCGTCCGATACTCGGCGGCGACGTCGAAGTCGAGGGACTGTACCCGGACCCGACCCTTGCCGGGGTGGGTGATCAGCGTCGCATAGGCAAACTTGTCGATCGTGCAGTTGAGAACGGCCCCACCCCGTTCTTCCGGAAACGGGGAGACATCGGTTCCACCCCCGGCGAAGGAGATCCGCAACGGGGCCTTGGCGCGGAAGATGTCCATCGGGGGGCGCGAGAGGCTTCCATAGGTTGATAAACATGCCTCCTTCGTGGGGCGCCGATGTCCACGGCCCCGAAGCAAACCTGGGATCGCCGCGCCCGGGACTGGCTTCGCCGCAACCGGTTCGGGATCTCGATCGTCGTGTTCGCGACCGGGGTCTTCCTGACGGTCCTCGCCGCCGGGGACTTCACGCCGCTGTCGACCGTTCAGCCGTTCATCGCCATCAACGCCGTGACGGCGGCTCCCGGGGCGCCGAACTACAACCTGGCGTTCGTCGTCATCGGGCCGATCGTTTCCATCGTCGGCGCCGTCCTCTTCGGAGGCTACGTTCTGGCCCGCCAGCGATTCGAGCACCTGATGAAGACCAAGAGCAAGGCCGAGTTCCTGCGGAACCTCGACAAGATCGAGGAGCTACTGTGGGAGCTCACCCCGGCGGACGAACAGCGGTATCTCGACAAGCGGGCCGAGTTCCGCCTCCGGTAGTCCGGTCGGCGGTCGGCGGCGCTTAAGTAGCGCGCCTCGGTCTCGGCCGCCGATGGCGGTGGCGCCAGTCACCCCGGGCGGCCCGCACGACTTCGTCTTCCGGCGCCTCACCAAGCCGGAAGAGTTCCGGCACGCCGAGGAGGTGCAGCGAGACGCGTGGGGCCTCGTCGACGAGCCGCCCACCTCGAGCACGATCCAGCGCGCGATCCAGGACAACGGCGGCCTGGTGCTCGGGGCCTTCGCCGACATCTATCTTGCCGGCCTCACGATCGGGTTCCTGGGCTGGGACGGACAGCAGCTCTACCACTACTCCCACATGAACGCCGTGCGTCCGGCCTACCAGAACCACCACGTCGGCTTCCGTCTCAAGGCCTACCAGCGAGAGGAGGTCCTGAAGCAGGGCCTCGCCATGGTCCGATGGACCTTCGACCCGCTCCAGAGCAAGAATGCCCGACTCAACGTCCGCCGCCTCGGCGCCCGGCCCGACAGTTATCACGTGCACTACTACGGAACCATGGGCTCGGAGGTCAACCGGGGCCTCGAGAGCGACCGCGTCCGGGTGACCTGGGCCCTCACGGACCCCGCGGTAGAGGCCCGCCTGGCCGGAAAGTTGCCGACCGCCGAGGAGGACCTCTCCCGCTGGAAGGAGTCCCAGGCCCTCGTAGAGACATCCGTGGGCGAGACGGGCCTGAGGATCCCCACCACGGTCACCGAGCCCTCGAAGCCCCGCGCCCACCTGGAGATCCCATTCGACCTGCAGGCCGTCCGGAGCCACCAGGAGAAGACGCTGCGGACCTGGCGACACGCGGTCCGGGACGCCTTCCGGGCAGCCTTCGACATGGGCTACCGGGTCGATGACTTCACGGTCCTGAGCCTGGAGCACGAGCGTCGCAGCTTCTACTTCCTCTCGGCGCCGGGCCCTACCCACTAGCTCATGCTCGAGCTGCGGACCTGCACGCTCGACGAGCTCGAGATGCCGCTCGTCGAGCCCTTCGAGACCAGCTTCGGTGTGGAGCGGCGGCGCCGGTTCCTGATCGTGCGGCTCGAGTCGACCCAAGGAGACGTCGGTCTCGGGGAATGCGTGGCCGCCCGAGACCCACTGTACTCCGGAGAGAGTGTGACGACCGCCCGTTGGATGATCGAAACCTACCTGGCGCCGCTGCTCTGGCGGGAGGGGCTTCTCTCTCCGTCGGAGTTCTCTCGACGCGCGGCCGCCTGGCGGGGAAACCCGATGGCCAAGGCCGCGGTCGAGCTGGCGCTCTGGGACCTCTGGGCCCGGCGGCATCATCGCTCCCTCGCGGAGGAGCTCGGAGGCCGTCGACGGCGGATCGAGGTCGGGGTGAGCGTGGGGATCCAGCCCGACGTTCCCGCACTCGTCCGGCGGGTGGGTGAGTATCTCGAGGCTGGCTACGGACGCATCAAGATCAAGGTGCGACCGGGGTGGGACGTCCAGCCCGTAGCCGCGCTGCGTCGGGAGTTCCCCGACCTCCGGCTCTGGGTCGATGCGAATCAGGCGTACCCGCCGAGTGCCGGGAGCGAGATCCGGCGATGGGCGGGCCGGTACGGGGTCGACCAGGTCGAGCAGCCGTTCCCCGAGCACGCCCTGGCCGCCCACGCCCGACTCGTACGGGGAGCACCGTTCCGGGTCTGCCTCGACGAGTCCATCCTCGACCTCCCGACCCTGGAGGCCGCACTGGGCATGCGGGCCCTCACGAGCCTGAACGTCAAGGCCGGCCGAGTCGGGGGTCTCGGCGCCGGCCGCGACCTCGCCCGTGCCGCCGCCGGCAGGGCGCTTCCGGCTTGGGTCGGCGGCATGCTCGAAACCGGAATTGGTCGGGCCCACAACGTGGCGCTAGCCAGCCTCGCTCCGTTCACGTTCCCGGCGGATCTGTCGGCCAGTGACCGCTACTATGCGCCCGACCTTGTCGAGCCGCCGTTCGTGCTCGGCCCCCGGAGTACGCTCGCCGTCCCCCGGGGCCCCGGGATCGGCGTAGAGATCGTCGAGTCTGTCTACCGTCGGCACCTTCGTCGGCACCGGGAGCTCCGCCGCAAAACTCCATAGATTCCCGTCCCTTCGTCGTGGGGTGGCGACCACAGCGTCTCCGTCGGACCGTCGGGGCCCGCCGGCCGTGGCCTGGATCGTGCTGGTGGCAGTCCTGATCGGCGCCGCAGCGGCCCTGCTCGCCCGTCCCTTTGGCACGGCGGCGCCCGGTGCGCCGGTGCTGGGCGGACTTACGCTCATGCAGGTCGCGGAGATCGTCGCAGTGCTGGTGGCCGCGGGGGTCTGCGGCTGGCTGTACCTGGCGCTCCGGAACGCCGGCGGCCGCGGAGCGTTCTCCGAGCGTCTGGTCGCCACGATCCTCATCACCTTGCTGCTCGGCGCGTTGATCGTTGAGGTCCTGAACCTGGTGCATGCCGCTCCGCTGATGCCCGGCGGAAACTCGACCACGCCGTCGCCCTCCCCGGGCACCCCGACGAACGGGACGCCGGGGCCGCTGCCTCCGTTGATCCACTCCTCCGGGATCACGCTGCCGTCGTGGGCCGGGTACGCGGTGCTCCTCGCCATCGCCATACTCGCTGCCGTCGCTGTCGTGCCGGTGCTCCGGGCGCGAGCGCAGGTGCGTCGGCGCCAGGCCGACGAGCGAGGAACGACCGAAGAGGCAGCCCTGGCGGCTCTCGAGGAGGCGCTGCGCCAACTGGAAACGGCGAGCCCGTCGGATGCCCGTGCGACGATCCTGGCCCTTTACTCTCGCCTTCTGGTCGTGGTGGCCCCGCGACTCGGGCGGTTGGACAGCCGGACCCCCCGGGAAATCGAACGTGACTCGATCGCGACGCTGGGTCTGCGGCCCCGGGTCGCCGAGAGCCTACGGGAGACGTTCGAGGAAGCCCGGTACTCGACGCATCCGATGTCGACGGACGCCGTCGACCGCGCGCGAACCGCTCTCTCGGACGCCCTGGCGGATCTCGCCCGGTCCCCGGGGGTACCGGGATGAGCACCGCGTCCTGGCTCGCGCTTTTTCTGGGGGTCCTAGCGCTCGCCGCGGCGATCCAAGCCGGCAACGACCTCACGATCGCCGTCCCGGCGGGGGCGGTGGGCGTGGCGCTTGTCGCGCTCGTCGGAGTGGTCGAGGTCCGGAGTCGCACGTCGCAGCTGTGGCGCGTCCGCGGAACCGTCCTCGTTCGGCTCCCACCGGATCGGCCGACATCGGATTCGCTGCTGCAGCTTCGGAAGTCGTTCCGCGCCGGCATCATCGGTCGGTCCAGCATCCTGGCCACCCTCCGGGGACTCGAGAGAGATCTGGCGCCGACGGGGAGAACCCTCCTGAGCCTGGAGGAGGAGCGGGCGATCCTGGACCTGCCGCCCGAGCCGTTCCGTCGATGGGTGGAGGAGAGGATCCGTCGGATCGAGGCTGCGACATGAGCCCGGGATTGTCGCCCCGGAACGAATTCCGATGGAGCGTCCGGACCTACGTTCTCTACGCCCTGGGGGCGGTGTTCGTCTTCGTCGGGATCGCGCTCCGGACCCCGACCCCCCTGTTCGTGGCTACCCCCTTGCTCCTCGGCCCCTTGGCGGCGACGTTCGGATTCCCGCGTGCGGCGCCCCGGGCGATCCTCGAGTGGGAAGCCCGCGGGACCGGGGCCGAGGTCGAGATCGTCGGAAGTCTGCGATGGGAGCCCCCGGTGCCCCGAGGCCGACTGGTTCCGGTCTTCTCGGCCCCGGCCTCCTTGGAGGCGGTCGGCCCGCCGGTGCGGACGGCCGACGCCCACCATCTCGAGTTCAGCCTCCGGTTCCGGATTCCGGGCCCGAGTCTTCTCGAGTTTCCGCCGCCCACCCTCCTCTGGCGGGACGCCTGGGGACTGGTCGAGCGCGAGCTCCCGGTCGCGGGCTCGGCCCTTTCGATCGAGCGGTATCCGCCGGAAATCCACCGGCTCGACCGGATACGGCTGGAGCGGACGACGCCCTCCCCGGGCGAGCTCCGGTCCCGGGTGCTCGGCGCCGCCGGGGAGTACTTCGCTGTGCGACCGGCGGTTTCCAGCGACTCTCGCCGTCAGATCAACTGGCGTGCAACCGCCCGTGCCGGCCGGCTGCTCGCCAACGACTATCATCTCGAGCGAACCGGCGACCTTCTCATCCTCCTCGACCTGCGGCCCTCCGGACTGGGACCGGAGCGGGACGACCGGATCCTGAACGCTTCCCGGGCCGCGGCCTTCGGCATCGCCAGCGCATTCCTGGCGCAGAAGTCGCGGGTCGGCGTCGGCGTGTTTTCCGACCGGCTGGATGCGGTACCGCTCGGGACCGGTCGGCTCCAGCGGTTCCGGATCCGGACGGTCCTCCGCGACGCGGCCGTCCCCCCCGAGGGCGGGCCGCCCGAGCGTTTCGCGATCTCGGTCCGCCGGTTCTTCCCTCCGGGCGTCTTCACGATCTTGATCTCGCCGCTCCTCGAGGAGGATTCGATCACCGTCCTTCCGCAGCTCCGCCGCCGGGGATTCCGAACCGTCGTGCTGAGTCCGTCACCCCTCGCGGTGCTCGGCATTCCGGAAGAAACGGAGGAGGACCGGACGGCCAACCGTCTCCTGCGCCTCGTCCGTCGCCACCGGCTGAGTGAGGTCTGGCGAGAGGCCCCGACGATCGACTGGGAGGACTACTGGTCTCTCGCGTCGTTCGTTCGGTTTCTGCAGAACCCCGCCTTTGCGGGGCGAAGGGCCTGACCGTGACGCGGCCGAGCTCGTGGGTTTGCAGCGTCGACGACATCGCCGCGGCAGTGTTCCTGGTCGGAGTGTTGGCCTTGGGCACGCCCCTCGACAGGCTGGGACTGCCGCTGACGTTGGTGCTCGTGATGGCCGGGGCCGGCTCGGGATTCCTCCTCCGCCGGCTGCTTCCACCTACGTTTGACGACCTCGCGCTCGTCCCGCCGGTGCTGGTCGTCCTGGTCGAGGTCCTCACGACGCCTCTCTCGGTCGCCGCCGTCGTACTGGCGGCGGCGATGGGCGTCGCGCTGCTCCTGTGGGCCGGTGCCGAGCCCCGGAGCGGGGTGTCCATTCGCCAGCAGTTCGAGCCGGCGCTGGTCCCGGCCCTGGGCGTGGCGCTCGCCGTTGCCGTGCTCTTCTTCCTCCCGAAGGGGACCGGGGGCCAGGAGGGCCTGGCAGCGCTCACCGTGGCGGCGGCGCTCGGGCTCGCCGCATGGCTGTATCTCCGCGGGGCGGCCGACGTCCTGAATCCGGAGCCGACACCCTGAAGTGGGCCTACGCGATGCCGGGGCGAAGACGCCCTCCGGGGCGGCTTCCGGGTGCCGTCGAAGGGTCCCTCCTGACCACAGCGGACGCGTCGTCCGCGGAGTATGAAGAGAGGACAACCCCGGTATCCGACACCCCCGGCCGGGGTCAGGACGCCGAGAGGGCCGAACGGCCTCCGGTGACGCTGTTCCGTTACGGCCGGGGCACAGCCGCGACTCGGCATTCCCCGGGCCGACTTATACCGGCCACGGCCATGCCGACGGGCCGGTCGAGGTCCGCGTGCAGGCAGCTGAGGCTCGGAAGGCGATGGCCGACGTGCTGGCCGCCGTGCATCGGGCGGTCGTGGGCCGGGACCAGGCGCTCGACCTCGTCGCGACGGGCATCCTGGCGGACGGACACCTCCTGCTCGAAGACCTGCCCGGCCTCGGAAAGACATTGATCGCCCGCTCCTTCTCGAGCGCCCTGGGTCTGGCCTTCGCTCGGATACAGTTCACTGCGGACCTGCTCCCCCAGGACATCACGGGCAGCGAGGTCTGGGACGCCGAGCACGCACGCTTCGAGTTCCGCCGCGGCCCGCTCTTCGCGAATGTGGTGCTCGCCGATGAGATCAACCGGGCACCCCCCAAGGTCCAGTCCGCGCTGCTCGAGGCGATGCAGGAATACCAGGTGACCAGCGAGCGGTCGACGTATCCCCTCGACCGGCCGTTCCTGGTTCTCGCGACCCAGAACCCGATCGAGCTCGAGGGCACCTACCCGCTCCCGGAGGCCCAGGTCGACCGTTTCCTGATGCGTCTCGCCGTGGGATATCCCACGGCGGCAGAGGAACGGGAGATCCTCTCGCGGCGGAAGGCACGGAAGGAGGACCCGGTCACGGTTCCGCCGGTGCTGGACCTGGCACGGTTTCGCGAGGTCCAGCGGTCCGTCGAGGACATCGAACTCGACCCCGCGCTCGAGCAGTACGCCGTCGAGCTCGTCGGCGCGACCCGGGTCGACCCCCGGGTGGAGGTGGGCGCCTCTCCCCGGGGGTCGCTCGCGCTGCTCAAGCTGGGTCGTGCCCGCGCCTTGCTCCGCGGCCGCGATTACACGGTGCCGGATGATCTCAAGGACGTCGCCGTACCGGCACTGGGTCACCGGTTGACGATCAAGCCGGAGCCGTGGATCCGGGGGGTCCGGGGGCCGCAGGTCGTGCAGGAGTCTCTCGACCGGGTCCCGGTCCCGAAGGTCCCCTGAGCACGCCCGGACCGGTGGCCGGAACCGGTCGCTGGCCGATGCCGGTCTCCGGAGGGCGGAGCCGTTTTGTGCGAGACACCGGTCGGCGGGCCGTGCCCGAAGCGCCGCTCGTGGTCATCGCCGATCCGGTGAGTCCGCGTGTCGTGGAGATGCTGTCGGCTGGTCCATGCCGGGTCGTCGATGCCTCGGGCGATCCCGCGACGCTCCCGACCCATCTGGGTTCTGCATGGGCTCTGGTCGTCCGCAGCCGGACCCAGGTCACGGAGGCGCTGCTGGCCCAGGCTCCGGAACTCCGGGTCGTCGCTCGGGCGGGCGTCGGTGTCGACAACGTGGACCTGCGGGCCGCCACCGCGCGAAAGGTACAGGTCGTCAATGCGCCCACCGCGGCGACCACGAGTGTCGCCGAGCTCACGCTCGCCTTCGTGCTGCTCCTGATCCGGAACCTCTACGGCGCGATCGAAGCGACGAAGGCGGGAAAGTGGAATCGCGGTATCCACGGTGCGGAACTCGCCGGGAAGACCGTGGGCCTCGTGGGGTACGGACGCATCGGTCGGGAAGTCGCCCGACGCCTGCGGGCGTTCGGTGCTGTCGTGATCGCCTTCGACCCGCTGATCCCGAAATCGCCGGACGAGACTCCCTTGGTATCCCTCGACGCCCTGCTGACCCGGTCGGACGTGCTCAGCCTCCACGCTGCCCTCACGCCCGAGAATCACCACCTCCTCAACGCGGAGCGCATCGCTCGGCTCAAGCCCGGCGCGTGTGTGGTCAATGTCGCGCGCGGGGCCCTGATCGATGAGGCCGCGCTGCTGGCGGCCCTGAACTCCGGGCAGGTCGGCGGAGCGGCGCTCGACGTTTTCGAGACCGAGCCGCCGACGCAGGAGCAGCTCCTTCGCCACCCCCGGGTCGTCGTGACGCCCCATCTGGGCGCCTCGACCCCCGAGGCTCAGCATCGCGCCGCGGAGCAGGTCGCCGAGGAGCTTCGGCGGCTTCTCGCGGGCAAGGAACCGCTTTATCTCGTCAATACCGAGGTGAGGTCGGTTCCATGACGTTCGACCCCGAGACCGCGGCGTTCCTGATCGCCGGCCCGGTGCGTATCCATCCGCGGGTACTGCGGGCGATGAGCTTCTCCTCGGTGAACCACCGCGGGGACTACTTCCACGAACGGGTCGGTGAGATCCGGGCGATGTTGCCGATGCTCTTCGGGGCCGCCGGGCACCAGGCGATCCTCTCGGGGAGCGGTACCGCGGGTCTGGAGGCCATGTATTCGGCGCTGCTGCGGCCGGACGACCGCGTCGTCGTGTTGTCCAACGGCAACTTCGGCGAACGGGGTGACGAGATCGCCCGGCGGTACTCGAACCACGTAACGACGGTCTCGGCCCCGTGGGGCCACCCGGTCCCGCTGGAGACGGTCGCCGCGGCCCTCGAGCAGGGACCCGTACGCGCCTTCATCACCGTCCACAACGAGACGAGCGCCGGCTTTGCGAACGACCTCGCGGCGATCGCCCCCCGGGTCCGGAAGTCCGGCGCGCTCTTTCTGGTCGACGGGATTTCCTCTGTCGCTGGGATCCCGGTCCGGATCCCGGAGTGGGGCATCGATGGCATCGTCACCGGAAGTCAGAAGGGCCTCGCCGCACCGGCGGGTCTCGCGCTCGTGCACCTCTCGGACCGTGCGTTCGCGGAGGTAAGGCCCCGCACCCAGTACCTCGACCTCGCGGCCCACTTCAAGTCGCTCGAGAAGAACGACACGCCGTGGACGCCGGCCATTCCGTTGTTCCTCGCGCTCCACGAGGCGCTGCTGCTGCTCAAGGAGGAGGGGCTTGAGAACCGGCTGGCCCGGACCCATGCCCAGGCCGAGGCCGTGCGGGCCGCGATGGACGCCCTCGGGCTCGAGCTGTTCGCCGAGCGACGGTACGCCTCGGATACGGTGTCGGCGGTCAAGATCCCGGACGGCATGGACGAGGCGTCGGTGCGTCAGGCGCTCCTCACCACCTACAATGTCGAGGTCCAGGGAGGACAGGGAGCCTACCGGGGGAAGATCTTCCGGATCGGCCACATGGGCATCGCCTCGTGGGCCGACCTCCTGCTCTGTGTGGCCGGTCTCGAGCGGATCCTGACGAAGGCGGGCCGATTCACGACGCCCGGCGCCGGCCTCGCCGCCTTCGCGTCCCGCATGGCCTGAGCCGTCGATCGCGGTCGGCGGCCGCGCCCCGCGTCAGATATCGACGATCACGCGCGCCCGGTGGCGCTCGAGGTCGACCGAGATCTCGTGGTAGGTCGCCGCCTTGACCTCGAAGTGACGGGTGTGCCGCTCCGCATCGAACGGCTCGCCCCACAGGCGGGCGAGGAGGGCGGTCGGCGGGTTCCCCACGGGGCGCGTCTGGATCTTCCGCGCCAGGAACCCCTCCACCGCGTTGAGCGTGATGAGCTCGGTCAGAAACGCGACGGCCAGGCTCGGTGGGTCCGCGCCGCTGGATTGGACCACCCGCTCCTGGGTCCGGCGGACCCGGCGGAGGTCGGTCATCAGGGCGAACAGACCCAGCCCGAGCGCATCGAACAGCTCGGGGGTCGTGTCGGCGCGGGCCCAGAGGCCCACGTCGGCCGTCGTCGGAAAGCTTCCCCACTCACGCGTCAAGGATTCCGCGGCTCCCGGGCAGGGTCCCGGACCACCCACCCGACCGGAGGGGGACTTATAGGGGGTGAGGCGACTTCCCGTGGATACGGGAGAGGCGATGCGGGCCAGCCTGGTGATTCCCACGCTCAACGAGGCCCTGTCCGTGGGGCACGTGATCCGCACCTTCCGGGCCGCGGCCGAGTCGGCCAACCAGCGATTCTTCTTCCGGAACCCGATCGATTGGGAGATCCTCGTCATCGACGGTCCGTCGACCGACGGCACCGCGGAGGTCGCCCAGCACGAGGGGGCCCGGGTCATCGCCGAGCCCCGGCGCGGCTACGGCCGGGCCTACAAGACCGGCTTTGCCGCCGCGACCGGGGAGGTCATCGCGACCACCGACGGCGACGCCAGCTACCCCGTGGAGGAGATCCCCTGGTTCGTGCTCACCCTGCTGGAGCACCGGCTGGACTTCCTCACCGGCGACCGCCTGTCCTACCTGGACCCGAAGGCGATGACGACCGAGCACCGGATCGGTAACTCGGTGCTCAACTTCGCGCTCCGGGCGTTCTTCCACTCGGCGCTCCAGGGCGCCCCGGCCCGCGTGCTCCGGGACAGCCAGAGCGGCATGTGGATCTTCCGACGGGAGATCCTGGAGAAGCTTCGGCTCACCCAGGATGGGATGGCCTTCAGCGAGGAGCTCAAGATCGAGGTGCTCCGGCACGGTCTCCGCTTCGATGAGGTGCCGATCCATTACTCGGAGCGCTGGGGCGCTCCGAAGCTCTCCAGCTGGCGGGACGGGGCCGGCAACATGATGTTCCTCTTCCAGAAGCGCTTCGAGGTCTCGCGCGAACTGCGACGAGGATACGCCCCGGCCGCGCTCGACCGGCCCGAGGGCACGGCGCGGTAACGCGCCTACTTTGTCTTGCCCGAGCGTTCCCGCGACTTGGGGCGGAGGCCCTTGTAGCCGCACTTGCGGCACTGCACCGCTCGGGGCGGGTTCCGCGCCGAGCAGTTCATGCAGATGCGTTTCAGCAGCAGCCGGTTCACGGCCTCGGGGAACGGCATGGGAGTGGCGCCGACCCTCCGAGGCGTATAAAGCGTTCCCGGCAAGATCGGGGACGTTCGCGCAACGCTATGCCTCCGCGGGGGCTGAATCGTCCGTGCCGCAGAGCTCCGGAGTCTCCCTCGAGGTCGGCCAGCGGGCCGTCGAGCTCGCTCGAAGCGCTCTCGAGACCGTGCTGGGGCCGGACCCGCCGAGAGACCCGGCCGCTCCGTTCCTCGCGACCCGTCTGCCGGCGGCCTTTGACGAGCCGAGAGGGGTCTTCACGACCCTCCGCCAGTCCCCCTCGGACCTTCTGCGGGGCTGCATCGGCTACACCCATCCGATCTTTCCGCTGCGCGTCGGCATCCCGCGGACCGCGGCCAGCGCGGCGCTCGAGGATCCGAGGTTCCCCCCGGTCGGGCCGGACGAGCTCGTGCGCATCACCGCCGAGGTATCGTTACTCACCGTTCCGGAGTCAGTGTCTGCGTCCCGTCCCCGGGACCGGGCGGCCGCCATCCAGGTGGGACGGGACGGCCTGATCGTGAAATGGCGCCGGGCCGAGGGCCTGCTCCTCCCCCAGGTGGCCGTGGAGCAGCACTGGAACGTCGAGGAGTTCCTCGCCGAAACGTGCGGAAAGGCCGGGCTTCCGTTCGACGCCTGGCTGCGTCCAGAGACCCAGGTCTTCCGGTTCCGCTCGGAGGTGTTCCGCGAGGACGAGCCGGGGGGACCGGTGCGCGCGGTACCCCTGATTGACTGACGGGGGACCCCGCTACGCGCTCGCGACGCGCTCCAGCGTGGCCGCGAGGGGGCCGTCGTCCAGCTCCCATCGGACGGCCCCGGCCGGCGGGGCCGCGTCGGAGATGTCGAGGCCGCCCTCCACCTGGAGCTCGTGTTCCAGCCGGGACCGATGGTCGCGCAGGGCGGCCGCGATGTCTCCCGTCGCCCACAGCCGGAGGCGGATCCGGTCGGTGAACGCCAGATGCGCTTCTTTCCGGGCCTGCTGCAGCCGACGCATCGCCTCCCGGAAGAGTCCCTCGCGGTACAGCTCCGGCGGGGCGGTCCGCGGAAGATGGGCGACCCACCCCTTCCCATCGTCGCGGGTGACCCAGTCCGATTCCGGGAACCGGCCGGGGGGGCCTGGAGTCTCCACCCGGAGCTCGCGGACGTTCAGCTCGTCCTGGAGCAAGGTCCGCGCCTCGTCTCCCTGTCGCAGGAACGCCGGCGGCCGGTCCGCTTCAAGGACCATCACGGTCAGGGGGAACCGGGACTTTACCCCGGCGCGTTGCCGGAGCTCGCGGCCGACCTCGGCCCAGCCCCGGATCTCGGCCATCGCCCGGTCCAGTTCGACGTCCCCCGCTGACTCTGTCACAGGCCAGGTGACGAAGTGCACGGACCGGTGCGGGTCGGCGAACGCCGTCCCCGTCAGCTCCTGATAGAGGTACTCGGCCAGGAACGGCGTCAACGGTGCGAGCAGCTGCGCGAGCGTCCACAGGGTATAGGACAGGGTCGCGTGGGCCGCTCGCCGGTCGGCCAGATTTTCGTCGCTCCAGAACCTCGGACGGGACCGTCGGAGGTACCAGGTCGACAGGTCGTCGATGAACGACGCGATCGCGATGGCGGCGGCATGGCTGTCGTAGACGTCGAGCGCGTCCGTCGTGACATGGATGAGCCCGTCCAGCCGGGAGAGCAGCCACCGGTCGAGCAGCGCGTGCGGACTCGGTCGGTCGGTCACGGGTCGGAGCCGGTCCGCGTCCGCGTTGGCGCGGTAGAACTCGTAGACGTGGAGCAGCGTGCCCAGGGTTCGCTGTGCGACCAGCTGGATGCTGCGCGGCGAGATCCGCGTGGACTCGGTGTAGTCCGACATGTAGAACGCCCAGCGGAGCGCGTCGCCGCCGATCTCCTGCAGGACCTCGAGCGGGTCGTACACGTTTCCCTTCGACTTCGACATCTTGGCGCCGGAGTCGTCGAGCAGGAGCCCGTTCACGAGACAGGCCCGGTATGCGGCCCGGTCGAACAGCGCAGAGGCCAGTACATGGAGCGTGTAGAACCAGCCTCGCGTCTGGTCGAGTCCCTCTCCGACGTAATCGAGCGGCTCGCCCGGGACGAACGGGCCCGGCTCGAACGGGTAGTGGTACTGCGCGAACGGCGCGGACCCACTGTCGTACCAGCCATCGATCGTGTACGGCTCCCGGTCGGCCGGTGCGCCGCAGGTGGGGCAGGGGAAGTGGAGCCGGTCGACCTGGACCCGATGCGGGTCAAAGTCCGCCGGGAGCGGGGCTCCGACGCGCGTCGCAAGCTCCGCGAAGCTTCCGACGGCCGTGAAGTGACCGGCGGCGCACTTCCAGATCGGCAGCGGGGTGCCCCAGTACCGGTTCCGCGACAGGGCCCAGTCCTTGGCCTCGCTCAGAAAGTTCCCGAAGCGGCCGTGCTGCATGTGGGCCGGGATCCAGCGCACCTGCTCGTTGTGTCGTACCAGCGCGTCGCGGAACTGGGAGGTACGGACGAACCAGGAGTCGACAGCCCGGTACAGCAGGGGGGTCGAGCACCGCCAGCAGGTGGGATAGGTGTGACGGAGCCGTCCTTCCTGGAACAGCGCCCCGTCGGTCCGCAACCGCTCGGTCAGGATCGGGTCGGCCGCCTTGAAGCCCTTCCCGGCAACCGGCGGGACCTGGTCGGTGAACACCCCGTGACTGTCGAGCGGGTCGAAGAAGCCGACGTGTTCGCGCTCCCCGATCCTTTGGTCGTCGGGGCCGTAGCTGGGAGCGATGTGGACCAGGCCGGTCCCCTCCGACTCTCCGACGAAATCGTCGAGGACCACCCGGTAGCGGCCGTCGCCCGGACCGGCGAAGGGGAACAGCGGCGTGTAGACCAGCCCGGCAAGGTCCGCACCCGAGTATCGGTGCAGGACCTCCGGCGGCCCGGGCAAGTAGCGGCTGGCCGCTCCCTCGGCCAGCAAGAGCTCGTGGCCGTCCGGCCCCTTGACTCCGAGATACGTGAGGTCGGCACGGGCCGCGATCAGCAGGTTCGCCGGGAGGGTCCACGGCGTGGTCGTCCAGACGAGCAGGTGCCGAGGGGTCCCGTCGGTCGAGGGGGCCACGTCGAATCGGACGACGAGGGAGGGGTCGGTGAGCTCCCGGTACCCCTGGGCGACCTCGTGCGAGGAGAGCGGCGTCTCGCACCGGGGACAGTACGGGAGGGTGTAGAATCCCTTGGAGATGAGGCCCCGATCCCAGAGCGTCTTGAGCGACCACCAGACGCTCTCGATGTACGATGCGTCCATGGTCTTGTACGGCCGATCATAGTCGAGCCAGAAGCCGATCCGGCGGCTCATGTCGCGCCAGATCGCGACGTATTCGAACACGCTGGCCCGGCACTCGTCACAGAATCGGTCGACGCCGTAGGCCTCGATGTCCCGCTTGAGCCGGAAGCCGTGACGCTTCTCTACTTCGAGCTCCACCGGGAGACCGTGACAGTCCCAACCGGCCATCGGGGAGATCACCCGGAAGCCCCGCATCCGGCGATAGCGAAGGGGCACGTCCTTCAGAGCCCGCGTCATCGCATGGCCGATGTGGGGACGTCCGTTGGCCGTCGGCGGACCCTCGGCGAACCGGAACGGGGGACCGGCCGGATGGAGTGCAAGGGCGCGCGAGACCACGTCGGTGTCCTGCCAGAACTTCTCCACCCGGTGCTGGATCTCGAGCCAGCGCTGAGAGGGCGGTGGAGCGGCCGGCTGGGGCGTCATCGTGGCTCTCGAGAGAGGAACGGGGAATAAAGGCGCGGCCCCACCGTCAGCGGCTCAGACCCGGGGGAGGCGGGGACTCGGACTCCGGGCCCACATGCGCGTCCTTGTGCTGACTCACGATCGTCCCTTCGACGTACTCGATGTGCGTATCCGGGCCGAGCCAGATCCGGTCCGCGACGAGACGCCGGACCCGGACGCCGGCGAGATGGACCTCGGCCGCTTCAATCCGGTCGACCTCGAGCTCGTGCCAGGCTGGAGGCGGCAAGAGGAACAACGGCAGGTCGCGCAGAGACCTCTTGCGACGTACGTCCACCCAGTCCGCCTCGAGGGCGCCGACGGTCGACAGTGTGTCGACCTCCCCGGAGATCGTGCGGGCGGACAGTGTCCCCCGGATCGACATCCGGCCCCGGAAGAAGACCTGGGACCCGCGAACGTCCTGGCCGCTTTCCAGGGCGCCGGACCAATCCAGGCGGTCGGAGACCGCAAGGGAACCCCCGACCGAGACCGACCCCGCCAGCTGGGCGGCGCGTGCGGTGACGGTGCCACCGATTCGCAGGGTTCCGCGAGACCTCAGAAGCCCCGCAACTTCGACGGCGCCGTCGATCCGGTGCGACCCGGAGAACTGGGCGGTCCCGGCAACGAATCTGCCCCCCGCGGCCAGGGAGCCCGAAACGGTCGCCGTACCGACCTCGATATCCCCCGGGACCTTGGCGAACCCTTCACTCGAGAATTCCTTGACCCGAACCCGGGCCACGCGGCTCGCCCCCGTGAGGTGGAGCATACCGGAGAGCGGTTCCACTGACGATGGGCTCACCGGGGCTGATGGAACGGGTGGGCTGGCGGTAGCCATGGAGCGAGCCACCCGTAGTGGAGGGGCTCAAGAGTTTTGGCGGTCACCGACCGCCCGGGAACGACGAACGGCGCTCCGTCCACTCATCCCATCGGAGGAGGCGGGCCGAGCGGCGGAGGCGGCGAGGGCAAGGGCGGGCGGTCGTAGCCTTGAGGAGGCGGTGGCCACACGATCGCCGGGTTCGTTCCGGGCGGCGTCGCGCCGGCCGGGGGCCCCGGCTCCCACGGGATCATGGGGGTCTCCCGGGGGCGATCCTGCAGATAGACGATGAGGAATACGATGGCTCCGGCGAGGATCAGGAGATAGTAGAGGTCGGCCCCCCACGGCTTCCAGACGAGCGTCGAGAAGCTCAGCGAGTCGTGGGCACCGTGCAGCAAGCCCACGATGAGCAGATTGCCACGCGAGTAGCGTACGGCGAACGCGAAGCCCAAGCCGGCAAAGAAGAGTTCGGCAAAGGCGACGCTCGAGGCGATGCCGTACGTCGAGCCGTAATAGAGATGCACACTGGCGAAGAGCGCGCTGGTCCACACGGCGTGGAGGACCCAGTGGGCCGGGTCCCGGTCCAGCCAGTACCCGAACACCCACCCTCGGAAGATCGTCTCCTCGATGAGCCCGATGACGAACGAGAACCCGACCCAGAACCATGGGTCGGACTCGGCGGCGACGAGCGGGGGACTCAGCTTGCTGAGCTGGGCCACCGCCGCCGGGTCGATGGCGTTGAGGACCGCGACGATGACGACCGCCGACACGAGTCCCAGCACGGACATCGCACCGTACCACCGGAGCCCTTCCACCGCCGCGCGCGGGGTCCGGGCGACATAGTTCCGGAGGGGACCTCGGCCGACGAGCGCCAGGAAGGCCAGGATCGGTATCCCGTAGACGACCAGCAGGTCCGGTACCAGCCCCGCGTAGACGGGTCGCAGGGCCGGGAGCAGCTGGGGGACGAAGTACTGGCTCAGGATCGCAACGACCGTCACGGCGACGGCCGTCGTGTATGCCGCGAGGGAGGCGGCCGGGTACGACGCCTCACCCATGGGGGTCGACGGACCGCGCATCGGAACCGGAGGCTGCCGTCCCGAGCGGGCAACGGTAATTACACCTTCCTCGCCTCGATCGGGGGCGAGCCGGTTCGATGGATTTCGCGGTCCTGGTCAAGGTCGTTCCGGCCGTAGAACAGCTGCAGTTCGACCCGAGGCGCCACACCCTGATCCGGACCGGAGTGGAGTCGTTCCTGAATCCGTACGACGGTCGTGCGGTCCGGGTGGCGGCCCAGCTCCGGCGGCCCGGAGAACACGTGACCGTCCTCTCGATGGGCCCACCGGAGGTCGCGGACCGGGTCCGGGAGACGTATGCCTTCGGCGCGGACCGTGTCGTTCTGGTGTCGGATGATGCGCTGGCCGGCTCGGATACGCTGGTCACGGCGCGGGTGCTTGAGAGGGCGCTCCGGCAGGTCGGGCACGACCTCGTGCTCGCCGGCGACCGCTCGGTCGACTCCGAGACCGGACAGGTCGGCCCGCAGCTGGCCGGGTTGCTGGATGTCCCGGTGTTCACCTCGGCCCGGGGGCTGAGCCGGTCGGAGGATGGCGACCACTGGGAGGTTCAGGTCGAGACCGGGGAGGC
>JASHPT010000047.1 GCA_030037955.1 Thermoplasmata archaeon
CGCAGTGGCGTCGCCTGGGACACTCGCCGGCCTGCCACGTCGAGGCGATGGCCCATCCGTCCCGGCCCGTCTGGGGCGTGCAGTTCCACCCCGAAGTCGAGCATACCGAGCACGGCCGGGAGCTCTTCGAGAGATTCCTCGCCCAGTGCCGATGAGCGGTCCTCGCGCATCGACCTGGGCCTCCGGACGCGGCTCTCGAAGCGATTGGATTGTAGGAAAAACGGATTTATCCGAACCCCTCACAGAAGAGAACTATCGAGAGGAGGCGCGCGGACCGTGGTCCTGATGAGCATATCCAGCTCGGCGTCGCGCACCGAGGGCGCCTCCGCCATCGTCGTGGCGGGAGATGAGGAGACTCGGGTGCTCCTGCGGGGGCTGCTGCGCCTCCACCACTACCGGGTCATCGGCGAGGCCGAGGGGTCCACCGAGGGCACGGAGCTGCTGCGCACCCATCCGCCGAGCCTCATGGTCGTCGACGCCGCGCTGGCCGAGGGAAGTTTTCCGGTGCTGATCCGGGAGGCCCGACTCCTCCGGCCCGAGATGCGCGTGGTCCTCGTGACGCCCACCCCGGTGCGGCCGGGCGACGGCACGCCCCGGGGCAGCGACGGGCCGGACGCGACCGTGACCCGGCCGTTCCGGCTGGCCGATTTCCTCGGGGCGCTCCGGGGCCCGTCCAGCCAGCGGGACCACTAGGGTCTCCGTTTCCCGGCGGGCGCGGGGTCGCCGATCAGCGCCCCGGCGCCGGCCGCCGGATCCGGAAGCTCGCGAGCGCGGCCTCTTCCTCGAAGTGGAGGGTGGGAGCGGGGACCACGACGCAGTGCAGTGGGGGGCCAAAGTCCCGCCCGAGGAGCTCCGCACAGGTGCCGTACCAGCCCTGGGCGGACTCCGTGCCCACCCGCGCGGCCACCGCGACGGCAAGGTCCGCCGGAACCGCAGGGCTCTCCCCGGACGCGACAGGCTCGACCAGGCGCGCCAGGGCTTCTGCGGCGCTCATGAACCGGCGCTCATCCGGCCGGAGGTCGAGAAGGACCAGGGTATGGAGGTCCCTGGAGCGGTTCTGCGCGATCGACCGCAGCGGCGACGCGGGAGCGAAACCCGGCTCTGGGAAGGGCAAGGAGACGATCCGGCCGAAGCGGTACTGCTGGAGGCCGAGAAATCCGGGCGCTGCGGATACGATGCTGGCACTCGGAAGGTAGCTCCAGCGATGCCCCGCCCGTTCGGCGGCCAGGCGGAGGGCCACGTGCGTGGTGGCGGCGAAGGGGTCGCCCGCGACGACGAAGCCGACCCGGTCGGTGCTCCCCAGCGCCTCCAGGAGGATGCGTTCCGACTCCACTTCGGTCCGGGTTAGCAGTTCGATCCGCCGGCCGACCGAACGTCCGAGACGGTCGAGGCTTCCGGGGGCCAGGACCGACGTGTAGGCCTCCGAGAAGATCCGGCCGCAGCTCCGTAGCCGCTCCAGGCTCCGTTCGGACAGGTCGCGGTCGTCGGCCAGGCCGAGACCGACGAACACGAGTTCGGCCACGCCGAGATGTCCCCTGGACCGTGACTATCCCCGTACGGCCATAACGGGACAGGGGGCCGCCCGGAACAGTGTCTCGACGAACCGGCGCGTGATGAGGGGCCCCCGGGCGTTCTGCCGGTCCTCGACGACGAGCAGGAAGCCGTAGCGCTCGCGCGAGGCGGCCGAGAGGATCACGTCGGGGATCCGGTGCCGGCGACCGAGCAGCGACTCCGGGAGCAGCGTGTGCCGGTGTCGGAGTTCGAGACCCCGCGGCGACCGGTCGCTCTCCGGCCGCTCCTCCTGGGTCACCGTCTCGCTCGAGATCGTGAGGGAGACGATCGGAGCGCTGTCGTGCTTGAGGGCCAGCGCCTCGGCGATCTCCATGCCCTTCGGGGAGGGACCCGAAAGGAAGGACGGCAGAAGGATCCGGGAGAACGACTGCGTGGCGAGTGTCAGACGGTTCACCACCAGGACGTCCGGGTCCGCGTGCTGCAGGATGGCGCTCGCCGTGTGACCGACGAACGGGTTCGGGCTCCGGGCGCTGCCGCGGAGCGTCATCAGGATGCCGTCGACCGAGTGGGTCGTCGCGCTGTCCAGGATCTCGCCGGCCACGTCGGGGGCGACCCGGACCTCCGGCTCGACCGGCACCTCCAGTGCGGCGGCCGTCTCGTGGGCCGGGACGACGATGTGGACGGACTCGCGCCAGGCCTTGGTGATCTCGGGAAGGCTCCGGTGCCCGATCACATGGAGCACCCGGATCTCTCCCTCGGCATCCAGCAGTTGCGCACCGAAGCGGATGAGCGGCTCCACCTCCGCGGCTTCGGAGACCGGGATCAGGAGACGGTGGTACATGCTCAGGAGCTCCGGTACTGCGCCGGCAGGATCTTCTCGAGCGCCAGGTCCAGGTGGAGGACGTCCACGTACGAGGGCCCGATGAACCCGAGGAGCGGCGGCACGATGTTGGCGTTGACCAGGGACTGGAGCGCCGCCATCGACAGCCCGGTCACGTTGGCGATGCGCGGGATCTGGACGAGCGCCGCCTCCGGTGTGAGGTCGGGGTCGAGGCCGGAGCCCGAGACGGTGACGAGGATCTCGGGGACGGAGGCGTTCACGGCGTACGGGCCGTACTCCTGCATGTAGGCCTTGGTCTCGTTGTAGAGCGCCGGGTCGGAGTAGCCGAGCAGCGTCGGGGAGCCGTTGAACGAGTTGTAGTCCACCGGGGACGGTCGCTCCCAGAACAGCCACGGCGCGGAGAGGTTCTGGGCGATCAGGTTCGACCCCACGACCGTCCCGTTGTAGGAGACGAGGCTACCGTTCGCCGTCAGCGGCGTGACCTCCTGGGCGAAGGCGGTGATGACGCCCGGATAGCCCAGTCCCAGGATGAGCATGCCCAGGATCACCAGGACGATGGAGGCCCGCAGGTGTCCCAGCAGGGCATGGCGCCCGGGCGGCACGATCGGCCGTTCCGTGGCCGACTCGTCGGGGATCGTGTCGAACGGACCCGGGACTCGGGGCGCGCGAGCCGTCATACGAACCCTCCCGGCAGGAAGTGACCGATCATCGTAAGGAAGTGTTGCCAGGCCGGCACCGACCCGAGCCACACGAGCACGATGTAGACGGCCTTGATCCCGACGAAGGCGCTCACCAGTCCCCCGATCCCATAGAGAATCAGGTTCTGCCGCAGCAAATCGATGGCGCTCCGCGGCCGGAAGGGCACCCCCCGCAGCGCCAGCGGGACCAGGGCCGGGATCATGAGCGCGTTGAAGAGCACCGTGGAAAGCACGGCGAGATGGGGGTCCGTGAGGCCGAGAACGTTGAGCTCCCGGATGCCGACGAAGCTCGCCCCGGCGGCCGCGAACAGGACCGGGATGATCGCGAAGTACTTGGCGACGTCGTTCGTGATCGAGAAGGTCGTGAGCGCGCCCCGGGTGATCAGGAGCTGCTTGCCGATCGAGACGACCTGAATGAGCTTCGTGGGGTCGCTGTCGAGGTCGACCATGTTGCCGGCCTCCTTCGCGGCACTGGTGCCGCTGTTCATTGCGAGGCCGACATCGGCACGCGCCAGCGCCGGCGCGTCGTTCGTGCCGTCGCCGGTCATCGCGACGAGGCGGCCCTGCGCCTTCTCGCGGTTGATCACGGTGAGCTTGGTCTCGGGCTTCGCCTCGGCGATGAAATCGTCCACGCCGGCCTCCTTCGCGATCGAGGCGGCGGTGAGCCGGTTGTCTCCCGTGCACATCACGGTCCGGATCCCCATCCGTCGCAGTTCGGCGAGCCGCTCCCGGATGCCCGGCTTGACGACATCCTTGAGGAACACCAGGCCCAGGATCTTCTTGTTCTGGGAGATCGCGAGGACCGTCATCCCCTGGCGGGCAGCCTCGTTCGCCGTGAGGTCCAGCGAGGACGGCAGGTCGCCGGCGTAGTCGCGCATGGCGCTGACGGAGCCCTTCATGATCTCCGAGCCGTCCCCCAGCACGATACCGCTCATCCGGCGCTCCGCACTGAAGGGAAGCACCCGGAAGCTGCCCGGTTCCAGTCGACCGGCCTGCGCGCCCCGACGCGCCGCGAGTCGCACGATCGACCGGCCCTCGGGCGTGTCGTCCAGGCTCGAACCGATCATCGCCGCCCGCAGGAGGTCGCTCATCTCGACGTCCGGTCCCGGAACGAGCTGAACGGCCAGGCGGTTTCCCACGGTGATTGTCCCGGTCTTGTCGAGGATCAGGACGTCGAGGTCGCCGGCGGCTTCGACCGCCTTGCCCGACTTGGCGATCACGTTGGCCTGCGCCACCCGGTTGATGCCCGAGATCCCGATCGCCGGCAGGAGACCCCCGATGGTCGTCGGCAGAAGGGAGACCAGGAGCGACGCGGCCGTGGCGACATCGATCGCCGCGTAGCCGGTGATCTGGCAGAGATACACGAGCCCCAGGACGACGATGAAGAGGGCCAGCGAGAGCGCCGACAGGAGCACGTTGAGCGCGATCTCGTTCGGCGTCTTCTCTCGGGTCGTAGACTCGACCAGCCGGATCAGGCGGTCGAGGAACGATTGTCCCTGCACGGCGGACACGCGCACCTGGACCTCGCCCTCCGACACCTTGGAGCCGCCCAGGACGCTGGTCCGGTCCCCGCCGCTCTCGCGGAGCACGGTCTGCGACTCGCCGGTCAGCATCGACTCGTCGATCTGCGCGGCGCCGTGGATGACGTCGCCATCGGTGGGCAGCGTCTCACCCGCCCGGGCGACGAAGACGTCGCCGACCCGGAGGGCTTCGACCGGGACCGTCGACTCTGTGCCGTCCGGACCGACGCGATGCGCCGAGAGCCCGCCGCGGATGCGGCGGAGGGATTCGGCCTGGGCCCGGCCCTGCGCCTCGGCGATCCCTTCGCTCAGGGTCGCGAACCAGAGCGTGGCGAAGAGCAGGACGGCGGTGCCGAGGTAGTAGATCTTGTCGTAGCCGACCGTCAGGTCGGGAAAGAGCCGCGGGTCGGCCATGACGACGAGGATGAAGAGGAACAGTACGTAGACCGTGAACATCACCGGGTGGCGGATCATCCGCCGGGGACTGAAGCCCCGGATCGATTCGGCCAGGACGTAGCTCCAGGAGATCCGCGCACTGGCCCGTACGTCCTCGCTCAGCTCCGGAGTGGCGGGTGCCATCGTCAGCCCCCTGCCCCGATCTGGGTGAGCGGCCCGAGCGCGATGGCCGGAAGGAAGAGGAGCGCGGTGAGGATGATCAGGAAGAGCGTGAGATAGATCATGAACGTGAAGCTCTGCGTCTTCAACGTCCCGGGCCCCGGCGGCAGGGGCGACTGCACGGCGAAGTGGTGGGAGATCATCAGCATCGCCAGCATCGGGAAGAACCGCCCGACGAGCATCACCACCGCGCCGACGACGTTGAACCAGAGTGTCGTGTCATTCACGTAGACGGAGCCCATGGCGCTGCCGTTGTTGGCCGCCTCACTGGTGAACTCGTAGAGCACCGAGGTGAACGTGTGGGCGCTGGCGCCAACCCCGGTCGTCGGGAGCACGGCGAAGCCGCCGAGGAGCGTGGCGACGAGCGGCACGAAGATCAGTACGGGATGGATCAGCAGCAGAGAGGCGGACCATCCGATCTGCTGACGGCCGATCTTCTTGCCGAGGTACTCGGGGGTCCGGCCCACCATGAGGCCGCCCACGAAGATCGCGATGAGCGTGTTCGTGAGCAGGTAGCCCATGCCGGTGCCGACGCCGCCGGGCGTCGACTGCGTGAACATGCCGAACAGCATCGACATCTGGCCGATCGGCGAGAGCGCGCCGATCGCCATGTTGTTCGCACCGACGTTGGCGTAGACGCTGACGGTCTGGAACAAGGCGCCCTCGGGCAGCGTGAACCGAGTCTCCTGCCCGGCCGAGTAGAAGGTGTTCTGGGAGAGAGCCTGGATCGGGCTCAGCTGCGGGTTCGTCGCGAGCTGGCCGACGATCACCAGGGCGAGGGCGATGAAGAAGACGATCAGGATGGTGCCGATGTACGGAAAGGCCTCCCCCTTCCGACGGACCGCGCTGGCGAAGGCGAAGGGGCTCGAGAACGGGATCAGCATCATGAGGGCGATGCTGAAGAGGTCCGAGAGGGCGCTCGGGTTCTCGAACGGATGAGCGGAGTTGGCCGCGAAGATGCCGCCGCCGTTGGAGCCGAGGAGCATGATGGACTGCCAGGAAGCCACCGGCCCGAGGGGGATCGTTTGGACGGGGCCGAGGAGCGTGTGGAACGAGACGCTGGTCGCGAACGTTTGCGGAAGTCCGAGGAGCACGTAGACGATGGCGCCGAGCACCGAGACCGGGACGAGGATCCGGACGACAGCCCGCGTGATGTCGACGAAGTAGTTCCCGATGGTTCCGTCCTTCCGGACGAACCCGCGGATGAAGGCCGCCAGGATGGCCAGCCCGGCTCCCGCCGACAGGAACATTTCGACCTGGAGCCCGAGGAGCAGGCTCCCCTCGGTGACCTGGCTCTCCGTCACGAAGTGCGTGAAGTCGGTGTTCGTTCCGAAGCTGGACGCCGAGTGGAACGCGAGGTCCCAGCTCATGCCGGGAATGCCGGAGGTCCGGAGAAATGGGAGCTGGTTCTGATACATCAAGAGCAGGAAGACCCAGAGGATGAGCACCGCGTTCGAGAGGAGGAACGCGACCGCGTACTCGCGCACTCGCATCGAATGTCGCGGATTGACGCCGAGCAGCCGGTAGATGCCGCGCTCGACCGGACCGAAAACGCCCTCGCCGAAGGTCGGGCGATTCATGAACACGCGGCCCATGAATGCGCCGAACGTCGGAGCGAACGCGAGGACGAGCGCGAAGACGATCGAAACGTCTAGGTAGGACCCTATCAGGCTCAGCGGATTCGACATCTGCGCCTCCGAGCTAGAAGGCGTCCGGCCGCAGCATCGTGTAGATCAGATACACGGCGATGGCGGCGGTCAGCACCGAGAAGACGATCAACCCGAGATGGGGGCCGATTTCTTGGAGCGCCACAGACCGCGGACGGACCCGAATGCGGACTATTTAGAAGTGAATCCTCCATGTGTCGGCACCTCACGGGGCAACTACCCCCCTCCCCGCGGCCGTAGCCGAGGGAACGACACACGGAGGTCGCGCGGCCCGGCGTCAGTCGAGAACGGGGCCGTCCGGCTTCGTCCGGCTCCGCGACCGACGCGACATCTGCCCCACGATCTGGCGCATCGCGCGTTCCCGGCGGGCCTCGGCGCGCTGGTATCCCACGTCGCGCGTGCCCTGGGTCAGGAGGACGATGACGCGACCGACCGAGCTGCGGCCGGTTCGGCCCCGGCGCTGAATCGTTCGAATCTCACTGGGGATCGCCTCGAAGAAGACGACGAGGTCGACGTCGGGAATGTCGAGCCCCTCTTCGGCCACGCTGGTCGCCACCAGGACCGGGAACATCCCGGCTCGGAATCCCTCCAGCACGTGCGCCTGTTCCTTCTGGGTCATGCCGGGGTCATCCGCGTCCCGCGTGGCCTGCCCGACGAAGCGGCCCACCGTCCATCCCTCCTGGGTCAGGCGGTCGTGGATCCCCTGCACCGTGTCGCGATACTGAGCGAAGACCAGGATCCGGACCGGCTTGCTCCCGGCTCCCTGGATGGTCTCCCGCACGATGTCTGCCAGCAGGTCCAGTTTCGGGTGCGAGGGCTCGCGACTCCGCTGGAGGAACCGTTGGGCGGCGGCTCGAGCCTCGGCGACGGGCTCGAGCTTCAGAAACGCGGCATCTCCGCGGGCCAGCTTCGGTTTCCCGGCGACCCGTTCCAGGTACTGCAGAAAGGGCGCCACCCCCTGGGTCTCGAGCCGGTCCTGGGCATGGTGGATGTGCAGGAGGATGAGCTGGTGGAAGAGCGGCCCGAACTTTCGGGTCATCGGCCCGGGCCGGGCGAAGATCTCGGCCCGGAGCGCGACCAGGTCCTTTACAGAAAGGTACGCGATCGGTTTCTTGCGGAGATAGCCCATCTTCTGGAGCTTCCGGGCCTCCTCCCAACCGGCCTTGAGCAGCAAGGTCTGGATCGCCACGACCGGCCGGGGGAGCCGGACGGCGCGGAACGCAACCTCGACGGGTTGCACGTACTCCTTGACTCCGGGGTCGTCGCGCGTTCGCGCCTCGATGCGTTCGAGGTGAAGGTTCCGGACCACCTCCTCGACCCGCTCATCGTTGCCGCCGGGGGAGGCGGTCAGGGCCAGCACATGCCCACCCCGAGGCCGCTCGGTCCAGTAGCGTTCGGCGATCGGGACGTACGCGTACTTTCCGACCGCGCGATGGGCCTCGTCCACGACGAGGAGCCGAACGGACTTGAGGTCGTATCGGCCGGCGGCCAGGTCGTTCACGACGATCTCGGGCGTGGCGAACACGGCGTCCGCCCCCTCCCAGGCGCCCTCCCGGACCGGGTGATGGACGGTGCCCGTGAACCGCGCTCGCCGCAGGTCCCGAAACCATCGGCCGAACGTGTCGGCGTGTTGCTGTACCAGGGGGCGCGTCGGGGCCAGGAAGAGCACCTTGCCGGGTCCCTGCCGGAGGGACTCCGCCGCCACGAGGCCGGCGATGACGGTCTTCCCGAGCCCCGTGGGGAGCACGACGAGGGTGTCGTGGTCGAGTGCGATCCGGCTCAGGTCGACCTGGAACGGCAGGGCCCGGATCTCGCCATCCCGAAGATACGGATGGACGATCATGCCGTCGCGTACCTGCCAGATTCCCGGCAAGGCCGCGGGCCGTTCGAGAGGGAGAGATGGTAGCGGAGCCGCAGTCGCTTCGAGACCGAAATCTTCGAGGGCACGTTGTCGGCGGACCGGGGGCTTCGCCGCCGCACTCTCCGCGACCACGAGGGGTCGATGCCCCGTCCTCCTTAGACGTTGTCCGGCGGCCGGGTTACAGGAACCGGACCTCGCGGGGGAGAGTCCCGGCAACTCGTCGGAAGCCTTCGGGCCAGCCCTCCGGGTCAAGTCCGCGCTGCGCCAAGAAAGCGGTGAGCCAACGCTCGAGACCGATGCCCGTGCAGCCGGACCAGAGGTCGCCCTTCTGTGACTTGATCGTAAAGGCCCGAGTGTACTTGTCGCCGACAATCGAGAGGTTCTGGAACTCGAGCCACTCCGACTCCTCCCGGCTTCCCCGGTAGGGCAGGTACGCCTCGAAGTCGATCGTGCCCTTGATACGCTGGGTCTCGTCCTCGACCCCAACCTCGCCGCTCTGCTGCATGTAGAACGGAGTGACCCAGGCGGTCCTCCACTCGAGCTCCAGGATATCGTCGAAGACGTGGGCGTAGCGAGCGAGGAGCTGCTTGCGCAACTCGACCAGCTGCTCCGGTGTCCCGAGATACACCGGTTCGATCCGATGGAACTCGTCGACGCGCTCGAGGCCGTGGCGGCCCCCGCTCTCATACCGGTTGGAGATGGCCGCGCGGTCGAAGATCTTGAGCGGAAGGTTGTCCTGAGCCAGCGTCCGACCGGAGAGCCACCAGTAGGTTGTGGGACACTGGGCATAGCAGCTCACCGCCACCGGGGGGCTGACCAGCTGCGCGAGCTCCGCTTCGGGGACTTTGCGTGTGATCTTGACGAGGTCGGTGAACCGTTCCCAGTCGGCCGGGTCGCGACTCTTCGGCTCCGTGACGTAGTAGAACTCCCCCGGGAGCCCTTCGAGGTGCCCGGTCCGCAGGAGAATATCGAACGAATCGTGGTGAGGCTGGATCACCTCTTCGAAGCCCAGGGGGCGCAGCACCTCGTCGACGGCAATGCGCTCCATCGTGCGCAGCAGGTGTGCCGGCAGCGGCCCCAGGTACCACTTGCCTTTCGTGGGGCCGTTCTTGAGCCAGGTACGCCGGAGCATCGCTTCCGTCGGGTCTTCTTTGAACGTCAATTCCCGCCGGGGGCTCTGGCTGAGCAGTTTCCAGTACTGTTCCTTGCCCTGGTAGTGCTGGCGTCGGACCTTCTCCTCCACGAGCGCGACCGCCCGGTCCGACCAGTTGTCCCGGAGGGCTTCCTCGTCGAGGTCGGTCAGGTCCAGTGTCGCTGCCGTGCCGTCGAACCGGAGCTCGTGCGGCACGGGAAGGCTCACGGGCCCCGTCGGCGGTTCGGGGACATCGAAACTCAGGCGATAGTGAGAGGCTCGGAGGCTCCGTACGCCGATCTTCTCCCGACGGCCGAGCTCCTCTCGCAGCCGACGGGTGAGGGCGAGGAGTGCCTGGTGAGCCCGACTGGTGTCGGCGGTGAGGGTCAGAGTAAGGCGATCACCTTCGAGCGTCCACGCCACTACCCGTCCGGTCGCTCCCTTCCCCAGGCTGCGTGCGATGGCCTCCTCCGCCAGGCCCGGCAGCAGCCGCTCCAGGGCGGCATGGCCTCCGGGAGGAGGCTGGCTGAGCACCAGCTCGGCCTCGAGTTCCCCACGCATCGGTCCGCGGACTCGGGCCGCGGATAATAATACTAGGCGCCTCCGGGGCCCGCGGTCGGTCCCTGCCCTCCCGCCGCAGTCTCGGGCCTACGAACCCTTTTAGGCGCGCGACCGTCGTCCGATGCGTCCTCGAGGGATCGCAATCATGGCAGCTCCAGAGATCGGGCTCTTCATCGACGGGAAGTGGACGACGCCCGCCGGTGGGACCCGTTTTACGACGCGGAATCCGACGAACGGGGAGATTGTGGGGTCATTCGTATCGGGCACGGCCCAGGACGTCGACGCCGCGGTGGGCGCAGCGTATCGGGCGTTCCCTGCGTGGAAGGCGACACCTCCGCCGGCCCGGGGTGAGGTTCTTCTCCGCGTGGCTCAGGTCCTGAAAGAACGGAAGGAGGCCATCGGTCGCGTGGTAACCCAGGAGATGGGGAAGGTCATCGCGGAGGGCCGCGGGGACGTCCAAGAGGCCATCGATTTCGTGGAGTACATGGCCGGCGAGGGCCGCCGTCTGTTCGGCGAGACGGTCCCCTCCGAGCTGCGCAGCAAGTTCTGTCTTACCGTACGGCAGCCGAAGGGCGTCGTGGCGTGCATCACGCCCTGGAACTTTCCCACAGCGATCCCGAACTGGAAGATCGCGGCCGCGCTCATTTGCGGAAACACCGTCGTGTTCAAGCCGGCGTCGAACACCTCCATGTGTGCCGCCGAGGTGGTAAAGGCCTACGAGGCGGCGGGACTGCCGCCGGGCGTCCTAAATCTGGTCACTGGGTCGGGCAGTGCGGTAGGGAATCCGCTCATCGACGACCCCAGGGTGCGGGCGGTATCGTTCACCGGGGGCGTCGACACCGGCCGGAGCGTGAATGTGCGCGGCGCCCAGGACATGAAGGCCGTCCACCTCGAGCTGGGCGGGAAGAACCCGATGATCGTGATGGACGACGCGAACCTCCCCCTCGCGTTGGAGGGGCTCCTCTTCGGTGCCTTCGGGACCGCCGGCCAGCGCTGCACCGCGACCAGCCGTCTGATTCTCCACGAGAAGGTCTACGACGAGTTTCTCGGCATGCTGGACCAGCGTGTCGCCAAGCTCCGGCTGGGCGACCCGTTGGACCCGGCGACCGATGTCGGTCCGGTCGCCTCCGCGGACCAGGAGAAGAAGATCCTCGAGTACATCGCGATCGGACGACAGGAGGCCAAGCTCCGGACCGGCGGGACCAAGCTGACCGGGGGCGCCTACGACAAGGGCTTCTTCATCGTGCCCACGATCTTCGAGACCCCGCACGGCACGAGGATCTCGAAGGAGGAGATCTTCGGCCCGGTCCTCTCCGTGATCAAGGTCCCGAACTACCAGGAAGCGGTCCGGGTCGCGAACGACGTCGAGTACGGCCTCTCCTCCTCGATCTACACGCGGGACGTCAACCTCGCCTTCCGTGCGATGGACGACCTCGAGTGCGGGATCACGTATGTGAACGCCCCGACGATCGGCGCGGAGGTCCAGCTCCCGTTCGGGGGGACGAAGAAGACCGGAACGGGCGGCCGTGAGGCGGGCAGTGTCGCGATCGAGGAGTTCACCGAGATCAAGACCGTGTTCGTCGACTTCTCGAACCGGCTGCAGAAGGCCCAGATCGACACCTCGGCGAGCTGAGGCATGGGCGGCTTCCGCGGCTCGGACACGCAGCTCGACCACGAGATCGAGACCCTCGAAGCGATCGGCCGACTCCGGGTCCGACGCGTCGCTCAGGAGCTCCGGGAGATCGACCGGGACCTCGTCGAGCTCCGACGCGAACGGGCTCGGCGCCGGGCGATGGTCGGGGCAGCCCTGCCGACGGAGCCGGCCTCGGTCCCCGAGTCCTAGGCGCCCCCGGGCCGGGACCTCGTCACGGCGGCGAAGGCTCTGGAGAGGGGCCGAAAGCTGCGGAGCTCTCCGGCCGGCGGGTCCGCGGGCATCGGTCGGAGGTCGCGGTGGAACCAGATGGGCCAGATGCCGAGCGGCGCGGCGCCCCGCACATCGGAGTCCCAGCTGTCTCCGACCATGACGGTCCGGTCGGCCGAGACCGCCAGCCGTCGCAGCGCCAGACGGAACATCTTCGGATGCGGCTTCATCACGCCGACCTGCTCCGAACAGACCAGGTGGTCGACGTAGCCGCCGATCTGCATGAATCGGAGCTTCTCCTCCTGCTCCGTTCGCAGGTTGTTCGTCACCACACCGACTGGCACCCCCGCCGATCGGAGGGCTCGCAGGAGCTCCGGGGCTCCCGGAACCGCTCGGCGGCGGCGGTAGTACTCGGCCAAGCGTAGGTCGACCAGTTCCTGGACCCGGCGCCGCGATGCGGCAACCCCGAACTCCTTCAGGAACGCGGCCATGCGCGACCGTCGACTCGAGTCGAGTGTGATCCGGCCCGTCAGCACCAGGGAGGCGTGCCCGGTCGTGAAGAGTCGTTCGTAGACCGAGTCCAGCTCGCGCAGCGGCACGCGAGCGAGTCCGGCCTCGGCGCCTTGCAACGCCCGGAGCCCGGCGAGCCGGGCAAAGCGGTGGTCGTAGAGCGTGTCGTCCATGTCGAACAGAACGGCGTTGACCGCCATGGGCTCCCCCCGGCGATCCAGGGCGGGTTCCGATCCAGCGGGCCGCTACCCGTAGCTCGGTCCAGTGCGGTTCGGGTTGTCGAAGTTCGTGAGGAGCGTCTGGGACAGCAATCGCGGGCGGGCCAGGACCTTGAGGAGTTCGTCATCCTCCAGGGCCCGCATCGTCTCCGAGACCGGCACCTCGACGAAGATCTCGCGGGTGCGGCCACCCCGGCCCCGCGACACGACATTCGCCTGGATGAGTCCCAGGCTCTCGAGCTCGATCACGTAGTTCGAGATGCTCCGCGGGTGCAGCGGAGGGAGCGACAGCTTCTGCGAGAGCTTGGTGTATCCCTCGTAGACCTCGCCGGTGAGCACTCCGCCCCGGCGGCGCTCGTAGCCCTGCAGGATGGCATAGAGCAGGATCTTGCAGTGCGGCGGCAGGGACCGAACGCACTCGACCACGACGTCGAGGTCGTAGCGGTTCTTTGCCTTCACCACATGATCCGGAGTGATCCGTTTCGCCCGTTCCCGCTCGGCGATCTCCGCCGACAGTCGTAGCAAGGAGATCGCCCGGCGAGCATCGCCGTTCTCGAGGGCGGCGTAGGCCGCGCAGCGCTCGATGACGCCGGGTTCCACGACGCCGTCCCGGAACACATCCTTCGCGCGGTCGCGAAGGATGTCCTGGAGCTGTGGAGCCTCGTACGGGGGAAAGAGGATCTTCTCCTCGTGGAGACGGCTACGGACCCGAGCGTCGAGGCCGTCTGTGAACTTGAGGTCGTTCGAAATGCCGACCAGGGCGACTCGCCCCTTTTCGAGCTCGGTGTTGATCTGGCTCAGGGTGTAGAGGACCCCGTCGCCGCTCTTCTTCACGAGCCGGTCGATCTCATCCAGGACCAGGATCAGCGTCAGGCCGCGCGCGTCGATGAGGTCCCGCATCGCGGCCTGAACCCGGTCGAGGGACCAGCCGGTCGGGATCCGGTCCGCTTCTTTCGTCGCGAAGGTGTTGCCGATCGTCTGGAGAAGGCTGTACGCGGTGTCGACATTCGCGCAGTTGAACGAGAGGAACTGGACCTTGTTTCGGCCCTCGGGCCGCCGGAGGAACTCCGTCCGGACCTGGTTGACGACGGCGGTCTTCCCGGTGCCGATCTTCCCGTAGATGAGCAGGTTCGACGGAAGCTCACCTCGGAGAGCGGGGGTCATGACCTCGGCCACCTGGTGGATCTGGTACTCCCGGTGCGGGAGCCGGGTCGGCACGTGGGAGTCCTGGAGGATCTCTCGACTCCCGCGGAAAAGCTCGGACGGTGCGGCGAGCGCCGCGTCGAAGAGCCCCGGGGACGCGACCGGGGCCGGAACGGCTCCGCCGGCCACGGGGGGACTGACTGGGGGCGAGCCTCCGATGAGGCCGGGGTCGGCGGTGGGGGTCGCCGGGAGGGTACCCGCGACACCCGGAGCGCCGGCGTCCGGCTCCTCGACATCTCGCCCGTGCGTGGAAGGCTGCACCGTGCGCTTCTACCCGGGCCTTGGGTATGCCGCGCAGGTGCCTGACGAATATTTACCTTTCCCAGTTTGCCGGTCGATTGTGCGCGTACGAGAGCTCCTGAGCCGTCTCACGACGCCCGTTCCTTAGGAACGGCGGCAACTGCGCCTCCCTCCGGGTTTCGCCAGATGCAAGCGGCCGCCGGCTCTCGAAAGCGCGGCAGGCGGCGCATCCTCCTCGAGGGTCACGCAAGGTTTAAGGGCCCTAGGGGTACGCCCGAGCCCGAGTGAACCGGATGGCCCGCAACCTGGTAGTCGAACCGCTCCCGACCGTCCACATCGAGAAACAATCGGTCGAACTGGTCGAGCGGAAGGGGATCGGTCACCCGGACTCCATCGCGGACGGCGTCTCCGAGAGCGTCAGTCGGGCGCTCTCGCGCATGTATCTCGACGAATTCGGCCGGATCCTGCACCACAACACGGACGAAACTCAGGTGGTCGGCGGAGCCTCGGAGCCGAAGTTCGGCGGCGGCCGGGTCACCTCCCCCATCTACATCCTGTTGGTCGGTCGCGCCACGACCGAGGTGAACGGCGAGAAACTGCCCTACCGCCAGATCGCGATCGACGCGGCTCGGGAGTACATCAAGTCCATCTGCGCGCACGTCGACCCGGCGAAGCACGTCGAGTTCGACTGCAAGATCGGTTCCGGGTCGGTGGACCTGCGCGGGGTCTTCGAACAGAAGGCCGTGCTCTCCAACGACACCTCCTTCGGGGTCGGATTCGCCCCGCTCTCGGACACCGAGAGGCTGGTGCTGGAGACCGAGCGCTTCATCACGACGAAGCTGAAGAAGAAGGTCCGTGCGGTCGGCGAGGACGTCAAGGTCATGGCCTGCCGGAACGGCCAGGACATCCGACTCACGATCGCGGCGGCGCTGGTCGGCTCGGAGATCCCGGACCCCGACGGATACGCGGCGGTCTGCGAGACGATCCGGGACCAGGTCGCGGACCTGGCGACGAAGCTCACGACGCGCACGGTCGCGGTCGACGTGAATACGGCGGACGATCCCGAGCTGGGCCGGTACTATCTGACCGTCACGGGCTGCTCGATGGAGGCCGGGGACGACGGGTCGGTTGGCCGCGGCAACCGGGTCAACGGCCTCATCACGCCGTGCCGGCCGATGAGCCTTGAGGCGGCCGCCGGGAAGAACCCCGTGAACCACGTCGGAAAGATCTACAACCTGCTCTCGAACCTGATCGCACAGGACATCGTGAAGGAGACCGGCGGGAACGTCAAGGAGGTCCATGTCCGGATCCTGTCGCAGATCGGGAAGCCGGTCGACCAGCCCCAGGTCGCCAGCCTGCAGCTGCTGCCCGCCGATGGCGTGAAGCTCGCGGGCCTCCGACGCGACGCCGAGGCGATCGCCAACCGGTGGTTCGAGTCGGTGGACACGATCCCCCAGAAGCTGCTCACCGGCAAGCTGAACGTCTTCTGAGGCCGGGTCCGCGTCGGCCGGGGCGGCTCGGTCGCCGCCGCCTCGCCGATGCGCTCTAAATAGTGGACCGACGCTAGAATTCGTGGGCGTCCCCCAGAGGGACCGTCGGGGGGCGAGCGCGTTCCATGGTGAGTTCGGCCACGCTCTACGGCGAGATCGGGATCGTCCTTGCCGCGATCTTCGTCATCCTGACCGGCCTGTACCTCCTCAACCGGTACATGAAGCGCCGCGGCCCCGAGCTGGCGCTCCGGGAAGGTAGAGGGGTGCTCGACGACCGGTCTCACAACCAGATCCGTCTCGGTCGGTCCGCCGCCGAACGGCTCGCGCGGGAGGGGGTCGACGTGAGCGAGGCGACCCGTCTGCTCGACCGCGCCGACGTGGCCCGGCAGGCCCGCAACTTCGAGATGTCGATCGAGCTCTCCAGCAAGGCCAAGGACCTGCTGGCGGGGGCCCGGACGGTGGCCTCGCCCGCTGGCAGTGGCGTGACCAGTGCAACCGTCAGCCCAGGCTTCCCCGCCGCTTCCGCCGGCACTGGGGTCGTCACCCCGCCCGCGTTCTCTGCGTCCGCCGGTCCCGTGCCGGCGGTCTCAGCGACGCCGTTCGTTGGCCCCGGCGCCGCCAACGGTCCCATCGCCGACAGCCCGACCGAGAGCCCCGGGAACCGACCTCCCCGGAACAAGATGGAGGCCCACTTCCAGCTCTCGCTCGTTCAGGACGAGATCGACCAGGCCCGGGGGGACAAGAGCCGAACCCGGGCGTTCAAGGACGCGGACGCGCTCCGCACGAAGGCCCAGGCGGCCTACGATGCCCAGGACTACACGGAGGCGCTGCGTCTCGCGCTCAAGAGCCGGCGCACGCTCGGAACGAGAGTCGAGGGCCTTCCCGTATCTCCGACCATGACGACCCCGGCGGAGAGCACCCCCGAGCCGGGAACGGCCGCCAGCCAGCCTACGTTCGGCCAGAAGTGTGCGAAGTGCGGCCGGGTCGCG
>JASHPT010000048.1 GCA_030037955.1 Thermoplasmata archaeon
GCCGGCCGCAACCGGCCGGCCCGGACGTTCTCCATTCCCACCGACAGGTTACGGAGCTGGGCGAGGGTCAGCGTGATCGCCTGCTCCGCCACGTACACGGCAAAGGCCCCGACATTACCGGCGACCTTCACGCTCGGCGGGAACCGCTCGAAGGGGAAGCCGTCGAGCCCGGTGTAGAGCCGCTGTACGAAGGCGAGCTTCGGAGCCTTGGCGGGGTCCCACTGGGGGAGTTCCCGGTCGAACGTGCCGGTCAGGATCGCCTCGACCTCGGGCCAAGGCCCCGCCGGAGCGGCCGACGCGAACGCGAAGGGGACCGACGGGAGCCGCGCGACGAGGGCCCGCGTAGTGTCCTCGGTCGCCGGAAGGGTCACGAGGAGCCGGGGCAGCGGACCGGACATGCACTGGTCCGCAAGGAGGATCGGGAAAAAAAGGGGTGGGCTCCCGACCCGAGGTCGGGAGCCGGGGCAGGAATCGGTTTACTCGACCGGGATCCGGGTCTCGGCAGGCTGGGGCGTGGGCGTCTGCTTCGGCAGCTCCAGCTCGAGAACTCCGTTCACGACCTTGGCCTTCGAGCTCTCGGCGAGGACGGGCTCGGGCAGCTCGAACGCCCGGTGGAAGGAGCTCTGGCTCCGTTCCCGGTGCAGGTAGCCGTCCGCGGTCTCGCTCGTCTCCGTCTTGTCCTCACCGGAGATCTCGACCACGTTCCCGGTCACCTTGATCTCGATCTGGTCCTTGGCGAAGCCCGGAACCTCGGCCGTGATCCGGTACGAGGCACCGGCATCGACGATGTCGGTCGGCGTACCGAGGGCGAAGCCCCCGAACTCCGGCCAGGCCGCGAGGCTGCTCGACTCGAGCGGGAACGCTCCGAGGGAGGCCTGGGCCCGGTGCCACAGGGCATCGAAGGCCTGGTCGAACGTGATCGGCGAGGGCGCGGCTCGGCGGGCAAGTTTCTGATTCTGTGCAGGAGCTTTCTCCGACATGATCCACCTGTACTCAGAAGTAAGCCTACACTTGTATATAATATATGGCGTCTCCCGAATTCCGACCGCTCGGGCGAGGAGCCGTGCCCCGGAGCTCACTCGAAGGTCCCACTCGTGGTCCCGGACCATCCGCTCAGTCCGAGGAAGGTCAGGGAATCGCCGGAGGATGGCCCGGGCATGTAGACCAGGATGAAGGCGGAGTTCCGGAACGTGGCGTCCCCCGGAGCGTAGACGGCGGTCGGGGAACACCGCGGCGTTGTGCCGGAGGCGGCCCACCCGGAGGCGGTGTACGTGGCCACTGCGGATCCGTTCTGGGCTTCGAAGCAGACCGAGTCGAAGGGGGTGTCCGCCCCTGCCGGCGTTCGAACCTCTATGCCCACATCGGTAAACTTCAGGGTGGGAGACGCGGACTCGATCGTAAAGTTGTAGAGCATCCCGCCCGGGAACGTCGTGTTCGTCGAGGCTCCGAGGGCCAGAAAGGTGCAGATGGCCTGAGCCGACATCGCGACGGGGGAGGCGGGGGGACCACAGGTCTCCGAGGGTTGGGGCTGGAGCGTCACCGCCGCTTCGTACGCCAGGAGACCGACGCCGACTGCCAGAGCAGCTACGACGGCTACCTTCCACCAGCGAAGGGTCGGCGGCACCCCGGGAGCCTCACTGGCCAGCTAGGCTCTCCGACCTTCTTGCGACTTGTGGAAACCGAGCACCCTACGCGAACAGGCCAATCGGCTCGCGATCGGAGGTACCGGCTGGTGGATTCGGATCCAACTCTGTGGCGCCTTCCTCGATCGGACCGACGCGGTCCGGCTGAATCTCCGGCGTTCCCTCGGCCCGCCGTCGAGGTCCGGACTTCGGAAGGGAGACGCACCGTACGACCAGCCGCCGGATGGGTGCTCGAGACGGTTTCGATCTCATCCGAAGGTACGATGCCTGAGGACGGGGCGCGGCTTCGCGTCTTGCGGTCGCGGCGCGGGACGGGCAAATCCTATGTACCGCTGAACGAAGGCGTGGCTGGCGATGGGGCCCGCCCGAACCTCCGAGCCGCGGATGATGGCTCCTACGGAAGGACCCCATGTCGCCGCTCCTAGGAGCCTCTGCATTTCCGCCCACGACTAAGCTTCCCCACGGGCTCGCGGGCGTCGGTCCCCGACCCGCTCCCTTGTCCGAGCGTCGGCTCGACGCGGGCCGTAGATCATCGCCCGAATCCTCCTCGCAAATGGATCGGCACGGAGCGGGGTGGCCCCGTCTGCGAACGGGAGTCCTCGGGCCCGGCACGCATGCCGCAGCGCAGCGCTCCGTCGGGCCGACGCGGCTCCCGGGAAGGCCCCGATGAGCGCTGCCTCTCCCCCTTCCCGTCACGGGCCTAGCTCACTGGCTCCATCGCCCATGCGCCCGACGAGCCTGCTGTACCCGGCGGGTACGGACCCCAGCGCCCCGGACGCCCCCAGCGGGGCTCCGGTTCTCCACGACCTGAACCTGGATCAGGTCTTCTCGACGATCAAAGTGGGACGGGAGGAGTACGAGCTCGACCCCTACTTCGCCACCCCGCTCCGCGACGTCGACTCGGTCCGCTATCGTCAGGAAGTCGCCCGGGACCTCGACCGACAGGACCTGCGCGAGGCCTTGGCGGAGTTTGCACGGACGATCCGCACGGTCCGTAAGCGCCTCGCCCAGGTCGAGAAGCTAGGGTATCGGTACCAGCAGGCGAGCTGGTTCCTGGACGCGGTGGACCAGTACGGTGGCGCGGTCACGCGCGTCGTGGAGCGGCTGGCCGCGGCCCAGCCCGGGTCCCGCGGGGTGCGGTCTCTGCTGGAACAGCTGTCCAGCTACCTCGGGTCGGCGCCGTTCCGCTCTCGGGCCGACGAAGCCCAGCAGTTGAAGGCCGGGTTGGCGGAGGTCGTCTACACTCTCCGCCTGAAGGGACGACGCATCACCGTACGCGAGTTCTCGGAAACACCCGACTACAGCGTCCAGGTGCTCTCCACGTTCCAGCAGTTCCAGCGCGGCGCGTCCAAGGACTACCGGGTCAAGTTCGACCGCGTCGCCAGCATGAACCATGTGGAGGCGGAGATCCTCGAGCTCGTCGCCAACCTGTTCCCCGAGCTCTTCCGTCAGCTCCGGGAGTTCCCGGGTCGGCACGCCGACTTTCTCGACCCCACGATCCGCCGGCTCGAGCGAGAGGTCCAGTTCTACCTCGCGTACCGGGAGTTCCTCGAGAAGCTCCGGGCCGCCGGATTGCCGTTCTGCTATCCGGAAGTCACGGCCACCTCGTGGGAGGTCTTCGCGCGGGCCACGTATGACCTGGGGCTCGCCCACAAGCTCACCGAGGATCGTTCCGAGGTGGTGACCAACGACTTCCAGCTCGAGGGTCCGGAACGGATCTTCGTGGTCTCGGGTCCGAACCAGGGCGGGAAGACCACGTTCGCCCGGACGGTGGGCCAGCTGCACTACCTGGCCCGTCTCGGACTGCCGGTCCCGGGAGAGGCGGCGCGCCTCCACCTGTGTGACGAGATCTTCACTCACTTCGAGCGGGAAGAGCGCATCGAGAATCTCCGGGGAAAGCTCCAGGACGAGCTCGTCCGGCTCCACGAGATCCTCGGCCGAGTGACGGATCGCAGCCTGGTGATCATCAACGAAAGCTTCACGACGACCACGCTGGACGATGCGCTGTTCCTGGGACGCGAGATCCTGAACCAGATCATCCGGAGCCGCGCGCTCGGCGTGTACGTCACCTTCATCGACGAGCTGTCGGCGCTCGGCCCGGCGACGGTGAGCATGGTCAGCACCGTCGCACCGGACGACCCGAGTCGACGTACGTTCAAGGTCGTGCGCCGGCCCGCCGACGGG
Organism: Thermoplasmata archaeon; assembly: GCA_030037955.1. GTDB lineage: Archaea > Thermoplasmatota > Thermoplasmata > Lutacidiplasmatales > UBA184 > JAKIWV01. The sequence goes on from JASHPT010000048.1 coordinate 3,828, forward strand.
AAGGCCTACGCGATCGCCATCGCCCGGAAATACGGGCTCACGTACGAGGACATCCGGGGGCGGTCGAGGCCGTGAAAGCCTACCTCCTCTACCGGGACCGGGACGCGGACCTCCAGGCGCCGCTGCCGGCGCTCGCCGACACCGCGGCCCGCGACCTGGAGCTCCCCACGATCCTGGACGCGATGTCCCAGGGAGACCCGTTCCTGCGCGAGGTCGCCCAGCGAACGCTCCTGACCGGTCTGACCAGCGTCGACGCGGTCGAGTACCGCCAGCAGATCCTCCAGGACTGCCTCGCCCAGCCCTCGATCGTCCGGGAGGTCTACCGGCTGGCCACCGATGCCCTCCTCGGGGAAAAGCGGGTCTGGCGGTTCTATCGCCCATCGCCGGAGATGATCCTCAGCCGAGGGCTGGAGGTCCTCGGCCTCTTCGTGCGTCACCTGCACAGCCTTCGGGAGGTCGCAGCGTCCGCGCGCGGGAAGCTTCGGTCCCCGGGCCTGACCCGGTTCTTCTCGGTACTCGAGGCCGAGTTGAGTGACGACTTCTTCGAGTCGGCCGACCGCCATCTCGCCCAGTTGAGGTTCCCCGATGGGATCCTGATGAGCGCGTCCTTGGGGGAGGGCCTGGCGGGAGACCGCTACGTACTCCGCACCTCGTCCCAGGCGAAGCGGGGCTGGGCCCACCGGCTGCTCGACCGATGGCGGCCCTCGAACAGCTTCGAGATCGGGGAACGGGACGAATCCGGTCATCGGAATCTCGCGGAGCTCCGGGACCGTGGAGTGAACCTGGTGGCCAATGCGGTGGCGCAGTCGAACGACCACGTCGTGAGCTTCTTCGAGCTCGTCCGCGCCGAGCTCGGGTTCTATGTCGGCTGCCTCAACCTCCACGAGCAGCTCACCCGCATCGGGTCCCCCACGTGCGTCCCCGAGGTCCGCAGCCCGGCGGAGCTCCAGCTGCGGGTCCGAGGACTCTACGAACCGTGTCTCGCCCTGCGTCTCGGGCAGCGGACGGTGTCGAACGACCTCTCGGCGGACGGAAAGAGACTGGTCTTCGTCTGCGGGGCGAACCAGGGCGGCAAGTCGACCTTCCTGCGCTCCGTCGGCCTCGTCCACCTGATGCTGCAGGCCGGCATGTTCGTCCCGGCGGAGTCGTGCACGGCCAGTCTGTCGCGCGGGGTCTACACCCACTTCAAGCGGGAAGAGGATGCGACAATGACCCACGGGAAGCTCGAAGAGGAACTCGGCCGGATGCACCAGATCGTCGCGCACATCCCGCCCGAGGGCCTGTTGCTGTGCAACGAGTCGCTCTCCTCGACGAACGAGCGGGAAGGCTCCGAGATCGCCCGGCAGATCCTCCGGGCCTTGGGCGAGGACCGCGTGCGTATCGTGTTCGTGACCTTCCTCTACGACCTGGTCCACGGATTCGCGCAATCCCCGGTGGACCCCTCCGTCCTGTTGTTGAATGCCGAGAGACTTCCGGACGGACGACGCACCTACCGTATGGTGGAGGGGGCGCCGCTCCCGACGAGTTACGGCGAGGACCTCTACCGGAAGATCTTCGGTGCCGGCGGGGAGGCGGCCGCGCCGGAAGCACCCGGCGGGCACCCGCCGGGAGGGCCGAACGTTCCGGCAGAGGGGCCCACCGTGCCCACGAGCCGGTAGGGCCGGCCGGGACGTCCCGGTCTCGCTGAGTCGTGCGGCATCCCGGCATAGGACAGCTCGCACGCGACGGAAGGACCGGGAGCGCTACGGTCTCCGAAGATGTCGCCCGTGCGGGCACGGGCCCATGGCCGGGCCGCCGGGCTCAGCGAATGTAGCGAGACGTGGATTCCGAGTCGAAGCCGCGCACGATGCGGACCGTCTGCCCGTCGCCGCCACCGGCCCCGCGCAGTTGCGGAAAGATCTCCCACAGGTCTCCCCGGGCCAGCCGGGCCGCAAGGTGTTCCTGGCCCAGCGCCTGGCCGGCGACCCTCGACACCACTTGGCGGTCGGCCCGCTCGTCGAGGAAGCCGAGGCTGTGCAGGTACTCGTGCAGGAGGACGACGTACACGTACGCCGTACGCTCCGGCTGCGGTTCGGTCGCCTCGAGCACCCGGATCAGCCGCTCGTTGAGGATGATGATGTTTCCGGTGACCTGCCAGTACGCGCCGATCTGCGCCGGGAGGTCGCTGAGGCCGAGGCCCAGACCGACCCGCTCCTTGCCCAGCACACGACGGACCGACTCTCGGACGACCGCGAAGACGTCGTCGTAGTTGCGGGCCTGGTCGAGCCTGTGACCAAGCGAGGTCCAGCTTGTAGGGTCTCCAGCCGAGAGGCTCATCGCATGGCCTACGAACGACGAGGAAATGAACCCCCCGTTACCCCGGCAACAGCGGCCCCCAAGGACTATGTGCCCCGGGCGGTGCCGACGGGTGGGAGACCGGTGACCGACCCGAGTGAACTGCCGGCCGTTCCGCCCGAGGACCGGGGCGGGGACGAGCGCATCGGGTACCGGGCCGGCGGCGTCCTCCTGATCGGGCTCGGCTGGGGGATGGGAATTCTGGTCAACGTTCTAGTCCACCGGCTGGCGCCCGCCGGTGGAGAGGCGATCGGGCCGTGGAGGATCTACCCCGTGCTGGGGCCGTATGCACTCGGCGTCGTGGCCCTGGGCGCGCTGGCGGGGATCGTGGGAGTGTTCATGCTGTGGCTCGCCCAGCGGTCGCCCGGCGGAAGATTCGTTCTGCCCGGCAGCCCGTACTGACGAGACGAGGACGCGGGCGCAGGGCCCGCCTCTAGGAGAGCGGGGGTCGCGAACTGAGCTTTCGCGACGGGGGCTGGCCCGGGGTGGGCAGGCCCTTCTGCTGCTTCAGGACCATCGTGCAGTCGGAGCAGCGGCGCTCATCCGAGTCGAGGCACTTGTGGCAGTAGGTGCGGCCGCAGATCGTGCAGCGGAGCGTTGCCGGAGCACCGCACCGGCCACAACTACCCACGAGCATTAGGACGGCTCACCCGGAAACAGGTGGGGGGACAACGCCTGCATGGATAACGGCTTCGACGAAACCGCGGCCGTACTCCTCTCGGGTGATGTAGTCGGCGGCGGCCCGAGCGCGGGGACTCGCCGACGGGAAGCTGACGGCCCAGGCCGAGGCCCGCAGCATGCCCACATCGTTGTTCCCGTCCCCGACCGCGAGGCAATCGGCGGGCTCGAGGCCGAGCGGGGCGAGCGCCCGACGGAGCGCCGGAAGTTTCCCCGCACCTCGTTCGAGGAGGTGCATCGCATACCCCGTGCTCTCGACCAGAACCCGTTCCCCCCGCAGCGCGGCCCGGATGCGGCGTTCCGACACGCCGTCCTCGAGGGCGACCTCCGCCTCCCGCCACCGGTCCGTGAAGAGCCGGCGGACCGGGAGCCCCGCGCGGACCAGCCGACGGTAGGCGCGGAGCGCGACGGCACGGTCCGCGAGTCGCTCCACGACGTCCTGACCGTCCTTCCGGTAGTAAAGCAGACCCCCGTTCTCGGCGATGATCGGCCCCGTGAGACCCAGGAAGCGATGCAACGCCAGCGAGATCGGGAGGACGTTGCCCGTGGCGATGATCACCGGAATTCCGGCCTGGGCCATCCGTTGGAGGGCCTCCATCGCCGTCGGCTCCAGCCGGCGGTCCCGGTCCGTCAACGTGCCATCCACATCGGTCACGACCGCGCGGATCGGGCGCCGGGGCCGGGCCTCCGACGGCGTCATGGGTCCGAGTCCCGGGTC
>JASHPT010000049.1 GCA_030037955.1 Thermoplasmata archaeon
ATCATCGTGATCGAGGTTCTGGGTATCTTGACCCTGCAGTCGTTGTTCAGCCCAGTCGTCCGAGCACTCCTGCCCGAGATTCTGATTCCGACCGCCATCCTCGCGGGCGGAATTCTGTTGGCGCGGCGACTGCCGCTTCCGGACCCGGCGCGGGTCCTTCAGGGACGGTTCGCACGCTCGAACTATCTCGTCGTCGCGGGATTGGGGTTCTTCGTCCTGACGTTCGCCCCGATACTGTCGTTCTTTCCCTTACCCTTCGTGCCCGACGGGTCGCTTTCGAACCTGTTCTTCCGAATAGGTCCCGCGGGGGGAGTCCTTGGAACGATCTACCCCCTGGGCTTCGCGTATCTCGCCATCCGCTTTTTCTCCCGGAATACGCTGACCGACCGTCAGCTCCTCGGGCTTCTCACGGGAGCGATGCTCGTGCCTCTGATCAACGCCCTGGCGGTACACGATCTTCTGCAGGGGGATTGGGCCGCTGCTCTCGTGTACATCGGAGCCATCGTGGTCGCCCTTCGGCGAATCCGGGCGCGAGAGCGGACCCGGGAGCCCCTGAACCCGGTGCCCGCCGTCTCGACCGCCCCCTGACCCTCCGTGCGCGTAGGAACGTTCAACGCCCCTGTGCAACCTGCCCGTGGTGCACTCGATCACTCAATGTCGAACAGCCGGAAGCTGAACGCACCTTCAACGAGTCGCTCAGGATGGTGTCCTGCGATGACGGACACCGTTGCCTTCGTCGCCGCGTTGAAGGCCTCCTCTGTCACGAAGATGGACAACGAGACCTGGGCTCTCGTCGCTCGCTCGCGGAGGACCCAGGCTCCGACACAGCCGGGCTGCCGTCGCAGCGCCTCCGCGTGCTCCAACGCCGCCTGAGCGAGCGCCTCTTCGTTTCCCTCCTTGGCCGTACCCAGGGCCATCGCGCCGAACACCCCGAACCCCCCAGAGCGGCAGCGGCTTCGGCGTATAAACAACGAAGTGCAACAACAGTTGCACCCATCGGCCAGTCGATGGAGTTCGACCAGAGACCGCGTCGAAAGGGAATGGTCCCTGGCCGTATGGAAGCAAGGCTCCTGCTCTACTCTCGGGGGGGGGTCGGTCAGCGTAACTCTTTAGGGTCTAGTGGGGGCTTCGAGCCCCGGAGCGGATCTTGGTTCGGAATCGCTCGCCCGCGTTGTGCAACCGCACGCGACTCACGCGCCCCGTCCTCCCGTCGCTGTTCATCGTGTGCGGGCTTCTGACACTTCTACTCCTGGGAAATTCGGCAGCCGGAGTGCCAATCACGATCAACAGCGACCCAGCCCCTGCAGCCGTTGTCGCCCGCATCTCGCTTCCGGGTCCGGCGCTCACTCCGACATCCGACTTCGCCACCGGGCAGGTCTTCGCGCCCTTGGGATCCCCCGCCGCCATCGCCATCGTGTCGAATCCCCCGGATTTTGGCGTGAAGACAGTCACTACGAGCACCGTCTCGGACCTGTCCGTGCCGTTGTTGACCTATGACCCCGCGAGCGGGAACATCTACCTCCCGGAGGTCGCGACAGGCTCCGGCCCCAGTGCGGGCGCGGAGAACCTCACTGTCATTTCCCCAGAGTCCGACTCGGTCATCGGATCCGTCCGCCTCGCGAACCACACGTTCGGGCTCGACGGGGTTGCTACGTTCGATCCGACGAACGGCGACCTGTACGTCCCCCTTTCGGGCACCCAAGGGGAGGTCTCCGTCGTTTCCGGGGCGTCGAACACGCTGCTCAAGACCCTGCCCGTCGGCAGCTCCCCGATCACCCCGGTCTACGACAATGTGAGTCAGGACATCTACGTAATCAACGCAAACTCTGGAAACGTGACCGTCATTTCGGGCTCCAACAACTCCATCGTCGCGACCATCCCCCTCAACGTTCCCGCCAGATCTGTGCTCGGGAACCCGACCTTTGACTCCAGTGCTCAGGAATTGTACGTCCCGGACGGTGGGACGGCGAACTTCACGGTCATCTCGACAACGTCGAACCAAGTTCTGACGACCCTCTCCCTCCCTGGAGCCAGCTCTCCCGTGTACGACTGGGAGAATGGAGACCTCTACTTCTCTGAGATCGGGCCCGGCCGCGTAGTCGTTCTCTCAGGTTCGACGGGCGAAGTGATTTCCACTCTGACGGTCGGCACGGCGCCGTTCCCTCCATTCCTCGACCCGACGGACTCGTCGCTCTACGTGGTCAACGGGCTCTCCAACAATGTCAGCATCATTTCGGGAGCCACGAACCGGGTAAACGGCTCCATCCCCTTGTGCACCGGTACGTGCTACACGGAGCCTCGCCCCGGGATCTTCGACGGCGCCACCGGGGACTTGTACATCCCAGTCTCATTCACGACCCCGAACTACGCGACCTACGTCGGGAACTATCTGGAAGCGCTCGGGCCAGTAGCCCCCCACTCGACGTCGGGCTTCGGCATCCTTCCAGGTGAAATCGGGGCGATCACCGCCGCGGGTATCCTGGTGGCGGGAGGGCTCGTCGTTCTTTGGACGCGGCGTTCTCGGAAGCAGGCGGGCGGACCGGAAAGGAAGTCGTAAGCCGGGGAGGTCGTCCGCACGTCCTGAAGCAAGGGAACGAGCCGGGCGGACGACGGGACCCGGCCAGCTCCGATCTCTGAGCGGTTCTGGCTACGGGCGACGGCGGCTCCTGCGAAGATTGAGTGAACCGGAAACGCTGCCGGCGCCGGGGATCACCTAGAACCCAACACGACGCCTGACTTCGGCCCAGCGCGCCGCCTCGACCTTGGCCTCCCCCAGGTCCGACAAGGCCTTCAGGAGCGGGGGAGGAGCCCCCGCCTTCACGGAGGAGACGAACTCCGAGAGTTCTGTCACATTCATCGAGCGCAGCATCCATCCGACCATCGCGAACAGCTGATCCGGTGGGTAGCTCGCGATGATCTTCCCCTGCATGGTGAGCTGTTCCGGATCGGTGAAGCTCTCTCGCAACAGCGGCACGAGTTCGACCTCCTCCCGGTTCATGTGGGCGATATACGCGGCAAAGAGCTGGTTCGCGAGCCGATTCAGATGGGCCCCCGCTTCGACCCGAGCTTGCGCGGTCGGAAGCTGCTGCAGCTCATGCGCCACCTGGACGATGGCCTCCTCGCGCCTCGTGAGATCGTGGTGCTCCTCAATCAGACTCGTGACCAGGCGATTGGCAACCTTCGCACTGGGAGGGAAGACGACGGTCTCCTCGTGGTGGGCGTGGATCGCCAGAGTGCACAGAATGCAGCCGGCAGAACGGGCCACCGCGAAGTCGTTCTCGAGGTCCGTCGTCAGGGCGGCGACGGAGGGGGCGTCCGCAAAGTCGGTCGTTTGGAGCCGCCCCGACAGTTCGTAGATCATCGAGCGCAGCCCCTTGTGCACGGGCGTAAACAAATCTACCGTACCGGTCATCAACGTCCCTCCCGTGCCGGCTCGGGCGAGTCCAAATCCTTTGCGTATCGGAGATCTCGACCAGCCGACGGGTCAGGCAGCGGCTTGACTCGGGGCCGGATGCCGCAGCTCCCGCTGCCGCCGGAGGATGTCGAGGATTCGCGGGTCCGTCCGAGCGCCAGCGTAGAGCGGAGAATAGAGGAGTTCGAGCAGGGGGAGCACCCCCCGACTGAGCGCCAGGTCCATGGCAGCGACGAACCCGTCGAGGTCCCCGACTGCGTACTGGAGAAAGCCGATGAAGAAGACCAGCATCTCGCCTCGGGCCTCTCGCTCCCGGAGCCGTTCGATCGAACCGCGCACCGACTGAGGGTCTCCCCGGCGCACCGAGAGGAACCCTCGCGCCACCACGGTCCATGGGCTCTCCGGCCGAATCCGCTCCATCTCGCGAATCGCCGCCTCCGCCGCCGCGAGGTCGCCCTTCCCGAGGTAATACTCGGCCAGGTGGGCGTTCGTTCGGAACGGGACCTGGGCCTTGGTGGCCGCCCAGAACGCCAGCGCGTCCGCCTCGCGACCCGAGTACACCAACGCCCGCCCCAGGAACGAGAGCACATTGACGTCCTCCGGGTTCAGTCGGCGGGCGGTGTCCAGGAGACGGACGGCCTTGTCGATGTCGCCATCACCGGCGGCAAGTTGGGCCAGCCACCGATAGGGATCGGCGAGGCTCGGATTCAGCTCCATGGCCCGGCCGGCCTCCCGCTCGCAGGCTTCGAAGCGGTCCGAGCCCAGGTAGAGTGCCGCCAGGACCGAGTGCGCTTCCGCGAGTCCGTCGTTCAGCTCGAGGGCTGTGCGAAGCTCGACCTCGGCCCGGTCCTCGGCCTCCCGGAAGTTGATCAACCCCTCCGTCGCGAGCCACAGCAGCGTTTCGGCTAGCCCGACCCTCGCTCGCGCGTACTTCGGGTCCCGCGCGACCGCGCTCTCAAAGAGGCTGAGCCCGGTGCGGATGGCCTCGACCGAGCCTCTCTCGAGCAAGAGCTGACGCCCGTGCAGGTACAGCGAGTAGGCCTCCATGTCGGAGGTTTCGGCCGAGACCACCGGAGGCCGCACGGGCTCTCCCGCTGGCGGGCCGGTCAGGTGCGCCGCGACGGCCCGGGCGGTCTGTCCCGCGATGTCATCCTGGATCGCGAAGATGTCGTCGAGCGGGCGGTCGTACGTTGCCGACCACATGTGCGCCTCCGACCGCACGTCGACCAGCTGAACCGTGATCCGGACGCGGTTGCTCGACTTCCTTACGCTCCCCTCAAGGGCTACGCGGACGTCGAGCTCGTCGCCGACCTGCCGGATCGACTTTTGAGAGCCCTTGAAACGCTGGACCGACGTGCGGGCTATCACGCGCAGCTGCGGCACCTGGGCCGTCCGGGAGATGAGCTCGTCCGTCAGCCCGTCCGCGAAGAACTCGTCGGACGCTTCCGCACTAAGATTAGCGAGCGGGAGGACGGCGAGCCGTACGAACTGCGGGGCCTCGGCCGGCGATGCGGCGGAGACCAGGAGCTTCGTCGCTCCGATCTTGACCCGATAGAGCTCGACGGGCTCGGTGACGTTCTTGAGGGTTCGCATCCCGACCCGCTCGATCGCGAACGGGATCTTGTTCTGGACCTGGTGGTAGACCGTCTCGGAGAGACAGATCCCGCCGGGTTCGGCGAGTGGTTCGATCCGCGAGGCAACGTTCACGGCATCGCCGACGACGTCCCCGTCCTCTTCGACCACGTCGCCCACATGCAGTCCCACCCGAAGCAGCAGCTGGTCCGAAGGACCCGCAGCGGCGTTCCGCCGGCCGAGCGCTTCCTGGATCTCCACGGCGCACCGGACCGCCTCGACGGCGCTCGCGAACTCCACGAGGAATCCGTCTCCCAGACTCTTCACCTCGCGTCCACCAAAGGCGGTGAAGATCGGACGCAGGACGGCCTGATGCTCCCGACGAAGGCGGAGCGCCGACTCCTCGTCACGCTGGCCCAAGCGGGTGAACCCCACGATGTCGGTGAACATGATGGCGACGAGCCGCCGACTGGGGGTCACGGCCCGGTATAGCGCCGGCGGATTAAGCCGACGCAAGAACGCATCGCGGCTCCCGCTACGGGGCCGCTCCAGGCAGCGTTGCGCCGCAGACCCTGCAGTACTTCGAGCCACCGCCGGTCGTCACGGCACCGCAACTTGGGCAGCTCAGCGCCCCTTCGCCCGCGCCTCCGACCGGTCCGGGATCCGCCGCACTAAGCGGCGAGGGCGTCCAAGACTGTCCCGCGGTGCCCACGGGCCGGGCCAGAGAAGTGGCCTCTGCCTCGTCGTCGTCGTCACTTAGGTCCGGGTCATCGGGGGTGACATCAAAGCCGAGCACCCCCCAGATGCCCGGAAATGGAGCGCCGGCGAACTCCGAAACCGCCCGGTGGGCCCACGCTATAGAAATCAGGAAGCCGAAGAGCAACGCCCCGCCGGCGGCCAGGACGAAAAACCAACCGGCCGGACCCGCGATGGCAATGAAGAGTACGGCGAGGACAACGAACGCGACGACAGAGATGGCACCTATCAGGCGGACGTAATTCGAGTACTGCATCTGCCGGTGCGCACGGTGGAATGGCCGGACCCCTCTTTAGGATGCGTCCCGGCTAAGGCGGCTCCGGAATCACGGCGGGTCGGTCCCCCGCGATCCGGGGACCTTCTCGCGGCAGATATGGCCATCCCCCGGAGGCTCAAAGGTCGAACTTGCGCAGCAATTCCGGACACCGCGCGTCCGCCCGAACGCTTTCGAGCAGCGGGTCGGTCCGGAGGTCTTCCGCTCCGAGCACGGTTCGTTCCTCGTAGGCCCGTTCGAACCACTCGACGGCTCGGTCCGTATCCCCGACCGAGCCGTACACCACGGCGACGAGACCCGCCGGCCCGCGTCCGTGTCGGGCGGCGTCGGCCACAGTACGGGACTTAGGGGAAGAGCCGCCCCCATCAGCGACGCAGACTCTTCTGCATCCGGATTTCTTTGACGCCCTTACCGACCGACCGGGTCCAGGCGTTCTCCTCCTCCCCCGTGACCAGGTACCCCTGATGGAGCCACCATCCAAGGGACTTCCAGGCAATGCCCTCCGCACTTCGGCTGGTGCCCAGGGTCACCGCGGCCTTGCCCCGGTCCCGGGCGTAGCTCTCGACGAAGCGAACGATTGCACTGCCGACGCCTCGCCCCTGTTCGGGGCCCGCCGCGTCGATGTTCACGAGCTCGATCGCCGGCCCTCGTTCCTCCACGGTAACGTACCCGACGAGTTCCTCGCCTTCGAGCGCGACGAAGATCTCCTGGTCACCGAGGTGGTTCGGTTCCCGCCAGGCGGCCGACAGTCTCGAGACATCGTAGAAGGGTCTCTCTGAGAAGGGTATCCCGAACCCCCGCTCCTCCGCCTCCGTGGTCGAGGAGGATGCGCACGAGACCAGGGCGGGGATGTCCGCCCGACGCGCCGGCCGGATTTCCAAGGATGGACTGCTTGACGAGAGGGGAGGCATGGGCGGGACGCCGGTACCTGTGCCCCCATGTATCGCTGGCTGACAGAGGCCATATCGGCCAGGCTCTGGGTATAAGCCGCGGGGCATGGTCTACGAGTTGTGCGGGCCTCGTCGCCGGCGGTTCCGATACACTACACTTCGCACGGTAGCGGTAGGGCCCTCGTAGTTCTCCACGGACTTCCCCTGGATCTCAGCTGCGTCGAGCCGAGTTTCGAGCCGGTCTTTTCCAGCCTCGATGGATGGAGGCGAATCTACCTGGACCTTCCGGGCCACGGTGCGAGCCCGGGGGCGGACTGGATCCACTCGAACGACGACATGGCCGATGCTGTCGGGGACTTTCTTGAAGCACTCCTCGCGGGGCAGCGGTTCGCCCTCGCTGGTCAGTCCTACGGGGGGTACATCGCGCGCGCCCTTGCGCATCGTTTCGCCGAGCAGATGCTGGGGCTGATGCTCTGGGTCCCGTCGCAGTATCCTCGGGAGACGCGGCATCCGCCGCCTCGGACGGTCCTGCACGAAGACCCTGCCGCCACATCCCGTCTGAGCAGCGAGGACGAGCAACAGTATGGAAGGCTCCTGGTCATTCAAGGGTCCGAGGGCGTCACCGCGATCCAGGAACTCATTGTCCCGGCCACGAAGCATGCCGACCAGACCTTTCTCGGGCCGGTTACCGGTTCCAAGTTCTCGTTCGATCCGGAGGAGACTCCGTTCCCCCATCCAACGCTTATCGTATGCGGACGGCAGGATATGCTGGTGGGATACCGGGACCAGCTCGAGTTGATCGAAAGGTACCCGAGAGCCACGGTTGCGATACTCGACTACGCGGGTCACTTTCTCGGCATGACCGAGGAGAACCAGGTCTTCCGGCTGCTGGTCGCGGACTGGCTGCGCCGGATGGAAGCCGCGACGGCGGACGGAGCCTAAAGCGACGCGTTGCTGCCTCCAGGGCGCTGTGCGGGACTGCAGGGCCCGCCGGGGTACCCCGGCCGTCCCGGCGCCCGCGGGCATCGGAGCGCGGCCTTTGACCCCGACTACGTGAGTCTGTCTTCGCCGCTAGGCTCAGTGCCGGGCCGGCCGCTCTGGGGAGGACTACCGAGATGACTTGGCCGGCGGCTGATGGACGTGTCTCAGCACGAACTCGTTGCCGTCGGGATCAGCGAAGACACACAGGGTCACCGTGCCTACGGCGGCCGGGAAGGTGTGCGGCTTGTCGACAATCGTACCGCCCCGACGCTCGATCTCCGCGCAGGCCGCCGTCGGGTCGTGATGGGAGAAGACGACTCCCGACACGGTCCCGGGTTCACGGCCGCCCTCGTCCTTCCCCATCACATGCATGGTCAGCAGGGTGGTGGTGCCGGGAATCGCGTAGGCGGCTCGGGGGGCGGCGGGGTTGTAGGCGACCTCCTTCAGACCCAGCACTTCCGAGTAGAACCGGCGCGCCGCCTCGATGTCCCGGATGTGGACCGTCACAGCTTCCATTCCCTCGATGACGTCGGACATGTCTTGTCCCTCCCCGGCGATAGGGACACACGGTTATAGCCCCGGAGGAGACCCACGACGCCGACAGGCACGGGGCTATTAGTTCGTCCGCGGCCCGCAGCTTAATGCCCCCGCCGGATTGCCCCCCCTCGATGATCCTGCCGGGACTCATTTCGGTAGCGTTCTACCGGCGCCGGCCTACGACGACGCAGATTGCCCTTGGCTTGGCGTTTACGATCGTCGTGTCCGGACTCCTCGGATACGTCCAGGATTACGGCACCTCGCGGGTCTGGGAGAACACCCTGATTGCGATCGCCGGAGGGATCGTACTGTACGTGGCGATCCTCGCCTATCTCATCTATCGATACTTCCCGAAGCACGCCGCGGCCGCCGTCCCGGCGACGGCCTCGACGCCACCTCCGCCGGGCTGACCCCGGCTCGGGCCGGGGGCCCGGAGCCGGCCGTTCTTCGAAACCTACCTTCCGGGCGGATGGCCGCGGGCTTGAATCTTCTCGAACTCTCCCCAATCCAGGATGGGAGGGTCCACGTCGATCTGCCAGAGGAGGGCGTTCAGCTCACCGCGGTGCTGGAGTTCGTGCTCGATCACGTGCAGCAGGGTGCTCCGGAAGGTCGTCGTGAAGTCCTCGTCCCACCACGGCGGCAGCTTGGGAACCAGGAACTCACGATCCAGATCCCCGTCGCTCAGACGTGCGAAAAACTGGTCGACCCACCCGTCCACGATCTTCCCGTACGCACGGAGATCGTCGAGGTTCTGGGGCTCGGGTACCTCCTCGGACTTGAATCGCTCCCCGTTCACCGCCGACATCCGGACGATCCACGTTTCGATGCCGCCCATGGAATGCCCCAGGATGTCGAGCAGCGTGGGAAACGACGCGCCTCGATCGCGCGTGAGTTCGTCCGGCGGAAGCTTCGCGAGCGTGTCGAAGTATGCCTGTCGCGCGACCCGGTTGTAGAGATACCAGTTCCGGATCGACTCGAATTCCGTCGGCATCGGCTCTTCTCCGAGCCGGGTGGATTCGCTGCGGATTCAAAAGAGAGAGCCGTATCGACAGCGTCGCTCGCAGAGCCAGGGCACGGAGACCCAACTATCCGCGACCGGGTTCCCGGACTATGGCTCGAGTTTGCGTTCGAAGAAGAGCGCGCCGGCCGCCGGATGGGGCCAGTAGGCCGACACCCGGCGAAAGCCCAGCTCCTCGTAGAACTCGATTGCAGCCTGCATCGACGGCAGTGTGTCGGCCCGCAGCTTCCGATACCCGAGCTGGCGAGCTCGGTCCATCAGGGCTCGGACGAACGTGAGGCCAAAGGTCTTGCCCCGGTAGTCCGGGCGAACATAGATCCGCTTGATCTCCCCGACCCCGGGCTCGAGCTCACGCAGCGCACCGCAGGCGATCAGAGTACCGTCGTGGTACCAGAGCAGCACATCGCCTTCTGGCGGGCTATAGGTACCGGGCAGCCCGGCAATCAGTCGGTCCACGAGCGAGAGGCCTGGATCCAAAGTCGGCACCTCCTCGGCCGGGGACGTCCCATGATGGGCCAGCCATCCACGATACTCCTGGAACAAGCGCCGAACGATGGCCAGGTCCTCGGCCCAGACGACTCGGCGTAAGGTCGCGGGGGGCGGAGCCCTGAGGGGCTGACTGGCGTTATCGTCCACGCTTGCTCCCCCATCGAAGGGGCGCGCGCGGATATGCTCCGCTCACGAGCTCCGGAGCCCTGCGGCCCCGACCGCCGGAGACTGGCGGGTCTGCCGGAGGCTCCTGCTCGCGAGGCGTCCCGGTGCTGGACACCGCGGGCGGGGCGACACGCGACGGGTGGGTTCCCGCACTACGGTCAAATATCGCGTCACGATCGAGAGCGAGGCACGGGTCTGCCTGCAAGAGAGGCTCCTGACGGCGGTTGTCTCAATGAGGTCTCCTCCGAAGCGCCAGATGAAGCCGGGCAGGGCTCCAGACACCGATACGAAGATGAGTGCCCTCAGTCCAGGCGAGCGGGCCGCGTTACGGGAGCACGTTCGGGAGTGGAAAGCCGAGGTCCGTGGCCGTTCGACCGGGGTCAAGGTGGACGGAGAGAAGGCCGTCCGAGCCGCCATCGCCGCGATGTCGGAACCGTACCGGAGCATGGGAGAGCGGCTGCACGCAATCGTCCGCTCCAGTGCCCCGGACCTCGTACCGCGTACCTGGTACGGGATGCCGGCGTATGCGAAGGACGGGACCGTGGTTTGCTTCTTTCGGAGCGGGGAGAAGTTCAAGGAGAGGTATCTCACCCTCGGCTTCAACGACGAGGCGCAACTCGATGATGGAACGATGTGGCCCGTTGCGTTCGCGCTCACCGCGCTCACGTCGGCCGATGAACAACGGATTGCGGCGCTTCTGAAGCGGGCGGTAGGTTGACCCGGCAGAGCGCGTCGGTCGACTTCGAGGACCTGGCTTTCCTCAGCGTGCGGGCCATGGGCAGCTGCTAGGCCCGCGGCGGTGATGAGCCCCCCCTCGGGTCTTCCGTACATCGGCTCGCATCTGGCCTCCCTCTTGCTCGGCAGCTAGGGCCGGTGGGCAGGAGTTTGTAGAGGCACCGAACGCGTTGAAGCCTGGAACGACCGGACTCACTTCTCCATCCCTGACGAAAAGTCCGGGGGGGGATCGAATTCTCGCTGCATTCAAATACCGCCTTCCCGGTCAAGCCGCGGCCACAGCCGTGGAGCCTTTCCCCCGGGCCCGCGCACTCCGCCTCGGTCTAATCGCGTTGGGTGTTGCCACCCTAGTGGTCCTGTCGGCCTGGGGGCTTGTGCACGCCGACGTTGCCGCCGGCTTTCGGCCGACCGGCATCTCCCTCCCCGGCGCGCCGGGCCTCCGGCTCGCCGCTAACAGCAGTGTCGAGTTCTCTGATGATTTTGAGAATGACACCGCGCTCAACACATCGGCCTGGACCGTCAACGGAAGCGTTGCATCCGGCGTGCTTGCGTCTCAGGGCGCCGGGGGAGGGCCACTCTCCCCCGTTCCACCCACGCTCAACTTCTCGGGGACCCAGGGTCTGACGCTAAGCAACGTGACCGCCGACCTCACCTATGCGGATATCCAAACGAACGCATCGTTCCTCCCGCCCTTTGAGGTCCAGACCAACGTCGACGTGACTGCGTCCCACGGCGTGACCTTTGTCTTCGGCATCTCGAATGCGGGTCTGAATCAGGGCCTCGTGATCGCCGGGAACCTGAATGCAAGCAGCGGATACCTGGGAATCGGAGCCGAAGCGAACGTCGGGCCGGGCGACCCGTGGAATGGGGTCCCTCCACCCCTCAACCTCTCCCCCTCGATGGACGAGTGGTACAACCTCACGATCGTCGTAGAGGCGAACTACGAAGCCACGGCAGTCCTCAGCCACAACGGGACCATCCTCGGCGGCGTGAGCTACCTGCTCTCGGGGGCCTACTACTTCGTGTACCTGGGGCAGTACGTGGATTCGCCCGCAGAGGGCAATGGTCCGAACTCGGCTTCATACCAGTGGCTGTACGTCAACAGCACCGCCGGGGTCCCGCCAGGTCCGACGGTTGCCGGGGTGGTCGCCGATCCCGCCGACATAGCGTTGGGCGCGTCAACCGAGATCGAGACGTTCGTCGTCGGGGGCCGAGCCCCGCTTTCAGTGCAGTACTACGGACTTCCCGACGGTTGTCCGTACGAAAACAATCTGTCGTTCAGCTGCACTCCTCAAAGGATCGGAACGTACACGATCGAGGTTAACGTCACGGACTCCTTGGGCCGATGGTCCACGGGAGTCACAAACCTCATCGTGGCACCGGGGCCCCCGCCCTACATCGCATCGTTCCTGGCGACCCCGCCCGAGATCGTGCTGGGAAGCTCCACGACCTTCCAGACCGTCGTGGAGAACGGAACCGCTCCCTTGACGGAATCCTACTCAAACCTCCCCCGCGGCTGTTCTTCGCACTCGACACTAGCGCTCGCCTGCACGCCGACGGCCCCGGGCACGTACAACGTCTCCCTCACCGTGAAGGACTCTCTTGGACGCACTGTCGTCGCGACCACCAACCTCACGGTCGTGGAGGGTCCTCCTCCCACCGTAGTCGGGTTCCTCGCCGCGCCGGATGCGATCACGCTTGGAGAGGCGACCTCCTTCAACGTTTACATCGCCAACGGGACCGGCCCACTCTCGGTTGCGTATCAGAACCTGCCCCCCGGCTGCTCCTCGGTCCAGACCGTGCGTCTCCTGTGCATACCGACCGTGGCGGGGCAGTACACCGTAAACGTCACCGTGACCGACGCCCTGGGGCGTACGGCACAGGCCTCGACGCCGCTCACGGTTGCCGCAGTGCCGGTCGTCCCCATCGTCATCGAGGACATGTTCGCGAGTCCGCCCTCCGTCACCCTGGGCCAGTCCAGTGTCATCGCAGTCGTTGTGACCGGGGGAACCCTGCCCCTGGCCTACAACTACTCGGGGCTCCCGCCGGGATGCGTGTCACTCAACGCCTCCAGCCTGACCTGCACGTCGACTCAGGTCGGTCGGTACACCGTGGGCGTGACGGTCACCGATTCCAAGGGTCACGAGACCCAGGGCGAGACCATCCTGAACGTCACGACGGCAGCCAAGACGTCCTCCGGGCCGACCAACGGCGAGTTTGAACTCGCCTTGGGAATCGGAGCGGTCGGGATCGCCATGGGCCTGGTGGGCATCGTGCTCACGATCCGACGGCTGGGGTCACCCCCAAAACCTTCGTGAGCGGGTGGACCGTCCGCGGTTCTGTCCGACGGTACGCTGGGCGGCGAATCGCCCTTGGTGGCGTCGCCGGGCCATCGACGCTGACGGCAGCGGACCAAGATGGTTAATCTATCCATGACGGTCCGGACCGTGTGACCGGGGTCCGACGCCTCGCGGCCATCATGTTCACGGACCTCGAAGGGTTCACCTCGCTCTCGCATTCCGACGAACCCGGCGCGATGCGCCTGCTCGAGGCCCAGGAACGCCTACTCGCGCCGGTGCTTGCGGCGTTTCACGGTCGCCGAGTGAAGGGGATCGGAGACGGGCTACTCCTAGAATTCCCCAATGCCCGCGATGCGGTGGAAGCCGCGGTCGAGTTCCAGCGAACGATCCGAGAGTACAACAAGACGGGAGGCCAGCCTCCGATCCGGATGAGGATCGGGGTGCACGTAGGAGATGTCGAGGCGCGAGGAGACGACATCCTGGGCGATGCGGTCAACATCGCGGCCCGCATCGAGCCGCTTTCCGAGGTGGGCGGGCTCTGCCTCTCGGCGCAGGCGTACGACCAGGTTCACAACACCGTCGGATACCTCGCGGAGAGCCTCGGCCCGAAGGTCCTCAAGGGAGTGTCCGAGACGGTGGGCGTCTACCGCCTCGTACCGCCGTGGAGTGCTGCCGGGTCGACCGGGCGCGTCGCCGATCCGACGCGCCTCGCGGTGCTGCCGTTCGCCAACATTAGCCCGAATCCGAGCGACGAGTACTTTGCGGACGGCTTGACCGAGGAGCTCATCACCGTCCTTTCCCAGCTTCAGGGACTTCAGGTCATCGCCCGCACGTCGGTCGTCCCCTACAAGGGGACCTCGAAGTCCCTGCAACAGATTGGGTCAGAACTTCAGGTCGGCTCGATCCTCGAGGGCAGCGTTCGGAAAGCCGGCAGTCGGTTGCGGATCACGGCCCAGCTCATCGACGTGCAGTCCCAAGCGCACCGATGGGCGAACTCGTACGACCGAGACCTGGACGACATCTTCGCCGTCCAGACCGACGTGGCCGAGCGCATCGCGGGTGCGCTGCGGATCACGGTGGACAAGCCCGACATCGTGCGGCTCGAACCCGGTGCCGCGATCCACCCGGAGTCGTACATGGCCTACCTGCGCGGGAGGGCGCTCCTCTATGCGGAACCGTCACCGGATAAGCTGAGCCGGGCGAAGGAGCAGTTCGAACTCGCCGTGTCTCTCGACCCCACGAACGCGCGCGCGTACTCGGGGCTCGCGGACGCGGTCATCTGGCAGGGATGGCGTCATCGGTTGGGTCGGCGTCCGGAGTGGGTCGCTGAGGCGCGGGCCCATGCGACCCGTGCGACCGCGCTCGACCCGAATCTGGCCGAGGCCCACTGCTCGCTGGCGCTGCTGCTGTGGGATGACTGGGAGTTCGGGGCCTCCGAGCGCGAGTTCCGTCTCGCGATCTCGCTCAATCCGAGTTACGCGGTGGCGCACCATCACTACGGTGCCATGCTCCTCGACGCGGGCCGACTCAGCGAGGCGATGTCGCACATCGTGCTCTCGTACGCCCTCGATCCCCAGGACGTTACTCCGGCGCTGTACTACGTTTCGGCCTTGGGATGGATCGAGCGGCCGGACGAAGCACAGCCGGTCGTCGAGCACATCGGCCGCCTGGCACCGGGGTCAGGCGCGCATCAGATCGCCCTCGCCTGGTGGTTCTACGCCAAGGGAGACTATCCGGCCTCGCTGCAGGCGGTCCAGCGGGCGAATGAGCTCAACCCGGACGATTACGACCACGTCCCGAGCGTGTGGCTCCTGGCCCTCATGGGCCGGACGGCCGAAGCTCGAACCCTCCTGAACCAGGAGCTCGTTCGAAAGAAGGGATTCATCAGCTCCGACGGTCTCGCGATAGCGTACGGATTCCTCGGCGACTTTGACGCAGCGTTCCAGACCTTGAACCTGGGCGCAGAAGAACACGACCTGGCTCTCCAAATGATCCGGGTGTCTCCGCGCTTCGAGTCGCTCCGGCGAGATCCCCGCTTCGACGAGGTCCTCCGCAAAATGAACCTCGCCTAAGCGTTCCCAGCGGCTGCACTGGGCCCGCCGGTCCCCGGACGCCTCAGTCCGGTCGTTCACCGGGGGTGGGATTGGCGCCTCTATCGATTCGCCGTGGGGATGATCCGAGACCGTGGGGACCGCGAGGTCCGCGGCAGGACTCGAACGTCATAGACGGCAGACTTCGGCGGAGGCCACTTCCCCCGCAGGACACGGCGGTCGATCCACATCGTGGTGGGAGGCTCGACATCCAGCTGCCAGAGCATCGCCTCGACCTCACCCAGATGGAGCAGGTGTTCGGTCAAGCACTGGGCGAGGGCCGAGTCTCGAGTCAGCTTGAGCGGGTACTTCCGAGACGCCACCCAGACCGCGGGCTCCGCGAGCGCGCTCGGGTTGTTCCACCCGGGGAACCTTCGCTCCCCCATGGCTCGGACCTGGCGAAGCCGCGCGCGGACCGATGCGATACTCCGATAGCGGTCCCGTGGGATGTTCATGACCTCCGGCATCCACGGTGTGACCCGTCCCTCGCAGAACTCTGTCACATGCTGCTCTTCGACGTAGGCCAGGTGAAGGAAGATGTCCCGGAAGGAGAGCATGCTAACGCCGCGGTTCTTCGTGAATTCCTTCCAGCCCAGAGCCGCCGCACACTCGAAGAAATCCTCCCGAAGCTCGTGCACGTAATCCATCAGGTCGATCGTGGTCACCATGGAGCGCGCTCTACGCCGTCGGGACAAATATATCCTCGACGCCGTGGAACGGCGGCCTTCGGCCCGCCCCTCCCAGCCGGCGACAAGAAACGGCGCTGGGGAGGAGTCTGCTCGAGCGGGCCGACAAGCTAAACAGGTCCTGGCTCCCGCCAGTCGCCACCGATGCCCGCGGGAGACCCGGTACCGCTCGATGCGATCGAGAGGGCCCGGCACCGGCTAGGTTCGGTGACGCTCCGTACGCCACTGATCCCTCTCGATGCTTCCTCGGAAGGGCACCGGACCTACCTCAAGCTCGAAAACCTCCAACCGACCGGGTCGTTCAAGGTCCGGGGCGCTGGGAACTCGATCTTCGCAGCGCTTGAACGAGGTCCGCTGAAGGGCGTCTATACGACCAGCGCTGGCAACATGGCGAAGGCGCTGGCGTGGCATGCCCAACGACTCGGAGTTCCCTGCACCACGATCGTTCCCGATACCGCCCCCCAGGCGAAGCTCGAGGGTATCCGGCGGTTCGGTGCAGAGATCATCCAGTTGCCCTGGGATGAGGTCTGGGCCATTACGCTCGCGAAGCGGTACGCCCCGCTCCAGGACCTCCTCTACGTGCCGCCCTTCAACCATCCGGACATGATCGCCGGGAACGGGACGATCGGCCTCGAGATCTTCGAGGAACTGCCTCAGGTAGACGTGGTCTATGTGGCCATCGGGGGTGGGGGACTCATCGGTGGTATCGCATCGGCCCTGCGGGCGCTCAAGCCGTCGGCCCGGTGTGTGGCCTGCGAGCCCGACACCGCTACGGCCTTCACGGAATCCCTCCGAGTCCAAGCCGCGAGTGAGGTCCACCGCACGCCCAGTTTCGTCGACGGCTCCGGCTCGATGAGCGTCTTTCCGGAGATGTGGACGCGCCTCCACGGCCTCGTTACCGAGTCCCGCGTCGTGTCGCTCGCCGACACGGCGGAGGCAATCCGGTTCCTGTTCGAGAGGCACCGGGTCGTCGCAGAAGGGGCCGCCGGTACGGCTCTTGCGGCCGCCCGCCTCGAGCCCCACCCGGCGCCGGTCAGCGTGGTCGTGATCTCGGGCGGGAACATCGACCCCGGGACGCTGATGACGATCCTTTCCGGCTCCGTACCGTGATGCCGCCGGTTGGCGGGCCGCTCGGCCAAAGCGAATAACCCCGCCCGGGGATGGCGGTCCGTGCCACGTCGAACCGACCCGATCGACCCGGCCGGCCATCGGCGCTTGGGAGCGTACCTATTCAACCGTACCTGGGACCTCATGGCCAAGAAACGGCGAAACCGGTCCGAGGACGAGGAGCTGCTCCTCACCGCGTACGCATCGCGATACCACTGGAGCCGGGTGGGCCGTCCCCTCAACTTCTCCATCGGTGAGTGGCAGCTCTCCCGCGTCTACTCGGTGCTCGGACAGGCCGAACCGGCATTGTCCCACGGCCGGAGGTCCCTCGAGCTAGCGCTCCGGCATGGCCTGGGAAAGTTCTACGTCGCCTATGGCTACGAAGCGCTCGCTCGGGCGTCCGCGGTGGCCGGGAGCTCCCGGGCAAGCCGTAGGTATATGGCTCTCGCCCGCCGGGTCGGCAAGAGCATCCGGAACTCCCACGAACGCAGGATGTTGGACGAGGATCTCGCTACGATTCGGTAGCGACAGACCGGCACTTGTGGACGAGAACCGGAGTTACCGATCCGGCCGGTCACGGCGCTGCTGCTCACCGTCCGCAGTTCACAGGAAGGCGGAGGAGAGCGCCCGTCAGTCAGGGAGCCGAGGACGGGAGACGACGTCTCGGCGGATGCGGGGAACAGCCCTCCGCGGGACCGCTGAGCGCGCCGCTTAGCCGAACCAGTTCCAGAAGTCGTCCTTCCAGTAATCGACCGCCTCGTGCAGGTGCCGGAGTGGCACGCGCTTCAGGCCCTTGCCCTCCGCGACGGAGAGCCGTCGTGCGAGCTCGTCCTCGGTCTCGTTCGACAGGTCATCCAGGATCCGGCGCAAGTCCCGACGTATGCCGAGGTCAAGTACCCGGTCCGGGTGACGGATGATCAATCGGAAGTGGTGCTGGCCCGGGCTGCCCTCGACACGAAGAATCTGCCACTGCAGCGGCTCGTGCCGCACCGATTGGAGGTCGTAGGCAGCGAGATTGCCGAGCGCCGTCGCGATGAAATTCTCGTCATGGAGACCCTCCCGGAGGTGGATGCCCACCTCAACCCCTTCGCTCATCGAACCGACCCCGCGACGCCCGCGTTACTCCATCGGGATGTGTCGTTCAGGCGACCGGTACCGAGCCGGCGGTTCCCAGAGCTCGAACCGATTTCCCTCCGGGTCCTGCGCCCAGCCGAACCTGCCGTACCGGGACTCCTCGGTCCGGTCGTCGACGGTGACGCCGCTGCGTCGGAGCTGCCGCAGCATCGCGTCGAGATCGTCCACCCGGTAATTCACCTGGGCCGTGGGATGCCCGCGGCCCCAGTCCCGGTCCGCGGAGTCCAGGGCCGCCCACAGAGTACTGCCGACCCGCTCCCGATGCCGCGATGACCGCCAGTCCCAGGTCGCAACCTGCCCGCCGGCACTGATGGCGAGGCCCAGATGCCGACGGTACCACTGGGCAAGCTTCACCGGGTCCTTCGACCTCAGAAACACGCCTCCGAGGCCGGTCGCACGGGCGCGGCGCCGGCGAGCAGCGGGCACGCGATGCCCGAGACCCATACCCGCCAAAAGCGCTTCGACCCGGGCCCCCGACGCGGCAGAGTTAATGCCGACCGACGCGCCGTCCCGGCGGTCGACTCGATGACGTACTTCGTGGTCACTGCGCGCCACGGTCCGAGGTGGGTAGAAGGCCGGCCGATGCGGGAGCAGCCCGGGTGGCCCGCCCATCGGGACTTCATGAATGCCTTACCGGACGGCTTCGTACTGCTTGGCGGACCGGTCGATGACCATCGGGTACGCGCGATGCTGGTCGTCAGAGCCAAGGACGCGTCCGAGGTGCGGAGTCGTCTGGACCCGGATCCTTGGGTCCGCGATGGAGTTCTTGTCCAAGACGTCGAGCCCTGGGAGCTCTTGATCGGTAGCCTGCCTTAGCCTCGGTACAAGGACCCCGGAGCGGGCGACGCCACCGACCGTCCGGCGCTGGAAGCACCGGCGGTGCTCAGGGCGTCCACGTCGCTTCGCCGTACCCGGGCGGCATCACGGGAGGGGCGGAACCTCCGAACGGGTCCGGCCGGGGTTCGGGCTCCCGACCGTGCTTCTTGGCGAGGTAGGCATCAATCGCTGCGGCCGCCCGTTCACCGGCGGCCATCGCGTGGACGACGGAGCGGCCGCCGGTCGCGAAGACCCCCGGGACGTCGGTCATGCAGTCCTCGTGCTTGCCCTCGGGCCAGCCCATCGAGGCGATCTTGAATCCGAAGTCCTTGTCGAAGCCCTCGAGGTCCGCGACCTCGCCCACGGCGATGACAATCGTGTCGCACGGGATCGTCTCCTCCGAGTTCGGCACGGTGACGAGCGTACGGCGGCCCTTCGCGTCGGGGGGTCCGTGCTCGGTCCGTTCGACCAGCAAGCCTTCGACGCGGTCGGTGCCCAGGATCGCCTTCGGGGACCGGTAGAACACGTACTGGATCCCCTCGATGACACCGCCCTCCTTCTCCTCGGAGGTGGCCTTCATGTCCTCCGGCCCGCGGCGATAGACGAGCTGGACGTCTCCACCGCCGGTCATTCGCCGGGCCGAGCGTGCCGCATCCAGCGCGACATCCCCCGCACCGATCACGATGACCCGGCGGTCGGTCCGGCCGAAGATTCCCGGCGGGCCCATATTGATCCTGAGGAGGAAAGGAAGGGCGTGGTAGACGCCCGGAAGGTGCTCGCCCGGAATCGCGAGTTCCCGGGCCTTGGAGGCACCGACCGAAACGAGGACCGCCTCATACCCCTCGGCGAGCAGGTCCTTCGGGCCAAACTCGACGCCGGCCTTTCGTCCAACGGCGAACTTGATGTCGAGGTTCTTCCAACGGGCCAGGTCCGTGTTGAGGTCGTCCGCGTCGAGATGGTACCGCGGGATGGTGTTCACCTGTCCCCCCAGAAAGGGCTCGGTCTCGAACACCGTCACTGGGTGCCCACGAACGGCGAGGTCCCAGGCCGCCATGAGGCCCGCCGGCCCTGCCCCGATCACAGCCACGCGCTCCTCCTTCCGCTTCGTCGGGACGTAGAGCAGGTCGGACGTGCCGAAGTCCAGGGCGGCCCGCTTGAGGTGGCGGATGGCGATCGGCACGCCCTTGCCGGCCATGATGCAATCGTCCTCGCAGAAGTGGTAGCAGGTCTTGCAGAGCACGGTGGCCAGCGGGTTGTCCCGGAGAGTCAGGCGGGCGGCACCGTCGAAGTCTCCCTCGGAAATCAGGATGTTGTACCCCCGGGCGTCCTGGGCGATCGGACACCCTTGCACACAGTAGGGCATCGCGCACTGCAGGCAGCGCTGCGCTTCCAAGACCGCCTCCTCCTTGGAGTACGCGTCGTCGATGATGGCGAACTTCTCGACCCGCTCGTCTCGGGTTTGTTCCTGAATTGGCACTCGATCGTACCGACCCATCGTCGAACGGCCCCGGGCTGCGCCCTGTACTCATTTGGAGACAGCGCGGGGTCTTTTAGTCTTGTACGGTCTGTGCGAAATCATGACACGCGCCGCAGGGCGCCGTGCCCCTACGGGTCCACCGACTGTGCCTGGGTGGTGGGTTTTCGCGCTATCACGACATCCACCGTGTGCCGGTGGACGGGCCCGGGACCCAGGCACTTGAACGGAACGACCCCCGACTCTAGGATCTCCCAACCCTGGTAGTATCCGCGAAGCTCGCCTCGCCGAAATGGGGACGTATCGGGAGTCTCCCCAGCAGAAGTTGGATGGGGCGAGTTCCGTAGGAATGCGTTGACCGCATGAATGCCCCCGGGCGATGTCGCGACGCGGAAGTCGGCAAAGCGCCGGCGACGCGTCGCTGGCGGCAGGTTGTTGAGAAAGCAGCTAGAGTACACGACCTCGAACGGGCCGCGCAGCGGGTACGTTCGAAGGTCCTGCGTACGGGTCTCTATCCGTACTCCCAGTCGAGCCGCCCGTCGAACGGCCCGTCGGACGGCGTCCCGGGAAGAGTCAATTCCAAGAACCTTGAAACCGCGCCGCGCAAAGTACAGTATATCGCGGCCGCGACCCATACCGAGGTCGACGAGCCGGGGCCGCGCCCGCGGGAGGCTTCGTCGTAGCCGGAAGATCCGGCCCATGAGGTACCAACCGGCGAGGTCGTATCTGCCGTCGATCGGGGTCGGTACCGTGGCCCCGGCTGTCCGGCGCATCAGCTCGGTCTTCGCGCGGGCCCCCGGAGGGCGGTCGCGGATGCGCGCCTTCCCCCGCATGTCCGTTGGTGGCCACCGATAGCAGTCGATAGCTACTTAGCGCCCGCTGCGTGCCGCCGATACCGGTCCATGGTTGAGGGCTCCGACGTCGCCGTAGGGCCGTTCGAGAACGGCTTCTACCGGCGGCAACTCCGGCAGGCGCTGATCCTCATCGTGGCCGTACCGGTCCTGATTCTGGCACTGGTTGGCCTCATCACGTTGAACTCCTATTCGGGGCGAGCCCCGGGGGCGCTCGAGGACGGAGCCGTCCTGGCAATCCTCGTCCTCGAGGCCCTGATCATCACGGTGCTGCCCCGGTACACGTTCCAGGCACGGCAGCTCTGGGCCGATGGCAGGGGCCTTCACCTCCGGTGGAAGTACCTTGCCGGCGGCCGCGACATGGAAGTGCCGTGGGAGCGGCTCAAGGGAAAAGCGGAGGAGAGCGACGGCCATGCGACGCTCCTCTTCTACTGGGGGTCGAGCCAGCCGTCGTTCTCCACAGTTCAGGCCTTCGAGATGGATGGCACGAGCTACTCGTCGCTCAAGCCTCTGCTCCAAAGCCACGGGAGCGGAGTGCGCATCCAGTCGTAGCCCCCTCGGCAGTCAGGGCTTCGGCATCGCCGGAGCAGTCGTGCGTCGCCGGTGTCGTTTTCTGTCCTCGATGGTCGACGAGCGTGAATGGCCTTCTGCAATCGGTGTGGGAGTCCGGTCCCTTCGGGAGCGAACTTCTGCCAGGTCTGCGGCGCGCCCCTGGTTGCCGGCTCGGGTCCTCCGGCGGCGCTGCCCTCCGGGACTTCCGCGGGCGCGCCCTACCCTCCGTCGCCCGCAGCCCAGCTCCAGTTCCCTCCATCGCTTCCGCCCGGGATCGTGACCCCGACGGACCTGCCGTTCCATCCCCAGGATGGGGAGGTCTTCTACCGAGTGATCATCCCCAACCGCCGATTGCTATGGCGCCTCATGGTCGCCGGCATTCTCAGCGGCCTCGTCTTTCTCATCATCCTGATCCCGCTCGCAGCCTCGGTCATCTCCACGGGCGTCGCGTTGAGCTTTCTCGACCTGATCGTGGCCTTCCTGCTCTCCGTCTTCGCGCTCATCGTCATCGGCAGCGTCGTCTACGCGGTGCTTGCGTTCGGGAAGTACCGCTACTGGGTGACCAACCATCGGACGGTGGGGCGCCGGGGGGTCATCGGGTTCTCCATCGACTCGATCCCGCTCGAGACCATCTCGGACGTGGTCGTTCAGCGCAGCGTCGCCGACCGGATCTTTGGCCTGGCCTCGGTGTGGGTCCAGCCGTTCGGCGGAGCCTCCTTCGGAGGATACGGCGCGGCCCAGTACCGCTTCGGCGCGATGGGCGGAACGAACAGCTTTCTGGGCATGACCCCCCCGGAGGCGTCCGAGGTCCAGAAGCTGATCTTCCAGCTCCGGGACATCCGGCGTCGCGAGACCGGCCGCCTGATCTAGGCCGGCTGCTCGGGCCGACCCGCCGCACGGGGCATCAAACTTCAAAAAGGGCGAGACGATACGACGCCCCGGGTTGGGTTCCCATGGAGTTGACGTCCCTCAGATTCCGGTTCGAACAGCCGTTCCGCGTGTCCGCGCAGTCTGCCTTCGACTGGTGTACCGATTTTCGGGAGGCCGATGCGGCGAAGTTCCCGTATCCGCTGCGGCGAACGCTACGATGGCTCACGAAAGACGCGCTCCTCATGACCGACGTCTCGTTCCCGAACGGAAAGCGACGGCGGGTCCAGCGTCTCGTCCGGATCAATCGTGCCGAGCGCTCCTGGACCAATACGCATGTGGCCGGGCCGTTCCTCCACTCCCAGTATTGGTACAGTATCGTGCCGGACGGCCCACGTCGGTCCCACCTCGAGTTCCGTGGCATGCGCATCATCCGAACACCCACGAAGCTCAGCCCGAAGTCCGTGGAGCGACTGAGCCAGGAAGAGCGGAAGGACGACGCGACTCTCTGGCGCAAGTACCTGGCTCCGGCCCTGGAGCGGGACCTCGCCGTCTAAGGTGGACCGGCGGCTCTACCCTTCAGGAACGGTCATCGAGCCGGGCCCGGTCGACGACCAGGATCTTCCATCCGGACTCGACCTGCACGTTCGCGACGACGATGCCGAACTCCGCGAGGTCGGCCCGGTAGCGGATCAACATCTGGGTCAGGCGGTTCTCGTCCTCCCCCAGCCGGGTGGAGAGCTCCTCGGCACTGCCCATCCAGCCCCCGTGGCGGATGAGGCTCTGAAGAACGCGGATATGGTGCGGAAGCGGCGGCTCCCGCTTGCCGGCGCGCATGAAGCCGCCCGAGAAGGACAGGGAGAGGCCGGGGAGCGTCGTCGGCGTCCAGGGATCCCCCGGAAGCGCGGGCTTGGCGCCGGGTTGGACCGGCTCGGGAGGAGAGGCCGGTTCGGCCCCGGGCGCGACGGGGCGCATCGGCTCGGGCTCACCGGAAGGAAGGTCGGGAACCCGCGCGTCCGGGTCCGTGACTCGGGCATGGATGACCCGGACCAGGTCCTCGATGTCCTTCGCCGGGGACGGCCGCAGTCCCCGTCGCATCCGGAATCGGTCGAGGGCGCCCGTGAGCTCCGAACTCGGGCAAACGAACGTCCGACGGCCCTCCCCGTCGAGGAAGGTGGCCAGCGGCTGGCCGTCACCGTCCCGGTAGAGCTTCAGCCCGGCCCGAAGCACGAGCTCGTGATACAGCAGGTGGGCCGGGGGCCCGCCTAGCGCGCTGATCGGCGGAACCCATTCGCCGGTCTGGCTCTGGATGATCTCCCGGATCCGGACCGCATCGGTCTGCACGCGCTCAGCTCCCGGTTTCCTGGAGGCGACGTCGGCCGTGGGCCGGCAGTCCGCCGAGCGTTGAAGGCGGACCGATGGGGGATAGTTCTTTTCCCGCTCTGGAAACCGGACCGACGCCCACGTCTGCCGGACGGGCGCACCGGACCAGAGTCAGCCATTGCCCGAGTCTGAGTCAAGAGTGGTGGTAGACTGTCGATAGGGACCACCCGACCACGTAGCGATGGCCTCCACTCGACGGTAGGTGACGGTCTGGTCTCCGACCTCGGCCCGCACCGCCTCCGCGGCTCGACGCAGGACCTCCGGAGGAATGTCCAGGGTGTGCCGACTCCCTCGCCGTTCGAGCATGTTCAGTCGCCGGGCCAGAGGCTCGGTCACCTCCCGATCTGCGACAACGACCAGCTCATCCGGCGGGAACTGCTCCAGCAGTTTTCGCTCCCGGACACGCGGCCCGCCCGTGCCGCCCCGAGCCGGGTACCCCTCCCGTTCCAGGTACTCGGCGAGGAGTCGCCGGGGATCCTTGCGACCGCCCTCCGCGCCCTCCTCCTTCGGTCTCCCCGGATGCACGAGGGCCATGACGCCGTGCGTCGAGACCCGGACCCCCTGATTCAGTGCGTCCGGAACGCGTTCGAGAAGATGCAGGACGTGCACGAACAGAGTGGCGTCGAAGGTCCGATCCCGGAACGGCAGACGGTACGCACTGCCTCGGACGAGTCTCGGAAGGCCCTTCCTCCGCGCCACGGCGAGCATTCCGACCGAGGCATCGACCCCGGTCATGTCGAAGCCGCGGTCGAGCAGCGGCCGGGAGATCCGTCCAGTTCCCACGCCCACCTCCAGGAGACGTCCGATGCCGGAGTGCCGGAACCGCTCCGCAATCGCATCGAGAGTACCGGGGTCGAGCGGGTCTCGAGTCTCGTCGTAGACCGCCGAGATCTGGTCGAACTGCTGCGCGACCTCCTTCGTCGCCACGATGCGGTGCGGAAGCCGCGAGATTATTTTTGAAGTGCGTACGGAGCGCGTCGGCTATCACGGGACCCCGCAGCTCGGCTGCGCGTCCGGGGGACCGAGCCCGACACTCCTTCGCCGACGTCAGTGGCTGAAGAAGTACCGGGCGCCGTGCAGCACCTGCGAGAAGGTCAGTCCAACATGGGCGAGTCCGTACGCCGCGAGCAGGATGATGCCCACGGCCAGGACTGCGTCCAGCAGGACGCCTCCGCGCTCAGAGCGAAACCGGCGCATCGAGGACTCCAGCCTGAAGGAGAGCGCGAGCGGAGGTACTTCTACTTCGCGATGAGGAGTTATTCGTCGACGATAGCGCCGAGCCGTTGCAGCGGATACCTGCGTGGGGACCAGAGCTCTACCGGCAGCCGGCCCGGGGGGGTGGCCCCGAACGGGGCCCGGAACGGGCAAATAGCGGGTCGGGTCGGTAGGCCCGCGCCTCGCCGGGCGCACCGAGGGCTTCGGGCAGGCACCCATGGTAGAGCTTCGGCCGGTTCAGGCGTTCCATCCGGCTCACGCCGCCGCATCGGACCTGGTCGCTCCCGTGTACGACACGCTCTCGGACACCGACCTGAAGCGGCTGTCCCATACGGAACACAATGCATCACGGTTCGTTGCCCGACCATCCTCCCTGGGAATGGAGGAGTTCGCGGCGAGTGCCCGGGAGCGCCTGCTGGGAGCGATCGAGGCGGGAGCGTACCGCCAGGACCCGGCTCCGGGCCTCTACGTCTACGGGATCCGGTACGTCCCGCCGCCGGACATATTCGAGGCCTTGCCGGCCAGGTCCCGGCGGTCGGAGTATCTGCTGCTCGGGCTCGTCGGCGCGCTCGACCTCGGGAAGACGCCGGAGTCCCTCATCGCTCGTCACGAGAATGCCTTCGCCGAGCGCATCGACGAGCGGGTCCGCTTGACGCAGGCCACGGGTATGCACTTCGCCCCGATAATGGCGGGATACACGCTCCCGTCGCACGCGATCAACGACCGACTCGAGAGCTTCCTCGGCCTCGACCGCCGGGCGCTGTCCTTCGAGGGCTCGCATCCCCCGCTGGTCCGGGTCCGGCTCGACGGCTCGGAGCACCGGCTCTGGCGACTGGACGACGAGCTCACGACCGAGATCCTCTCGATGGTACAGCCGCTGCGAGTCCTGATCCTCGACGGGCACCACCGCTACGGAGCGTCCCGGGAACTGCTCCGCCGACGCGATCCGGGGTCCGCCCCCTTGGTGATGCTGGTCGAGAGCCGGGACCGGGCGTTGCACCTGTTGCCCTGGCATCGGGTGCTTCCATCCCACTCCGTGACACTGGATCAGCTCCGTGCCACGGCGTCGGCCGGTTCCCTCCGCGCCGAGCGCGTAGAGGCGGACCTGAGTCCGGAGGCGCTCGTACACGTCCTGGACCGCATGGCCCAGCGCCATGAACGCGGCTTCCTTGCGATTCAAGGTCCGGAGGTCTGGCGGTTCCGGGGACCGGATAGCCCGGACGGAGGCTACGACTTCGACCTGCTGCACGGCTTCCTCGCCGAGCGCTTCGGGATCTCTCCCCAGGAGTTCGTGCCGTTCCGTTCCGTCCGCCAGGCCGTGGAGGCAGTCCAAACCGGGGGCCATCCGTGCTTCGGCGGGATCACGTTCCTGATGCCGGCCCTGGACGAGGAGGCCATCGAGGCGCGCGCCTTCGGAAGCGGACGCGTCATGGCTCACAAGTCCACGATGTTCCTCCCGAAGGTCGCGGAGGGCATGCTCTTCGCTCCAGTATCTCCCGTCGCCCCCTGAACGCGCGGTGTGCGTGCCGCTCCGCTGCGACCGAGGGGGCTTATGCCGCGGGCCGAATGGCCCGGTGTGCGGGTACTGCTGGTCGGCACTGGGGCCTACCCCATTCCTCCCGCCGGCTACGGTGCCATCGAGCGGATCCT
>JASHPT010000050.1 GCA_030037955.1 Thermoplasmata archaeon
GAAGTGATATGAACCGCGCCCTGGTCGGGCGCCGCAGGGCGCGTAGTCTAGCGGTTATGACGTCACCCTGACACGGTGAAGATCCCCAGTTCAAATCTGGGCGCGCCCATCTCGTTCAGTTCCCCGGGGCAAAGTCCGCTCTTGAGCCGGGCCTGCCGGCGGACCAATCCACGGAGCCTCCGACACGACGGTGGTCTATCCCGAACGCCCTGCGCGCCACGGGAGCGCAGCTCGTGCTACGGTGGCACAGGTACGCCACCCTCGAGCAGTCTACGGACCTGCGGAATACGCGTGATGGCCGCGTCCGCTCCCGCCACGATGGCCAGGACCACGAGGGAGGTCAGCGAGAATGCCACGGAGTCGTGGGCGATGTAGGAGAAGATCGTGAGGGCCAGCGCGGGAGGATGCGAATACGGGGTGAACGTGATGAACAGCGAGACGGCCGCGACGTTCAGGACCAGGGCCAGCACCGTCACGCCGAGGACCAGCTCGAAGACGCCCGAGAGGGCGATCACCGCGAGGTACGAGCCCACGACGCTCCGGAGCTGGGCGTACTTGGACCCGCGGTTGAAGACGACGAGGTAGGCCGTCACCGCGTACGGCGGGGCGATCAGGAGGCTCCGCGAGCCCAGGATGATGCCGACGATCGCCAGGAAGATCGCAAAGAACACAAGGTACTGGATCAGCACGGTCCGCGCAGGACCTGGCTCTACCGGCATCGGTATCGCCCGCGGACATCCTAGCGGCCGTAAGAAGAACCCCGGTTCCGTCGGGGCCCAGACCTCAGGCGAAGCGGATTACCGCCCGGTGGAAACGAGACAGGAGGGGGCTCGACGCCCCCTCCCGGAAGAGGTTCTGGACCCTTCGACCTAGGGCGGCGCCGCGAGGTGTGCCCAGCCGATGTCGAACCCGTAGGCCACCGCCGCGATGGCGGCGCCGATCACGGCCAGGAGGAACAGCCCCAGCAGGACGTTCCACATCAGGCGGAACTGAGGACGCGGCTTGGGGTCCGACGCGAGCGGAGCCGAGGCCGGGGTCGTGGGACCCGTGACGAACCAGTCCACGTAGAGCGTCGCCGGATAGCTCAGCACCGAGGTCGCGGCGAAGGCGATGTAGAGCAGGAACGTCTCGAGCGGGTCGAGGGTCAGTGCCGGCGACATCGTGTAGCCGCGGTAGCCGTAGAAGCCCACGCCGAACCCGATCACGACCGCCATCATGCCCACGAAGTGCGTCGGAAGGCGGAGGTTCACCGCCACGGCGAAGCTGATGAGCAGCACCGCGAGCAGCAGCAGCATGTCGAAGAAGAACAGGTCGTAGGAGGCGAGGACGTTGCTGCCGTCCACCGTCACGTTGAGGGGCCAGGTCATCTCCCCCCAGAGCGCTAGGATGCCGATCACGCCGCCGACGATGCCGAGCAGGGTTCCTCCCTGCCGGAGGGACGCCTGGGCCTTCGGGAGGTCGTCCTTCCGCAGGTTGAGCCACACCAGGAACCCGGTGTAGAACACGAGGCAGGGGACCAGGATCACGAGGTCGATGATGATCGAGAGGTCATCGAGGAACGTCATGGGCTGCTCCTCAGGCTCCCCGGGGGCCCGTGGTCCGCCTCGTTCGGCGTCGGTCGCAGACTCCCGTGGTCGCCGCTCTTCGCGTCATGGTGCAACCCTGGTCCCGCTGTTCGGCCGGGCGCTCATAGGCGTCATGTCAACCCGAACTGACGGAGCCGCTCGCTCCTCGGGGGACGTGGCCGGGTCAGGCTTCAACCTGCCGCCGAAGCGCCGCGGTGTCCCAGAGCGCCCCAGAGCCGGTGTTGTAGAGTAGGATCCGCTCACCGGCCCGGATCCTGCCTTCTCGGAACAACGCCGGAAGCGCCGCGTACGTCGCCGCCCCCTCCGGAGCGGCCGAGACGCCGTGGAGCTTTCCGAGACGTTCCATGGCCTCGGGCAGGTCGCGGTCCGCCACCGTCACGCCGCTGCCGTGGGTCTCCCGCAGCGCTTCCAGGATCCGTTCCGAGGAGAACGGGGCCGGGACCAACAGGCCCGGCGCCACGGTGTGGGGGTGCTCCCACGGACGGACCGCCGCCTCCCCGGCGTCGAGCGCCCGGACGACCGGTGCACAGCCCTCCATCTGGACCGAGATCAACCGCGGGAAGTGTTCGAGCTGGCCCATTCGCTGTAGCTCCTGGAACGCCTTGTACATCCCCACGAGCCCCGTCCCCCCGCCGGTAGGGTACACGACGGCGTCGGGCATCCGGGAGTCCCGGAACCGCTCGAAGATCTCGTAGCCCATGGTCTTCTTTCCCTCGACCCGGTACGGTTCGCGCAGCGTCGACAGGTCGAACCCTCCGGACCCCTTCTCCCGGGCGCGGGCCGTTTCGCCGGCCTCGCGGATCGTTCCGGGAACTGCCACGACCTCTGCGCCGTACATCCGGCAGATCCGGGGGATCTCGGGCGGCGTGTCTTCCGGAAGGTAGATCCGGACGGGACGGCCTGCCCGCGCCCCGTACGCCGCCAACGCGAGCCCGGCATTGCCGGCGCTCGGGACGAACAGGGAGGCGGCGCCGAGCTCCGTCGCCCGCGAGACGGCCACCGCCATCCCCCGGGCCTTGAACGAACCCGTCGGCATCTCTCCATCGTCCTTGAGCCACAGTTCTACGCCGGGAAGCTCCGGGAGCTCAACGAGACGGATCGCTGGGGTTCCGCCCTCGCCGAGCGTGACCACGTTCTCTTCCTGCTGGACCGGAAGCAGTTCCCGGTACCGCCACAGGGTCCGGTCCCGCTCAGGGAACCGCTCCCACACGCGGAGCTCTCGCGCCCGGTCGAGGTCATAGGTCGCGAACAGCGTATGCCCACAGGTGGGACAGCTCCCCACGAGCCGGTCGGCGGGAAGGGTCGTGCAGCACCGGCGACACTCGAGGCCGGTGAGCAGCGAATCGGTGAGCGTCATCGAGGAGTTCGCCAGAGCCGCGGCAATCTTCAAGCCGACGGACGGTTCGGCCGCCCGAAATGCCCCGCAGCCGGAGGGAGGGCGCTCGGAGGCCGCCGGTCGGTTCCCTCGACGTCCGGGACGCGGTCATCTGCGGGGACGCCCGCAGCGTGCTGCAGCAGTTGCCCCGAGAATCCGTCCAGCTCGCGATCACCTCGCCGCCGTACAACGTCGGCATCGCATACTCGGGCTACGGCGACAACCTGACGCCCGAGGAGTATCTCGCCTGGCTGAAGAGCGTCTGGCTCGAGCTCAAGCGGGTGCTCGTGGTCGGCGGCCGGTTCTGTCTCAACGTCGCCCCGACGTCGATCAAGAACTTTCGGCCGTTGCACCACGACCTTTCGACCGACCTCCGCGAACTCGGGTTCCTGATGCGCACCGAGGTGATCTGGTACAAGCAGACCATGGGCCGACGTACCGCGTGGGGGAGCTGGAAGAGCCCGGCGAACCCCCACATCATCCCGTCGTGGGAGTATGTCCTGGTCTTCTCGAAGGGCGAGTGGCGGCTGCCCGGCTCTCCCGCGAGCATCGATATCACGGGCCCGGAGTTCCAGACGTTCTCGGACGGCTTCTGGCACATCCCCCCGGAGCGGAACCGCAAGGGACACCCCGCGCCCTTTCCGGAGGAACTGATCCTCCGCCTCGTCAAGTTCTACAGCTACCGGGGGAACACGGTGCTCGACATGTTCGGGGGCACCGGCACCGTGGCAGCCGTGGCCCGCTCCACGGGCCGGCACTTCCTCCACATCGATGCCTCCCCCACCTACTGCGAGCAGGCGCTCGAGCGGATCCGGGCGGCCCATCCCCCGGCGGGTACGCGGATCCCGGCGCCGGCCCGGGTCCTCCAGATCCCGCGTCCGCCGCCCCGCTCGGACTGAGCTAGGGCGCCGGGACGACGGACGCCGGCAGCAGCCGGCGGGAGAGTTCCCGTACGCCAAAGTCGAGCAGTGGCTCCAGGTTGACCGCGTCCGCCCGATTGTAGTCCACCAGCTTGGTGAGCGACCCGGGGACGCCGTGCCGAGCCTCTTCCCAGAGCCGGACGGCGTCCACGCCCTCGATCCCCTCCACGCCGGACCGATTCCCCAGGCCGAGCTCTCGCTCGATCCGTTTGAGCCCCCCGGTGATCCCCAGCCGCCGGAGCAGGAAGCGCAGGTCGATGTGCGCCGGCGGGAACCGGA
Source organism: Thermoplasmata archaeon (assembly GCA_030037955.1). Classification (GTDB taxonomy): domain Archaea; phylum Thermoplasmatota; class Thermoplasmata; order Lutacidiplasmatales; family UBA184; genus JAKIWV01. Next base: position 4,161 of record JASHPT010000050.1, read on the forward strand.
TGTACGGGAACCGGGCCTCCAGGAAGGGAAGGTCGAACAGGAGGCCGTTGAAGGTCACGACGATCCGGAACTTCTGCAAGTAGGCCGGCAGCTCCTCCAGGTCGTCGAAGGCGATGAAGGCCCGCGTCGCACCGCCGCCGTGGACGCCCACGACGGTGACGATGCCCTCCTGGGGCGCCAGGGCAGTGGTCTCGATGTCCAGGAACGCCGTCAGGTCCCGGAACTCCGGGTAGAGCCGCCACTGCTCGGCGAGCGGCATCCGACGGCAGAACCATTCCGCATCCCGTCGGGCGAGCGCGGCCTCGCTCTCGTCCAGCGCATGGTCGATCGCCGCCCGACGGTCGGCGGGTACTCCCGGGAGGTCGGCGAGTTGCCGGAGGTCCGACCAATCCCGGGCCCCTCCCCTCCACAGCTGCGCCTCGGTCACGGCGCCGATGCCGGGCAGGTGGAGGAACGTCGAGCGAAGCACTCCGCGTGGAGGGGAACCCGGCTACAAAACGTTCAGGCGGCCGTCGGGAAGCCCACGCCCCTGGGCTGACCCGCTAGGTCGGCGGGGGCCCCGGAGGCGTCGTCGGGGACGGCGTCCTCGGCCGCCGCCGCTTCTCCCACTGGAAGTAGGCGAAACCGACCCCCGCGACCGCGACGGCCGCGATCGTCGTGCCGATCAGGATGGTCGTGCTCCCGCCGAGGTAGGACGGCGGGCTGCTCACCGTCACCTGTACGGTCTGCTCGATACTGCCTCCGCCCGAGTCGTTCGTGATCATCAGGACGTCGAAGGTCCCGGCCCGATGGAAGGTATGGTTGACCACCGACCCGGATCCGTTCGTGCCGTCCCCGAACTCCCAGTAGGTCACGTACGGCGGGGTCCCATTGGCCGTCACGGATGTGAAGGCGACGACGGTGGAGGGAGCCGGCGCCCGCGGGCTCACGCTCGCCGAGCTCTCGAGTGGGCCGTTCACGTAGGCGATGAAGTGGAGCGTCGTGTTGTAGTCGGTCGAGTTCAGCGTGAACGCCACGGTGTAGTTCTGCGCCGCGCTGAACATGTGGGTTGGGTCCGGTGTGCTGCTGAACCGACCATCCCCGAACGACCAGTTGACGGTGTAGCTCCCGGTGAGGCCGGAGACGCTGCTGCAGAAGGTCAGGTTCACGTCGGCGTCACCGGGGTTCGGCTCCATCTCTGCCCGCACCGTCGGTGACGTGGCGGGCACGAGCCCGGTCGCCGACGGCTTACAGTTGAGCGGTGGCGGCAGGGCGAGGGAGAGGGATCGGACGGCGCCCGGGGCCGGGGTCGTTGGCACGGAAGCCACGAGCGCCACGGCGACGACGACCGAGAGCAGGACCAGCAGACGCCTCATCGTCCGATCGCCGAGAGAGGACGTAGACGACCGCTCGGCATAATCCTCCCGGGGTCGGCGATGAGGCTTCACGGCCGGGGGTCGGCCGCGTCCACCGGCAGCGGGCCCAGCTCCTGGACCAGGGCCTTCACGGCCTGCCAGAACTCCGGGACCTTCTCCTTCTCCAGTCGGCCGCCGAACATCGGCGCCCGGTACTCCGCCTCGAGCACGTCCGGGTCCTCCATGTCCCACACGAGGCGAAGCACCCAGTCGCCCCGGTCCTCCTCGTAGGCGTAGACCTGGCGACGCGGATCCGTGGCGACCGGGTTGCGCTTCAGGATATCGAGCGGGGGGTCGGGCGGGGCCGGGGGCCCCAGCAGGGTCACCGGGGGAGGACGCTCCGGCAGACGCAGGCGGATCCATGCGACGACCGGCCAGCGGGTGTGGGCCTGGCCCAGGGACGGCATCGTCGCGACAGCCCGCGACGGACTAAACCGATTTGCCCGGTCGGGGAGGGGAGCGCCGCCGCCGGCGCGCCGAGGGACGGACGAGTCTCGTACCTCGGGAGCTCCGGGTCCGGCTCGGCCGTCCGGGGCCGCTCCGGGGCAGCGCGGCCAGCAGGTCCTCGACCCCCTCGTACCGGGCCAGATACGCGAGATAGTCGGGGTCGAGGGAAGGTCCGAACCGGAGCCAGAGGAGCGCCGCCTGATCGAACGAGGCCCGCCGGCGGTCGCGTTTCGCGAAGATGAGCCGACGGATGATCAGGTCCTCGACGGCGGCGATCTGGACGGGACCTGCCGGGGTGACCACCGTCTGAAGACGCTCGGTTAGGCCGACATAGTCCGACCGGTTGATGACGTCCACGAGCAGGCGCAGCCGCGGATGCACCCAGTACCCGCGGGACCCCCGCTCCTCGAACCGGAACCCCCAGCGTCGCAGCGGGCCCGAGAGTCGGGACCGGGGCGCCACCACGTCGTCGATGTCCTCCGACACGTAGAGCCCGTCCGTATAGACCGAGATCGCGGATCCACCCACCACGACGACCGCCGCCCCCGAGGACCGTGCCAGCCAGGCCCCGACCAGCGCCGCGCGACGACCCGGATTGGTCTCGCGGGAGACCATGCGCTCGAAGGCGTCGCGGTCAGCCATGCGAGGACTCGGCCCGGCCCAGCCGACGCAGGATGGCGTCCTTGGCGGCAGGTCGGGTCACGGTCCGGGGACTCCGGGGGGTCCACCGATCCGGGAATGGCGGGGGGGCCCTCCGCTCGAGCGAGTCCAGCAGGCGTCGATCGGCCCTCCGACGACGTTGGCGCTCGGTGAACCAGGGCCCATCCCAGGCCACGCGGACCCGCTTTCGGAGGAGACGCACCACATCCGCATCCGCAGCCCGCCAGCCCCCGGGACCGCGGGCGACCAGTCCGGCCCGCTCGAGTCGGGCCAATTCCCGATAGACCTTGGAGAACGGGACGGCCGCCGCCACCGCCAGTCGATACCCCGTGACGGGTCGAGGGGCGCCGGCAAGGACGGCAAGCACCCGGAGCCGGGTCTCGCTTCCGAACAGGGTGGCGAGGCGAGTGTCGAGACTCTCCGGCATGGCCCAACGTCCGTGGGAGAGAATATTACCCTAACGGGTAGATAGTCCTCGCTGGCCGCAGAGGCGCTCCGGGGAGGGGTGCGGCCGTTCGGGGGCGCCCGCGGGGCGCACCGAAGCCGGGCGGCGCGTCCGCTCGATCATGTAGAGGGGCCGGGGCCCCGAAAAGGTTGCACGCGTTCTGTTTGACTGCCCGATGCATCCAGTTTGCGTAGCCGATCGACCGTTAGTGGACGCCGGGCTGAGGCGGTCGCCCGAAGGCTTCCGCCGTACACCCCGTCTCTATCGATCCGGTCTTCTACCGGTGGTCTCGAGGGTCTCTCTTTTTCGAGCAGGTTTCGGGCTTAGATGCTTTCAGCCCTTATCCCGTAGCGCGTGGCTGCTCAGCGATGCCCTGCCGGACAACTGATGGACTAGAGGCGCCGATTCCCCGTTCCTCTCGTACTGTGGGAACCTTCTCGTCAGAGACCCAGACACTTCCGCCAAAAAGCAACACACCTGTCTCACGACGGTGTGAACCCAGCTCACGATCCCTTTTAATGGGCGAACAACCCCACCCTTGGTAGCTGCTGCACCACCAGGATAGGCAGAACCGACATCGAAGTAGCAAGCCTCCAGGTCGATAGGGACTCTTGCTGGAGACAACTCAGTTATCCCCGGGGTAACTTTTCTCTTATCACT
>JASHPT010000051.1 GCA_030037955.1 Thermoplasmata archaeon
GTCCGGTCGCCGAGCGAGTGGGACATCGTGCACCTGCCGGGCGCGACGCTGATTCCGCTCGCCGACCTTCCGGACCGTGTCACCGAGCTCGCCCGGGCCCGGGAAGTCGTGGTGTACTGTCACAAGGGCAATCGGTCGGCGCGGGCCACCCGACTCCTTCTCGACCTCGGTTTCACTCACGTGGAAAGTCTGCGCGGGGGCATCGAAGCGTATGCCGAGAAAGTCGACCCCCAGCTCGCCCGGTACTGATGCACCGGGTCCGTCGTGAAATCGACCCCAACGTTCTTAGCCCGGCTCAGAGTGGCCCGCCTGTGCGGAAGCTCGCCCATGCGACAGCGCGCCGGAGCGGACGTCTTCTCCCTCTGATCGCCCTGGGTTTTCTGTTCCTTCTCCTCGCGCCGTACGGGACCAGCCTGCTCGCGTCGGCGGCCTCGCCCTCGGCGCCGGTCACAACCGCGAGCAGCTCGATCAGCGGTACGGTCCTCTGGGACTCGGTCAATACGGACACGGCTCCCAACGCCGCTTCGGCGATCTCGTGGACGTTCGGCAACGTCGCGACCGTCCAGTTCACTTGGACCGGGGCGGCGGGGGGACCCTCGGTATCCCAGGCGTTCCTGGTGATCCTGTTCCTGGGATTCCCCGCCTACACGAAGCAGGAGGTCGAAGCGACCCCCCTTCCATCGACCGGCGGGACGATCTCGATGACCTACGACATGACCGCGTTCCGCTGGTACCTCCAGGGGTTGTACCAGGTCCACGCCTATCTCGAGAACCCGAACGGAACCTCGCTCTGGAGCGAGTACTTCTACGTCCGGGTCGCGCAGCCGTACGACATCGTCGTCGCGACCGTGGGCCTGCTCCTCCTCATGATCGCCGAGCTCTACATGATCGTGACCGTCGGGCCCCGGGCCGCCGACAAGCTGCGGAAGACGTCAACCCCCAGTTCCTCGACCCCGGCCACGTCCTCCTCGGGCTCCGCCTCCGGGGAATCCTCCGAGGATTCGTCGACCGGGTCGGGAGGGACGAGCTGACATGTCCGCGGGCGGGAGCGCGGCGGGCAGCGGCCTCGTCGTCGGACTCTGCCTGGTCTTCCTGGGCCAGCAGTTCGGCTTCCTCGACCTGAGCAGCCTGGTCACGGGCCTCATCTACCTCATCGTATTCGCGGTCGTCTTCGCGGTGGTCTTTGGACTGGTCGGCGTCTGGCTGGGGGCGCGGTACCTGCGGAAGCACTCGTCGCTGACCCCGTGGCAATCGAAGAGCCCGGCCCCGGCGAGTGGGACCGCCCAGGACACGGACGCTGCGCAGAACTCCGACTCGAAGTGATACCCGACACCGTCACGCGGCGTCGGTCTCGATATCGGCGTCCGGGTGGTAGGACCGGACGCGGCGGCTCAGCTCCGCGAGGAACGCGTCCGGGTCTTTGGGCGAGATGAATACCGGCACCCGGTCGCCGCCCGAGACCAGGAGGCCCTCCGAGCTGGTGTGCACGGTGTCGAACGGGCCGATGCGGGGACTCCACATGCGGCCCCGCCAGCCCCAACTCCCGATGAAGCTGACCGGCGCCAGGTCGCGCAGGTTCGCGTGGCTGGCGTGCCGGATCTCCTCGAGGCGCATCCGGCGGCTGCCGAACAGCCGGAGGGCGGAGAAGGTCTCGGCGCCGAGACGGTACCGGGTCGAGAGGTACCGGCCCAGGTAGATGACCAGGGCCGCGACGAGCACGTCGGCGGCCAGGAGGTTGAGGAGCCCTCGGTCCCCCAGGTAGACGAGTGCTCCCAGGAGGAGCACGTAGAGACCGACCACCCCCGCGGAGTAGCGCGCGTACATCCGGTAGGGGGTGGGGCGGTCGGCCCGGCTCCGTCGCGCCGGCCGGCCGGCCTCAGGCGACGGCTTCGTAGTAGTACTCCCCCCGGGCCCGCTGTTCCCGGTCCAGCACCGAGTCCTCCTGGTTGATCCGCGGACGCAGCGTCTCCGGGTCCCGACGGAAGGTGATCTCGACCTCGCGCAGGAGCCGGTTCATCCCCTCGCGCATGGCGAACGGGCCGTCGCCCCGCCCGGAGCTCCCGTCGGCCGCGTCGGGGACGAAGACCATGAGGCCGTCGCAGGCGAGGTCGAGGAAATAGACATCGTGGTCGACGACCAGCGCGGTGGCGCTCTCGTGCTCGACGCGGCGGCGGACGAGCCGGGCCATGTTCATCCGCTCGTCCGCGTCCAGGTATGCCGACGGCTCGTCGAGCAGGTAGAGCGTCGCCCGACGGGCCAGCGACAGCGCCACGGCGGCGCGCTGGAGCTCCCCGCCCGAGAGGTCCGTCAGCGCCACGTCGAGCACGCCGTCGAGACCCAGCGCCGGGACCAGCTCCTTCTCGAGCGCCGCGACGTCGAACTCGGGGTCGGTCGCGAGGGCGGTCATCCGGTCCCGGAGACTCGCCGGCTGGTTCGCCTTGAGGTACTGGGGCTTGTAGCTGACGGTCACATCGGCCGGCGGCGTTCCGACCGTCGGTGCCTCGGCCCCGGCGAGCATCTTCACGAAGGTCGTCTTGCCCGTGGCGTTCGGGCCCACGATGCCAATGGTCTCGCCCTTGGCCAGAATCCCGCCCGAGACCCGGAGGTGGAACCCGGGGTACTGCTTCTCCATCGGACCAAACTCGACGCGGGCCGTCCGCAGCGCGGGGGGCTTCGGGGGATGGGCGGTGAACCGGATCGGCTCGGGCCGAAGCCGAACGTTCTCGTCCCGGAGATATCCCGTGAGGTAGGTGTTGATCGCCGACCGCATCGGCAACGGATGCGAAATGACCCCGAACGCGGCCTCCTCCCCGTAGAGCAGGTGGGCCTTCTCGGCGAGATAGTCGAGCAGCGCGAGGTCGTGCTCGACGACGAGCACGCTCTTTCGC
>JASHPT010000052.1 GCA_030037955.1 Thermoplasmata archaeon
TCGCGCGGAGACCCGGTCCCGCCTACTTGCCCCCGGTCCTTGTGGGCTGGCCGCGGTGCCTAACCGGACTTCGGCACCGTGCTCGCACCACACTCCGGGCAGAACTTGCTGCCGCCGGGAATGGTCGCGGAGCATGAGCCGCACTTCACCATCGGTGCAGCTGCCGGCGCAGTGTTCGCACCGTTCTTGGGAAGGCGCCGAATCAGCACGACGGCTACGACCCAAACCCCCACGATCAGGAGGATCCAGGTGACGAAGCCGATGATCCCGAAGATTATGATCAACGACACGAACCCACTGAGCCCGGACAGCAGCCCCGAGAGTGGATTCGAGGAGTTGTTCCCTCCTCCGCTGCCTCCGTCGCCGCCGCTGCTGGCCGAGTTGACCTGGACGTTCTGGGTATTGCTGTCGACGTACCCGCCGTTGGTGTCCGTGACGTTCACGCCGACGCTGTAGCCCCCCGTCGAGGACGGCGTGCACGAGAAGCTCGCGGAGTTGTACCCCTGGCACCCTGACGGAAGACCCGTGTACTCGTACGAGTACTGGCCGGACCCACCGCTGACGCTCGTGGACACCTGGAGGCTCTGCCCCTCCGTCAGCGTGCCCGGGTTCAACGAGAGACTAACCTGAAGGCTCGGCTCGACGATCAGGGAGACCGTGTTGCTGTTGGTCTGGTTGTCGGCCGCATCCGTGATGTTGACGTACACCGAGAACGACCCGGCGACGGACGGTTGACAATGGAAACTCTGTGACTCCTCGACGGAGCAGCCGCTCGGGAGGCCGAAGTACTCGTACGTGTAGGGGGCCGTGCCGCCGTCGGGTGTCGTCTGGACGGAGATCGACTGCCCGAGGTCGAGCGTGTCCGGCGAGATCGAGAGACTCGCCGAGGTGAGCGGGACGGCCAGCCCGAGACCCGCCGTAGTACTCGGACGCTCACCCGCCGTCGCCGTGCTGGGACCGAAGCTGTTCGCGGCCCCGACGAGTCCGCACACCAGCAGCCCAACGATGACAACCGCGGGCAGTCCCGGGAATCGGCGCTCCATCTCGTTTCCTCGATGGCCGCGACCTGGGCGCGGCCGAGCGCCGAACGTTTCTGTCGCGACTCCTTTTTGAACCTATCGGCGGGGGCGGGGGGGCCGGAAGGGCCTGTGGCTACCGCGCGGGAGCGTGTTGGCGGTCGTACGCAGCCTTGCACGCGACCGAGCAGAAGTAGACCGTACCGTCGGCATATTCTCCCTTCGCCGCGGCTCGACGGGGATCCACGCTCATCCCACAGACGGGGTCCTTGAACGTCTCGGGCATTGCCGGGGAGAGGCGGGCCCTGGCTTTAGTCTTGACCGTCCTGGACCGAGCCATCGGGGTGAGTAGTCCGGTCGGACTCCCTCTCGAGCGTCCCCAGTCGTCCGCACCCGGTCTCACCGGCGACCCACTCGTAGGAAGGCACGAATCCGGTCCATCTCCCGCATGAGAATGTCCTTCCGGATGCCGGAGTACTCCAGTACCGAGGTCCGGCTCCCGGATAGGTGCTCGACCGCGTCGCTGAAAGTCTCTCCTGGACAACGGACCCCCCCCAGCATCTCGTACGCCTCACGGTCCAAGCCTACGGTCTTCGCGGACATCGGGAGTACAGCCCTACACCGTGCCCAGATGGCACGCACTGGACGACCGTATCGCCTGAGGGAGGGGTCCCCGAGCCGCGCGTCGAGAGCGTTCGCACTTCTTGGAAGACGGGGCCATCCGCAGGCCGTGCGTGCCATCCTCCCCATCGTCATATAGGACCGTCATCTCGACAGGATAGGACCATGCCGGAGGACCTGTCGGGCCTGCGATTCGGCAGCGAACTCGTGAAGCGCGGGTTCGCCCGGATGCAGCAGGGCGGAGTCATCATGGACGTCACCACGGCCGACCAGGCCGGGATCGCGGAGGAGGTCGGCGCCGTTGCGGTCATGGCCCTCGAACGAGTGCCCGCCGACATCCGCGCGATGGGCGGGGTAGCCCGGATGGCCGACCCGCGCAAGGTCAAGGAGATCCAGGAGCGGGTCTCAATCCCGGTGATGGCCAAGTGCCGCATCGGACACACCTCCGAGGCGCGGATCCTCGAGGCCCTCGAGGTCGACATGATCGACGAGTCCGAGGTCCTCACACCGGCGGACCCGTTCCGGCACGTCGACAAGAAGGCGTTCACGGTCCCGTTCGTTTGTGGAGCGCGGAACCTGGGCGAGGCCCTCCGTCGCATTGACGAAGGGGCCGCCATGATACGGACGAAGGGCGAGGCCGGGACCGGGAACGTGATCGAGGCCGTCCGGCACATCCGGACCGTCAACGAAGAGGTCCAGGCCGTGAAGAAACTGGGCCGAAAGGAGCTCGCGGCCTGGGCGAAACAGGAGCGAGTTCCGGTGGCACTGGTCGAGGAGGTTCGGAAGCTCGGTCGGCTCCCTGTGGTGAACTTCGCCGCGGGTGGCATCGCGACGCCGGCCGACGCGGCCCTGTGTCGGCTGCTCGGGGTCGACGGAGTCTTCGTCGGCAGCGGAATTTTCAAGGCCGAGCATCCGACCAAGGTCGCGCGGGCGATCGTAGAAGCCTCGATGCACTTCGACGACCCGCAGCTCCTGGCGCGCGTCTCGGCCGGTCTCGGAGAGCCGATGCGAGGCGTGGATATCGCCAGCATCGCCCCGGGCGAGCTCCTGCAGACCCGGGAGTCGGGCCCCAACCGCTCCTCCACCACGGCAGCCTGACCCCGGCGCGGGTCGAGCGACGCTTGTAAACCCCGGGCCTCTACCCTTCCTCCCGTGCGGATAGTCCAGGTCACGCCGTTCTTCTACCCGCATGCCGGCGGCGTCGAGAGCCACGTGCGCTCACTGGCCGGAGAGTTCTCGCGACTCGGCCACGAGGTGACGATCGTCACCTCACGCCACGACCCGTCGCTCCCTCTGGAGGAGCAGTTCGAAGGCTATCGGATCCTGCGGTCCAAGACCTGGGCGGTCGTGTACAACACCCCGATCTCCCCGGCGACGCGGAGGCTCGTTGCGTCGGTACCGGGCGACGTGTTCCACCTCCACTTCCCGCCTCCGCTCACGTCCTACTTCGCGGTGCGCGCTCTCGGCCGGCGGGGCGCGCCGAGATGCCTCACGTATCACTGCGACCTCTACTTGGAGGGCGCGACCGGGTCGCTGCTGACCGGGCTGTACTCCACGCTCTTCCTGCCTCCCACGCTCGACCGGGTGGACCGGATCATCGCGCACACGCGCAGCTATGCCAACACGTCCCGGGCGCTTCGAGGCCGGTCGCTCGAGATCGTGCCCTCGGCCGTCGATGTCCGCCGGTTCCGGCCGGACCTGGATGGTTCAGCGGTGCGCGAGCGTCTCGGACTCTCGGGGCAGCGGGTACTCGCCTTCACGGGTCGGCTCGTGCCCCACAAGGGCGTGGACGTGATCCTGCGCGCGCTCCGCGACCTGCCGTCGAACGTTTCGTTCCTGCTGGTCGGCCAGGGTCCGCGTCTCGCCGACCTGCAGGCCCTCGCTCGACGCTTGGGGGTCGAGCATCGGGTCCGGTTCTGCACGACCGTCAGCGACGATGAGCTCCCGGTCTACCTCCGCGCCGCCGACATCTTTGTCTTCCCGTCGCAGAACCGGCTCGAGGGATTCGGGCTCGTCGTGGCGGAGGCGATGGCCTCCGGTCTTCCGGTGATCATCGCCGACATGCCGGGCGTCCGCGAGGTCATCGAGCCCGGACGCGAGGGCCTGCTGGTGGAGCCACTGATCGCCGGGGACCTCGTGGCAAAGATCCAGGAGCTGCTGGACGACCCGGCCCGTCGACAGGCGATGGGCGCGGCGGCGCGGAAGCGCGCCGAGGAGCGCTACAGCCTCGAGATCGTAGCCCGTCAGTTGCTCACGGTGTACGAAGGCCTGCGCGCAACTGGTTGATCTGACCGGAAAGCCGCTGGGCCTCCGCGCGCGCGGCCTCGGCCCAGTCGGGCCCCCGGGACGCGTAGAGGATGCTTCGGGAGGAGTTCACGAGCAGCGCGCGTCCCCGAGCGTCCACGCCTTCGCGCACGGTCGTCGAGAGCGCGCCGCCCTGGGCCCCTACGCCGGGGACCAGGATGGGGAATTCGTTACCGAGCAGCTGACGCGCCACGCGGACCGCGTCCGCGTAGGTTGCGCCGACGACGACGCCTCCGTTGTGCTGCTTCTGCGAGAGACGCTTCACCTCGGTCACGACCGCCTGCCAGAGCGCCCCGCGCGGTGTGGGGATTTCCTGGAAGTCCGGGGCCCCCGGATTGGACGAGTGGGCGACGACAAAGAACCCGTGCTCCGGGTCCTCGGCAAACGGAGCGAGCGTCTCCCATCCGACCCATGGCGTGAGGGTGACTGCATCGAATCCGAGGCGATCGAAGGCTGCGCTCCGGTAGAAACGCATGGTGTTGTCGATGTCGTTCGCCTTGAGGTCCAGGATCCGCAGGCGGGTCGGACCGATCCGCCGATTCAGGCGTTCCAGAAGGTCCAGGCCTTCCGCGCCCAGGCTCAGGTAATGGGCGAGCTGCATCTTGTAGGCCGCCGCGAAGGGATAGGTGGCGCGGACGATCCCGTCGAGAAACCGACGGGACGCGGTGCTCCGCGAGACGGAGCGGAAGGACCGCGGATACTGCGAGGGGTCCGGGTCGAGACCGACACAGAGCAACGTGTTCCGGACCCGAAGGATCTTGTCGACCCGGGCCTGGAACGACGGAGCCATCTGCTGATTGGGGACAGGGTGGAGGCAAAAGGATTGCGTCGGAGTTTGGGCTGCCCGAGCCGTCCCCGAAGCCCCTAAGGCTGGGACCCGGCTCGCCGCCGGGCAGCCGATGGATCCCCCGAGCGATGAGGCCATTCTGCCCGAGATTCGTCTCAAGGACCTCCGTGCCGGGCTGCCCCCAGTACACATCCTGGCGCGAATCGTCACGGTCGCGCGTCGGGAGGTTACGTCCCGAGCGGATGGCCGGAAGCGGAACGTGCTGAGCGGGCTGCTCAGCGACGGCACTGCGACGGTCCGGTTTACGTGGTGGGATCCGCCCGCGGAGGGTGTGGATCGGGGCACCGTACTGCGGGCGGTCAATGCCCAGGTCCGGGAGTTCCGGGACCGGGCCGAGTTGTCCTTCGGGTGGTCGACCAAGATCGAGCCGGCCAGCGAGCTCGAGCTCCCCCGGGTCGACCCGGCGTCGTTGCCGTTGAGACGGGTCTCCGACCTGGGGGCACGCGAGGACGGGTTCCGGCTCGAGGTTCGAGTGGTCGAAGTCTCCGCCCGAACGGTGACAGTCGGTGAGCAACGGCGCTCCCTCCACACCGGTCGTCTAGGCGATGGCAGCGGTACCGTGCCCTTCACGTCGTGGGTGGATTTCCGGCTGAAACCGGGAGACACCATCCGGGTGGTCGGCGGCTATGTCCGCCTCTACCGTGGGATTCCTGAAGTCACCCTGGACGAGCGGAGCCACGTCGAGGGGATCCCGTTCGAGGCAGTTCCCCCGGTGACGGATCCGGCGCCGGTCTCCGTGAGCCTCGGCGCGGCCGAGGTCCGGACGAGCGGAAGTCTCCTCACCGTGGAGGGGACGGTTGTGGCTCTGGCCCCGCCCAGCGGTCTGGTCCGACGCTGCCCGTCGTGTGCCCGTATTCTGCGAGACGGGACCTGCCGAGAACACGGCGCGGTACAGGGCGCCACCGACCTCACGGTCCGGCTCGTGATCGACGACGGGACCGGGGTCGCGACGGTGAATCTGTCTCGCGAACAGACCGAACGCGTCGCCGGTCTTAGTCTCTCCCAGGCGCTGGAGATGGCCCGCGGGGCGTCCGCCGAGGTCGGGGTCGAAGCCCGCCTACGCCGTCAGTTGATCGGACAGCGCCTGCGCGTTTCCGGCGGGACTCGAGTCGACGACTTTGGGCTGGCCATGACCCCCACGTCAATCGAGCCCAGATCCTCCGACCCTCGGGCTACTGTGGACCGGCTCGCGCGCGCACTCGCGGAGGGATCCGGGTGACCGGGCGGGAGCTTGCCTGGCGGGTGCTCGCCCAGGAGCTCGGGGCGTCGCTGGAGGCCGAGAAGGGCGCGGGCGAGCGGGCGGCGTCCTACCTGATCTCCCCCCTCGGCGCCCGCATGAATCGCGTGGCGATGGTCGGGACGGTCTCCGCTCCGGAGGCTCCGCGGACATCGGTGTCGGGCACCTTTCGTCGGTCCCGACTGACAGACCCGACCGGAACCGTCACTCTTACGGCAGGATCGTTCCAGCCCCGGGCGCTCGACGAGCTCGAAGCGATCTCGGGGCCTACGCGAGTGCTCCTGGTCGGTAAGCCGACCCTGTACCGAGGCATCAACGGACCCCCCGTCCCATCCGTTCGCGCGGAAGCGGTGCATCCGGTTCCCGACGCGGAGTATCGAAGCCTTCTCGCCGAGGCGGCGGTCCAGACACTGGAGCGGCTCCGACTGGTGCATCACCTGCGAACCCCGGCCACGGGCGAGGGGGCGGACCTTCGTGCCGCCGGAATGTCCGCACACTGGATCCGAGGAGCCCGGGCCACCGTCCAGCACTACCCGGCTACGGACGCAGCGCGATTCTACGACGGACTGCGAGCTGTGCTCATCGCACTAGAGGGTCCGGAGGCTCCGGCAGCCCGAGAGCAGGCTCTCGCCCCGGGCCCCGGACCCTCGATGGAGTCCGCCGTGGTGCGCCGCACGCCGGTCGCCCCCCCCGTGAGCCACTCCGCCCCGCCGGCCGCCCTGCGGTCGCTCGAGGCACGGTTGCTGGAGATCCTGGACCAGCTCGCGGAGGAGTCGAACGATGGCTACGCGGACATGGACGACCTCGCGGAGCGGGCGGCCCGCTTCGGGATCGACGGGGACCGGATGGAAGAGGCGCTGAACTACCTGTCCGAGAACGGTACGCTCGAGGAGCCGCTCGTCGGAAAGTTCCGGCGGGCGGAGGGTCCGCCACCCGACTGACATTTGGCGGGGTTGGGTTTATATGAAGCGACCTTTCGGAGGCGGGGGGAATGAGGAGCACCTGTCTCTCCGATCACCCGTGACGAGAACCACGACACACTGACCCCCCTCACGTTCGTTGATCATGGCCGAAGCTCCCTCCCGGACCGCCCTCGTCATCTTCATCGTCGTGACGCTGATCGCCGCCGGTGCGCTCGCCGGCGTAGCCTACTATTTCTCTCTCCCACCGAAGTCGCACGCCGTGCCGCTCGTCCAGTTCGGCGGCAACGCGACGGTCAACTACATCGGCTACTTCGGCAGCGGAGGCGACAACGGCCGGGTCTTCGACACATCGATCTACTCGGTCGCGGTGAACAACGCATCCTATCCGAAGGCCGCCTCGTTCTCCTACCGTGGGTCCGTGGCCGCCTACCAGCCGCTCGGCGTGTATGTCGGGCCCACGACGCCTGAGGGTGGCTACACGATCGGCAACCTCACGTTCACGACGGTCGTGACCGGGTTCTGGGAGGGCATCATCGGCCTCCCCGGAAACTCCACCCACACGATCGTGATCCCGCCCGACCTGGGGTACGGGCCGCAGAACGCCTCCTGCTTCCGGACGATGCCGCTCACCTACACCGTCCCGATCGTCGCCACGTACAGCTCCTCTGCCTTCTCCGTGGCCTATCCGGGGATCTCCCCGAGCACGGGAGTGTCGTTCCAGGCGCCCAGCTACGGCTGGAACGCCACGATCCTGGCGGCCAACAGCTCGTTCGTGACCGTGGAGAACACGCCCTACGTCGGCTACGTCTCCTCGCCGGCGGGGTGGCCGGTGGTCGTGACGTCCGTCACGAGCACTCCGAGCGGCGCGGGGGCCATCACGCTCGTGAACCAGCTGACCGCGGCCCAAGCGGGCCGGGTGATGGGCACGAACTTCAACAGCACCGGACTCTGCTCGAGCAACACCTTCATCGTGAGCGCCGTGAACCCGCTCGCCGGCACCTACACGGAGAACTACAACCGGGAGGTCACCGGCCAGGTGCTGATCTTCGTCGTCACCGTCATCGACATCTTCCCGCCCAACGCGGCCTAGCCGCGGCAGCGGCGCTCAGGAGAGGCGGACCTTTCCTTCCTTGAGCAGCTGCTCGAGGCGATCATCGACCGCCCGGTCCAGGGCGGAGGGGTCGTTCACGACGCGTCGCGCCGCTCGGTTGTGCTCGACCACGACGCGCCGGGCCTCGCCCCGTCGGTCCCGATGCTGACGCCGAAGCGTGTCGAACTCCCGCTCGAGGCCCCGGAGCGTCCGGTCCACTTCGTCCAGCTCCTGCCGGACCCGGCCGCGTTCCTGACCCTTCGCCCGGAGCTGTGCCATCTGCTGGCCCACAGTCTGGAGCTCGCCCTTGAGCGTGTCCATCGCCCGGTCTCGGGCGACCCGGCCCTCGTCCAGGGCCTTGCGAAGGCGCTCGACATCGGCCCGGGCGGTCTCGAAGGCCGTCTCGGCCGCGTGGAGCGTCTCGGACCGCTTCGCAACCTCGGCAGCCTCGGCGTCCGCGACGGACAGCTCCTTGCGGATCTCCCGCATCCGGTCGATGAGCGCGTTCTCCTCCTCGAGCGGCACCGCTCGGGTCTGCTGCTCGAGTTCGAGCTTCCTGATCTCGCGGCGCAGCTGCTCGGCCGGCGAGCGCGCGGACTTGGGCATCAGAGCCCGCAGCTCCCGCACCGTAGCGAGGCGCTCGTCCCGCGCATGTCGGGCGCCGTCGAGCTCTTTCCGAAGCCGCGCGAGGTCCCGGCTCGAGCCGCGGTGTGCCGAGTTCAGCTCCTCCAGTTTCGCTTGCTGGGGCGCCCGCTGCTCGAAGAGGACCCGCTGCTCGTCGGAGAGGTGGAGCAGCTCCTGGATCAGCGTCTGCCGCCGCGGCCGGAGCTCCCGGATCTTGCGGTCCAGTTGGTCCAGTCGTGCCCTCTCCGCCCGTTCCTCCTCGCGGTCCGACTCGGGCGGCGGAGCCCTCGGTGCCATGACGCCGGGGGTCAGCAGGTCGGCTCAAGAAAAGGGTATCGGGGTTTTTCATCCCGGCGCCCGGGCCCGCCGTCCCGCCTCGAGGAGCTGCAACGCGAACAAGGCCGCCGGGACCCCTCCGTCGATGTTGACCACGGCGATGGGGGCGCAGGACTGGAGCATCGCCAAGAGCGCAGCCTCCCCTCGGCCACCCCGCCCATACCCGGTCGAGACCGGGACACCGACCACCGGGGCCGGGACGAGGCCGGCGACGACCGTGGGAAGCGCCCCCTCGCGGCCGGCATAGACGACGTAGACCAGCGGCCGCCGACGCTCGATGCGACGGAGCGCGCGGAACAGCCGATGCAGTCCCGCGACGCCGACGTCGTAGGCGGTGAGCACCCGGACTCCCACGGCCTCCAGGATGTGTCGGGTCTCCTCGGCGATCGGCACGTCGCTCGTTCCGGCAGCGAGCAGCGCCACCGGTCCGGACGCGCGGGCCGCCGATACCTCCCCTTTCAATCGGGCCACCCGGCCACCCGCGAGCAAGGTCACGGGCAGTCCCTGCCGGGCCGCGCCGGCAAGCCACTTTCGCTGCGCCGGGGTCGGCCGCGAGACGAGCGCCCCTCGACCCCGAGCGTGGAGGGCCCGGAGGAGCCGCCCGAGCTGCGCCGGGCTCTTCCCTTCGCCCAGCACGACCTCCGGCGCTCCGATCCTCCGGGATCGCCCGAGGTCGAATCGGAAGTCCGCTCCGACCCGGAGCTCCGTACTGGACCGATCGGCCGACTTGCGGCGTGTCACGAGCACGGCACCTCCGAACCGTATTATAGCGAGCCCCGCTCGGAGTCGAAACCGGGGCCGGAATGGTCGAGTTCTCCCTCACCGAGGAGCAACGGAGCCTCCAGGATCTGGCACGCAAGTTCGCCAAGACCGAGATGCTGCCGGTCGCGGCAGCGTGCGACCGGGAGGGCCGGTTCCCGGAAGACGTCTATCGCAAGGCCTGGGAACTCGGACTGATGAACCTGAACGTGCCGACCGAGTTCGGTGGAAGCGGACTCTCGGTGTTCGACCAGTGCCTGATCGTCGAGGAGCTTGCCCGAGCATGCGGCGGGATGACGACGTCGATCATCGCCAACTGCCTCGCCCTCGAGCCGATCCTGCTCGGTGGCTCGGACGAGCAGAAGAAGCGTACCCTCCCGGCGTTCTGCAGCTCCTACCATCTGGCGTCGTTCTGTCTCACCGAACCGGGAGGGGGCAGCGATGCCGCGGCACTCCAGACCCGGTGCCGTCGCGATGGGGATGCCTACGTGCTGGACGGGGAGAAGTGCTTCATCACCAACGGCCCCCACGCTTCCCTGTATACCGTGTTTGCGACGGCGGACCCGGCCCTCCGCCACAAAGCAATCTCGGCGTTCTTTGTCCCTCGAGACGCCGAAGGAATCACCCCGGGCAAGGACGAGGACAAGATGGGCCATCGGGCGTCCTCCACGAGCACGGTCCGGTTCGAGCGGGTCCGGGTGCCCGTGACGGACCGGCTCGGAGCCGAGGGGGATGGGTTCGCTCTGGCGATGCAGACCCTGGACCACACTCGCACCCCGATCGGGGCGCTCGCCACCGGCATCGCGCAGGCCGCCCTCGACTACGCCGCAGAGTATGCGACCAAACGTCGATCGTTCGGTAAGCCAATCGGTGAGCATCAGGCCATCCAGATCAAGCTCGCAAACATGGCGCAGGACCTGCACGCGGCTCGGCTGCTCACCTGGCAGTCGGCGTGGTGGATCGACCAGGGGAACCGGGGGTCGCTCGAGTCCTCGATCGCGAAGTGCTACGCGTCCGATGCCGCGATGCGCGTGGCCGATGACGCGATCCAGATCTTCGGCGGATACGGCTACATGAAGGACTATCCGGTCGAGAAGCTGCTCCGCGACGCCAAGCTCACCCAGATCTACGAAGGGTCCAACGAGATCCAGCGGATCGTGATCGCCCGCGAGTTGCTCTCGCGCTACGCGTAGGACGGACGGCCCGGATGGAGATCCTGGTCCTCGTCAAGCCGGTGCCGGACCCCGAAACCCGCCTTCGACCGAACGCGGGAGGAACCGGTCTCGAGTCCGACGGCGTGAAGTGGGTCCTCGCCGGCTACGACGAGTCCGCGGTCGAGCAGGCCCTGCTGCTCAAGGAGGCGGTCCCGGGATCCCATGTACGCGTCATCGCCTTCGGACCGGCTCCGCGGACCGAGGAGATCCTTCGGTCCGC
>JASHPT010000053.1 GCA_030037955.1 Thermoplasmata archaeon
CTGTCCTGGTTCTCCGTCCTCGGCACCTTCGGGTGCTCGCCGGTGCCCTGTGGACCGCTCTCGTCAGCCTACATCCCGTTCCCGTACGACACCGCGATCATGGCGGTCGTGGCCTTCATCATCTACGTCTGGGCGATCCAGAGCGGATACCGGACGAAGGACCTCGCCGAAGTGGAGACGCTCTTGCTCCAAGAGGAGGGGGCACCGTCCGGCATGGGCGGAACCTCCTCTCCAGCCACACCGAGCGTCGCTGCGCAGTCGGTAGCCGGGGACAGCTCATAGAGCCTGGCAGCGTCGGGGTAGCCGAAAGGCGGGACGCCGATTCGCCGCGGTTTCCCGGGGGCGGTGGTGGGCCGTCAGGCCCGCGGGCCGACCTACCGAAGGCGATACAGTCCGCGGCCGCACTTCTCGCAGGCCTCGGTATCCACGTTGGGACTGAACCGCGGGTGTGTCGGCTGGTGGCACCAGGGACACTCGAACCGGGGGACGGGGAACGGCGATCCGGACTCATCGTGGAGCAAGTCCATCACGACCGGCTTCCGCGAGGCCGGCGGCATTCCGTGCGCCTCCTCGAGCCGGTCCAGGACCCGGGAGAATCCCTCCATGGCGGAGACGACGCCATCGACGCGACCGGCAGAACTGTCGGTCGGGAGGTTGAGCGTCGCTTCCGTCCCATACAGCGACACGGTCGGGAGACGGTGGTTCGGGTCCGGAGAGAGAACACTCCAGGCCCGTAGCACAGCATGGACCTGAGGGTCCCGGAAGACGTTCGTGAGGGTTTCGTCACTCCCGTAGATCCCCCAGTGTTCGTCCAGCTGCGCGTCCCCGGTGAGCGCGCCCTTCCGGTTCCCCCGACGCTCCCGGTACCGCGTCAGGATCCGGTCCGTCCCCGCCGATCCCCGGGTGAATACTCCGGGTCGCAGTCCCGCGAAGAGCCATGGCATCCAGGCAGCGGGCATCTGCGCCGGCTCCATGAGCCGAACCGCGGTCGTGTACCCGGCCTGTAACTCCGGGAAGAAGAGGGTGGGCGAAAGGAACCGTGCCTCCCAGAGCCGTCCGGCCCACGGTCCCACGATCGAGGACTGTGGGAGCGAGGAGGCCCGGGCTCCGGGGACCGGTAGGGCTACCTCCTCGTGAAACTCGAGGAAGTGCGAGGTAAACCGCCGACGGACCCGGCTCCAATATTCGGCAGCCGATAGCGAGTCGTCGGGTTGCGGCATCGGGGTCGGCTCAGCGTCGGGCCCGTAAAAGTCCCCGGTCGGAGGTCCCTGAGAAGGCGGCGAGCCCGGCCAGCACGCCGCCGGATTCAGTCGGCCACGCCCTGCACAATCCGGATCCGGCGCACCCGGTGCACGACCTGGCCGGTGGCCTGCTGTACCGTCCTCATGCTGACCGAGAGGCCGTTGTCGCGGATCCGGTCGAGGAACGGGCCGAGTCGGCCGACCGGCAGGCTCCCGTAGACCGGCCCCGGGCCGGTAAAGAAGAGATGCTCCTTCTCCTCGGGGCTGCTGATGGTATCGGGGCCAAGGTCCTCTACCACGAGCAGGAGGCCGGGCCGGGACCACTTCCGGCGCACCGGGCCCCACCATCGCCGAACGTAGGTGATGCCCTCGGCGTCGAGCCGAAGGGAGGTAACCGGGTTCAGGAGGCCGTTCCGCAGTGTCACGACTACGAGGACAGTGCCGAGCCCCAGGAGCAGCACTCCGATCACAAACTCCGCGGATAGGCCAG
Source organism: Thermoplasmata archaeon (assembly GCA_030037955.1). Taxonomy (GTDB): domain Archaea; phylum Thermoplasmatota; class Thermoplasmata; order Lutacidiplasmatales; family UBA184; genus JAKIWV01. The sequence goes on from JASHPT010000053.1 coordinate 1,732, forward strand.
ACTTCGCGAGACGCAAGACCGCGTAGGTCCCGATTCCAAGGAACACGAGGCCGGTCCCCACCCCCGCTATGGCGAGGCTCCGGCGTGTCCGGAGGAACCGGGACGCCTCCGCACTCAGGTCGAGATCGGTGACGGGGTTGCTCGGAGCCGGTAGCGTGGGTGCCGGGCTGTCAGGCATGTAGGCTGCGGAGCAGCCTCTCCGATATGAGTCGGCGCATCCCCCTGTCCGAGGACGTATGGGAGTGGGGAACGGCCTGCCGAAGCCGCCGTGTCGAGCCGACGTCGGGTCGCAGGCGCCGAGGACGTGCTCCCGGCGGGAGTTTCCCTGACGGGCGATCACCCGTCCAGTTTTGAACCCGCGTCAGAGGCTCGAGAGGCCTCTATCCTTGACCACTAGACTACGGGAGCGCGCCCGGCGGCGATTAAGGAGCCGCCTGTTTGAGTCTTTCGCCGGCGCCGGGGAGGCGCGAGGGACGGGATCTCCTCGGCAGCTGGAGCCCGCGAGGGCCATATACGGCGACCGGCTGTCAGAGTCTGTGACTCCGCCGGTCAAGGCCCGTAGCGGGCACATCCTGCTGGAGGGCCGTCGTGGATACAAGGACCTCGTGCGGGTCTACCCGGAGATCCACAAACGGGTCGTCGAGGCGAACCGGCCCTTCATGAAGGAGGCCGAACCTCTGCTCCCCGAGGTCCTCCTGGACGAAAACCTTCGAGACCTCAAGCGGGACCGGAAGCCGGCCGGATACAATCGCCAGGACGCGGCCGGGATCCGCCTGATCTTCCCGATCCCGGCCGATGGCCGGCCGGAGTTCTACTTCTACAAGCCCTTCCGGGCCCAGGAGGTTGTGCAGATCACGGAGCAGGTCTCGGCACTGCTCCGTCGGCGGGGTATTCGCCACGCGGTAGAGTACGACCGACTCCATCTCGGAGCCGTCCGGGGACTCCCCCCCGGCACGGGCATGCTGCCCCCGGAGTGACTGGGCTCGTCCTACCCGCCGCCGCCCGCGGGGGGGCGTCGGAACGGCCAGAAGGCAGTGGGGGTTTCCGCTGCCGGTCGCAGGAGGGCCTTGAGAGTCTCGTGGGCCTGCCGAGCCTTCTCCAGGGCGAGGCCGTAGTCGGTGGCCCGGGCCTCGATCGACTCGGCGAGCAGCTGCTGGGCCTTGGTGGTATCGACCCCTCGAGCCCGGGCCTGCGTGAGGGCCGTGTCGACCAGGTAGTGGAGGTTCGTGAGCTCCCGTTGCTGCGTCTTGCGCTGGTTGATCTGCTCCTCGGACGAGAGGAGCATGCGAGCGGCGTCGACCATCTCGCCGCGCTCGACGAGCTTCGGGATCCCGTCGAGGGTCTCGCCCACGGAACCCAACGTCACGTTGAGACCGTCCCGGGCGAAGACGAACTCGGCCCGGACGTCCCGGAGCTTCTCCGTGACCCGGGGCTTGATGAGGCCGGACAAGAGGCCGTTCGCTTTGTCCAACAGACCTCCGACCGGATCCGGTTTCCCCGACTGGAGCGCCAGCTTGGCCTCGCTGAACAGTTGCATCACGGGGGTGGTGTCGATCCCGAGCTTCTCGCCGACCAGGAGGCTCTCCTCGAGGTCCGCCGTCCGGCGACGGAGCTCCGTCAGGCGAGCGTCTCCGAGCCGGGTCTCCTCCTCCCGGGCGAGCTCGAATGCCTCGGTGTACGCGTGACGGCCCCGGAACTCCGCGAGCCGACGGAGCACCTCGGCCCGGCGGTCCTTCTCGGCACTGTCCAGGCTCAGCACTCGGTCGTACTGCCCCCGGAGGGCGTCCTGACGGGAATCGAGCGCCTGGCCCAAACTTCCGTCCGCCAGCTCCCGGGCCCGTCGAAGTCGCTCGGTCACCCGCGGCCAGGACCGGGCCTTGAGCGCCGCCTCCGCTTCGTTCAGGGTGGAGGAGATCGGGGGGGCGGAGTCCGGCACCCACCGCTGGGTCAGCTCCAGGAGCCTCCGCACCTCCTCGAGGCCGCTGGTGAACAGGCGTTCGGTCGCCCAGCGCGCTTTCTCGGAAGCTTCCCGGGCACGACGAATCGCGTCGACGTACTGGCCACCCTTGGCGAGCTCGCGGGCGGAGGCCAGGGTGGCGGTGGCCTCCCCGATCTCGGCGGACAGTCCGGCGGCCTCCTTGCACTGGCGGTCGGCGACGTCGAGCGCTTCCGTGGCCCTTCGGTGGTACTCCCGGGCGATCGCGAGGGAGTCGGAAGTGGCGAGGGTCATCTCGAGCACTTCGATGTAGTCGTGCCGGCCGAAGGCGGTCCGGGCTCGGCCCAGCTCCTCGGCGGCGGCCGGCGCCACGACGCCGTCCTTCTCCGCCGACCCGAGCTTCTGCTCCATCGTATCGAGCGAGCCGCGGGCGATCTGGTGCTGGAGCTCCACGCGTTCTACCTCGCTCTCGGCTCGGGCAGCGAGCTGGAGCGCCTCGATCGGCTGCGCGTTCTCGAGCGCGGCGCGGGCCTGCTGGAGGAAGTTCTCCGCCAGGGTGGTGTTCATCCCCTGCTGCCGGGCCCGGGTCACCAGTCCCTGAAACCCCGCGAGCGACTTCGATACCTGCTGGAAGGTTGCCTGTGTGAGCTCTCGTTCGAGCGAGGAAGCCTGCTCGATCGCCCGGGGGTACTCCCGCTGCGCGATCGACTCCTGGATCTTCCGGAGCCGGTCCCGTCCCTGGATGACATCGACCCGGACCAGCTCCGCCTGGTTGAGCGCATCCGACGCCCGGCGGGTCGCGCGGTCGGCGTGTTCGAGGAAACCCCGGCTCTCGAAGAACTGGGACCGCGCACTCTCGATGAGCGGGGCGACTCCGGTCGGCACCGGCTGGGTCAACCGTCGTCGGGCCTCGCTCAGGGTCGCCGCGACGTTCGCGACATCGAGCCCGATCCCGCGGGCGGTGTCTGCGTCATTCTCCACGGCTCGGAGGTTCTCCTCGAGCACGGGCCGGACGAGCGAGATGAGGTCGGCGTGGATGGAGCGGATCTCGGCGGCGGCCTCTCGCAGCTGTCCGGTTTCGAGGAGCTTGCTCGCGCCGCTCAGTCGCTCGGCGATCGGCTCGAGGGGTACGGAGAGTCGTCGTCCGTCTTCGATCACGAGGCGGGCCTCGGCGAGGAGCCGGGCCGTCTCGCTCCGAACGGAGGCACTCTGCACCTCGTCCTGCAGCTGGGCCAGGAGCACACGGGAGCGGTCAAAGTCGAGCGCCTGGTAGGCCTGCTTGGCTTCCTGGATCACGGTCCGGTACGACTCAACGGACTGGCCGAGCTTCGTGAGCGCCTGGTACTGATCGTTGACGGCGGCGAGCGAGTCGAGGATCTCCTGGGCCTCGGCCTTGAGCTTCCGGCCACTCGCGGCGGCGGCCTCGGCGAGCTTGTAGGCCTCCGCATGCTTGGAGGCCTTCGCAGCCTCCTGGGCCTGCTCGAGGTCCGTTCGGAGGGCGGAGACATCGAGGCCCATGGTCTCGAGTTCGATGAGGGCGAGCTTGGCGTGGGAAACGGCCTCCTCACTGCGGAGGAGCTGTTGCTGCAGGGTCCGCGTCCGAATTTCTTGGGCGGCCCGCGAGGCCTTGACGAAGTCGCCCATGTTGAAGATTTGCTCGACCTCGTCGATCTCGCGCTGGATCTCGTCGCCGGTGCCGCCCATCTCCTCCAGGACGCGACGTTCTTGGGCCAGGGCTTCGACCAGGGACGACGCGCGGGCTGCGAAGACGGCGGAGAACTCTCGTTCCGCGCGACGGAGGCAATCGAGGGAGGCGCCCAGGTCCTCCTTCACACGCAGATTGACGTCGGCGTCGGCCATCGAGGAGCGCACCGGAGTAACGGCCTGTTCCTCGGGCACCTCCGCGAGTCCCTTCTCCATCTCTTCGAGACGCCGGGCCATGTACGGCGCGGCCGCGGCCCGCAGGTCGGCGTCCATCCGGCCGAGCAGCGCACCGACCTCTGCTAGGCGGCCGGCCTCCAGCGCTGCCCGTACTTCCGACTCGGCGCCGTCGAGGGCGGGCGGAAGAAACCCGCGCTCGCGCGCGATGGCGACGGACTTCGTCAGGGCCGCGAGCCGTTCCTGAAAGTAGGCGACCGCATCCCGACCGACGGCGGCGATCGTTTCCTGGACCACTCGCTTCGCGGCCGAGAGATCGCCCTGGTCGAGCTCCTGGATCGCACGGGCGACCTGGCCCTCGAACTGGGCCGACGCGAACCCGTGCTGACGCAACCGGTGCAGCATGTCGAGGACCGACTCTGCCTCGGACCGCACGCCCTCGATGTCCTCGATGAGGTGGCTTACGCGGTCGAGGGCCTCTTGGCTGGCCGCAATCGCTTCCCCATAGATCCGCAGCCGAAGCGCCTCTCGGGCCCGGTTCATCGCGGCGAAGACCTCCGTGGGGTCCCGCCCGAGGCGTCGGGCCTCCACCAACCGGGGTCGGACCTCGTCCAGGACGCCAGCGACGACGGCGACGACCGGTCCCTCGGCCGACTCACGGGCCGTCGCAACCAGGCCCGGGAGATCGTAGCTCCGCGCCGTGCTCAGCTGCGCCGAAATCTGCTCCAAAGAGGCCAAGGCCTCGTTGGGGTCGACCCCCTGGGGACGAAGGGACTCGAGCGTCTCGTGCAGTGACAGGATGATGGATGCCACCCGCTCCCGGAGGGAGGACTGTAGGCTCTCGGCGGCCTGCTCCACCATCGCCACGCTGTGCGGCCAGTCGAGCAGGAACGACCGCTTGTCTGCCTCGAGCGCGGCTTCGATGCCACCGGTCGAGGCGCCCAAGTCCCGGGCGGCAGGGATCGCCCGCTCTGCCTCCTCACGGATCGACGACCGTCGCTCGCTGGCTGTCGGGAATTCTCGACCCAGGATGTCGGCGAGTTGCTTCTGGGCCGGCTCGGGGTCGGCCCCCTTCATCCCGACGAGCACCGGCTGGACCTCCGCCTCGAGGGCAGCCGAGAGCCCGTCCCCGCTCCCGGCCCAGTCGACGAAGGCCCGAACGCGGTCCGTCAGGTTCGCGTCGTACGCCTTTTCCAGGCCAGAGAGCGCCTCCTCGAGCGCAGCGATACGCTCGAAGGCGTCTCGCCACTGGCCCTCCTGCATCTTCGGAACGATCTCATCGAGGAGCATCCGAGCCTCGGCGGGCAGGGGACTCCCGAGGACCGCGAGCCGGTCCGCCCGTCGCGCGAGCGCCGACTGGCGCTCCTCCACGGGCCCCCGGGCACCGTCTTCCATTGTGGCGAGGACGGTTTTGGCCTGAGCTTCCAGCGCTTCCCAGTCGGCCTTCCGCTGGAGCTCCTTGAGCGGAGGGATTTTCTCCGCCAGGTCCGGGACCTGGACTCCGCCGGCCGCTAGCAGCTGGCTACGGCTCTCGATCTCGGCGAGGAGGCCCTCGGCCGTTTCCCGTTTCTTCTTGAGCTGCTCCGCCTTTTCCTGGAGCAGCTTGGTCAGCCGTGACGAGGACAGCGAGCCCATTCCGCCCATGCCGTGAACCCGTCCCCCGCGCGATGCGGACCCCGGCGCTCTGGCCGGGCACCCCGCACCGAAAACGATGGACGGTCCGCTTTATAAAGGAAGACCTCGGCGGCTCGAGGGCAGACGCGAATCCGGGCTAGGGCCGAGTGATGCGGCGCTTGCCCATCGCGTCCAGGTACTGGACCTCGCTCCCCGGGGTGAGCTGACCCTTGAGCTCCGCCTCGAGGGTGAGCGAGAACGTCTCGTACGTCTCGAGGTCCATCAGTTGCACCTCGGCGTCCGAGAGGGAGAGGATCTGTGCCTGGTGCTTCCCGATCATCGGCACCTGGACCTTGTGCTTCACCGGATAGACCACGCTGCGTTTGGCCCCGTCGAAGAGTCCCACGGCATCGATCCGCGCCTTCGCTTCGCCGTGTTTCCCGGGTTTGGACGTCTGGATCGAGAGGATCCGGCAGGGCTCGTCATCGAGGAGGACGTACCGTCCCTCCTTCAACTCGCGGACTTCCGCGGTCGTCCAGGCCATGTCGCTTCCTCTCGGCGGCGGACGTTTCCCGATTGATAAGAGTTGTCGGTCCTCGGGCCCCGAGCGCCGAGCCGGCGGCCAGCAATCCTTAAGGTACGCGACCACGCATCGTTCTCGGCGGGGGATTCCGGTCCTCCCGAGAGAGCACCGTGCGCGCCCTTGCCAGTGTCCTGGACCCGCGCGCTGTCGAGACGGAAACGCGCGAGCTCTGGGCCTCGCGGAAGCTCCCGCCCGGGCCTTCCGACCGTCCGGACCGTGGCGGTCCGCCCACCCACGTCTCGATCGGCGGGGTGCCCCCGGGCGACAGCGTCCCACTTCCGGTGATCCAGCGGGCCCTCCTCGCCGACGTGTCGAATCGGGCGCAGCTGCTGCTGGAGCGAACCGCCACGGGTCCGGTCCTCTTCGGCGGGCGCCCCAGTGAGGGTGTTCCCGAGTCAGCCGCCGCCCGGTGGAACTCACTCGGTCTATGGTACGGGGCCGGAGCCCTGGAGCCCGCGGTGCGGCCGGAATTCACCCCGGTCGTCGCGACGATGCTGGGCCGTCTCGCGGAAACGAACGTCCTCGGAGCGAAGGACGGGCCGTTACGGTGGTGTCCGCGCTGCCGCGAGCCGAAGAGTCCCGCGTCGCTTGTCTACGTGGACGAGGAGGGACCGGCCTACCTGGTCCGCTTCGCACTCCGGGACACGACGCCCCCGGTCGATGCCCTCGTTTGGACGGACTCGGCCTGGAAGCTGCTCGGGACCACGGCGGTGCTCGTCAACCCCCGACTGACGTACGTGATCGCGAAGTTCACCCGTCGGGGGCAGGAGGAGCGCGTCCTCATCAGTCGGTCGGGGCTGGACCGGCTCAAGGCCTGGCTTCCGGATTCCGAGGTCGAGGTTCTCGAGGAACGGGCCGGTGCCGCCTTGGCCGGACAAGCCTACAACCACCCGCTCTCGGCCGAGTATCCTCCCCTGCTGAACCTCATGAGTCCCGGCGGTCAGCTGCATCCTTCGTTAGAGGTCGGCGACAGCGGGACCGGCATCGTTCCGCTCACGCCGGCGCACGGAGCCTCTGACTCGCGGATCGCCGAAGCCCTGGAGATTCCCGGGTGGCCGGTGGTCTCCGCCAACGGCCTGCTGGAGGCCCAGTCGTCCCACAAGTACGCCCGTCTCCCGATCGATACGGCGGAGGCGTTCATTCTCCGGGACCTTACCGACAGCGCGCAGCTGTTCGCTCAACTCCGGGTCCGCCATGGCGTGCCCCACTGCGCCGATTGCGGGACCGGGCTGTTCTGGCGTCCCGCCCGGGCCTGGCGCATCGAGCCAGACCGCATCGACGCCGAGACGCTGTACCTGTTCAAGCGGCTCCTTCCCGGAGAGCCGCTCCCGCTCGCCACCGAGCTCGTGCCCTGGCCGGCGAGCGAAGCGCAGACCACGCAGGACGCGGCCTACCCGGCACTCCTGGAGTGTGGCAGTTGCTCTCGCCTGGCGCCCGTCGGCAGCGGTCCCAAGTGCACGTGTGGCGGCTTCCGGTCCGAGGTCCGGCGGCCGCTCCTCCCGGTCATCGCCGAGGCCCTCTATCGCTGGGCCCGCCTGACCCCCTTCCCGCAGGACCAGGGGGTCGGGCTCTTCCTGCCGGAGCAGC
>JASHPT010000054.1 GCA_030037955.1 Thermoplasmata archaeon
CGGCCTACCGGGACGTGCTGGCCGCCGCTCCCAGCTGGGGGCTCCGTCGGGGCGTGGAGATCCCGGTACTCCCCGACAAGGAGACGGAGCTCCGACGTCTCCTCCGAGCGCTGGACGCGCTGCGTCTCGACTTCATCAACCTCAACGAAATGGAGTTCTCTCCAACGAACGAAGTGGCCCTGCACGACCACGGATACTCCCTGGACCCCCGGAACGGCTGGGGCGTCCGAGGCAGCCGGGCCGTGGCCGAGCGGACGGTCCGCGAGATGCATCTCACGACACCGCTCCACTACTGCTCCTCCCGGTTCAAGGACAGCGTGCAGCTCCGACGACGGTTGCTGCGCCGGGCCGAGAGAACGGCCCCTGCCTTCGCCGACCGAACCGAGGACGGCACGGTGCTGCTGGGCGTCGTGGAGGCCGCTGACGACCGGCAGCTCCTGCAGGCGGTCGAGGCGGTCGGCCGGCTGGGCCGGGTGTCTCCCGAGGACTACCGGGTGGACGGGGTCCGGCGGCGGGTGGAGCTCGCCCCGGAGCGGCTCCGGCGGTTCGCACGCCGACTCCGGTTCCCTGCCTTTGCGATCGAGGTATACCCGACGGCCGACGCACTCGAGGTCGAACGAACGCCGCTCAACTCCGCGGCGTTCCCTGCGCTCCAGGGCGTGGGGGGCCGGTAGTTCTCGTCACAGACGTGGCTCCCGTGCGTGAGATACCGCACGTCGCCGCGCTGGTGCTTGAGCGAGCACGGACCCCATCCGTCGTCCTCGCCTCCGTACCACATCGGACAATCGCGACAGCGGAGGACCGGGCCTCCCGAAGCGGTCCCGCCGGTCGGTTCCCCCGCGTTCATGGCCGCTGTCCCGTGAGCATCGACCAGCCGTCCACCGCGTTCCGCATGAGTTGCGCGGCGGTGACCGGACCCACCCCGCCGGGGACCGGGGTCAGTGCCTCGACCCACCCGTCCAATCCTCCTCCATCCGCGTCTCCGGCCGCTCGCATCCCCGACGGCGAGTTGGGGTCCGCGATGCTGCTGAGTCCCACGTCGATCACGATCGAGCCGGCCGGCACCACCTGCCTCGAGAGTAGCCCCGGCACGCCGGCGCAACTGACGATGATGCGATGACCGGCCAGGAGCTCCGATAGGTTGCGACTGCGGGAGTGCGCCACCGTAACCGTAGCGTCCCCCGGCTCACCGTGACCTGCGAGCAGCAGCGCAAGAGGCAGCCCGACGGTGGGAGAGCGGCCGATCACCGCAACTCGCTCCGACCGAGTGGCAACCGAATAGTGCCGCAGAATGTCGAGGACCGCGAGTGCGACGGCGGGTGCGTGCGTCGGCGTCCCTTCCACCAGGCGGCCGAGGTTGACCGACCCCACTCCGTCCACGTCCTTTTCGGGGGAAAGTTCGTCCACGCAGGGCTGAAACTGAACGCCCGGCGGCAACGGATGCTGCACCAGCACCGCGTGGACCTCAGCGTCTCGCTCCAGGGCTCGGGCCCGCTCGCGAACCTGGGCGGTAGAAGCGTCCTCGGGCAGGCTGACCTCTCGAAAGTTCATCCCGACCGACTCGGCGCTCCTCCGCTGCTGACGGAGGTAGAACGCAAACGGGCCCCCGGAGCCGACGTGCATGCTCGCGAGGGTAGGGGCAGGGACCTCTGCTGGGCGGGCGGAAATGCGAGAACGGGCCTCTGCCAGCAGCTCGTCGGCGACTGGCTTGCCCAAGAGGAGACGCGTCAGGGTTCCCACCCGAATCCGGGTCATCCGACCACCGGACCGCGCTACTTTAGGCCGAGCATTCCCGACTTTCGGGTCTCCGCGGGTCCGGTGCCGTGTCCGATCCAGCCGGGGCGGCACCTGGACGCCGATGCGGCACGTCTATGGTGACTGCGACAGCATCGAAACCGAAAGGATTTATACGGCCCGACCCTCGTTTCGATTGAAGTGGTCTCCCCGGGCGGACCAGAGGACGATTTCGGGGGCAAATACGCCAGATGAAACTCCACCGGCCGGAACGGCCACTCCCGCTGCTTCCAGCGGTTCCGACGAACTAGAGGCGTGGGGGAAGAGCCTCGCCTACCAATCGACCGCCCAACTGGACGTCCCTCCCAAGCTCATCGATCAGGTCATCGGCCAAGACGAGGCCGTCGAGGTCGCAAAGAAGGCCGCGCTTCAGAAGCGGCACATGATCCTGATCGGCGAACCCGGCACGGGCAAGAGCATGCTCGCCCGGGCGATGACCGACTTCCTGCCGAAGGAGCAGCTCCAGGACATCCTGGCCTACGCCAACACCGAAGACTCGAACGAGCCCAAGATCCGCGTCGTGCCGGCCGGCAAGGGCAAGGAGATCGTCGCAGCGCAGAAGCTCGAGGCGGCGCAGCGCAAGGAGCAGCGGACGATCTTCCTGGTCGTCGCCGCCCTTCTCGTGCTGGCCCTGACGGCGTGGATCGTCTGGACCTCGAAGGACTACGACGCGATCCTCATCGGAATCCTCGTGATCATCATCCTGTGGGCTGTCGTCCGCTTCGGATCCGGCCGCGATGCCGGTGGCACCGGGGTCGCGAAGCTACTCGTGAGTCATGCGCCGGATGAGCGCCCCCCGTTCATCGACGCGACGGGCGCGCATGCCGGGGCTCTCTTGGGCGATGTCAAGCACGATCCATTCCAGTCCGGCGGTCTCGAGACGCCCCCGCACGAGCGAGTCGAGATCGGGGCCATTCACAAGGCGCACGGCGGCGTGCTCTTCATCGACGAGATCAACCTGCTCAAGATCGAGAGCCAGCACTCGCTGCTGACCGCGCTGCAGGAGAAGAAATTCCCGATCGTTGGCCAGTCCGAGCGGTCGGCGGGTGCGATGGTCAAGACCGAGCCCGTCCCGTGCGACTTCGTGCTCGTCGCGGCGGGGAACGTCGACAGCGTCCAGAGCATGCACCCCGCCCTGCGGTCCCGGATTCGGGGCTACGGCTACGAGCTCTACGTCAACACGACGATGGCGGACACCCCCGAGAACCGGATGAAGCTCGTCCGGTTCGTCGCGCAGGAAGTGGTGAAGGACAAGAAGATCCCGCACTTCAACCCGGCGGCGACCGTCGAGGTGATTCGCGAGGCGCAGCGCCGAGCCGGCCGGAGCGGCCAGCTCACGCTGCGGTTGCGCGAACTCGGTGGGCTCGTCCGGGTCGCTGGGGACATCGCGAACTCTGAGGGCGCCACCGTCGTAGGGGCCGAGCACGTGGTCCGCGCCAAGCGGGCGAGTCGCTCGCTGGAGCAGCAGATCGCCGACCGGTACATCGAGCGCCGACGCGAGTACCGGATGTTCAACACCGAGGGCGCCGCCGTCGGAATGGTCAACGGCCTCGCCGCCATCAACGCGCAGACCGGCATGGCCGAGTTCTCCGGCATCGTCCTCCCGATCGTCGCGGAGGTGACCCCGGCCCAGACCCGGGACGGCGGTGTGGTCGTGGCGACGGGGAAGCTGGGCGAGATCGCCAAAGAGGCCGTCCAGAACGTCAGTGCCCTCATCAAGAAGTACACGGGCGAGGATATCTCGCGCTACGACATGCACATCCAGTTCGTGGGGACGTCGGACGGAGTCGAAGGAGACTCCGCATCCGTGTCGATCGCGACGGCCGTCATCAGCGCGCTCGAGGGCGTTCCGGTCGACCAGTCCCTCGCCATGACGGGCTCGCTCTCCGTTCGGGGCCAGGTGCTGCCGGTTGGCGGAGTCACCGCGAAGGTGGAGGCGGCGGCCGATGCCGGCCTCAAGCGGGTCCTGGTGCCGGCCGACAATCTCTCCGACCTGGTCCTCGAGAGCCGGTATATCTCGATGATCGAGGTCATTCCAGTCGAAACGCTGCGGGACGTCCTTCGCTACGCCCTGGTCGGCCAGGGCACCAAGAAGGAGTCCCTGCTCGAGCGTCTCGCCGCCATGGTCCACGCCACCACGAGGAGTGATGTGCCGGCGGGTGCGCCGGCAACGACCCCGTCAGGTCGACCGGCGGCGGGATCGTGAAGGGCGCCACGCGCGTCCCCGTGCACCACGGCTGGGAACGTACCACTCGCGGCAGTCCGTTCCAGGTCTACCCCACTCCAACCGAGGGCGGAGCGGAGGAGAGGTTCGTCAACCGGCCCTGCTACGAATTCAACGGCGCGCTCGCGCGCGGCATGGACGATTCCCATTGCCGACACTGCCGGCATTACCTGACCTCGCGGTGCCCGCACATCGACGAGTTCCTGGACGACGTCGAAGACCTCGAGCCCGACTAGGCTGCCAAGCCGCATGACCGGACTCATCGTCGGTCGCTTCCAGCCGTTCCACCGGGGACACCTGGCAGTCGTCCAGTCACTCCGGGGCGCGCACCCCGAGCAGTCGCTGCTCCTCGTCATCGGCAGTGCTCAAGACTCCTTCACACCGGAGAATCCGTTCACCGCGGGCGAGCGCGTGGAGATGATCCAGCGGGCCCTCGCGGAGGCGAAAATCGACGGGTGTCTGCCGGTGCCCGTCGCCGACATCCACCATCACGCTCAGTGGGCGGCCTACCTCCGGGGACTGCTCCCGGCGTTTGACGTCGTCTACACCAACAACCCGCTCACGCGACTGCTCTTCGAGCGGGACGGAGTCCGGGTTGAGTCGCCCCCGCTCCTCGACCGCGAGCGATGGCAGGGGACGGTCGTGCGTCGGCGCATGCGGGACTCCGGGCCATGGCAGGAGCTTGTGCCGCCGGCGGTCGCGGCGTACCTGGAGCGGATCAGCGGGCCCGAGCGGCTGCGGCGGATCGGCAGTCCCCGGGATTGAATCCCTCACCGGTACGATTATAGCACCGACCTCTTGGTCCCGGGGTTGCGCCACCGTAGCTCAGTTGGCAGAGCAGCTGATTCGTAATCAGCAGGTCGAGGGTTCAAGTCCCTCCGGTGGCTGGGCTCGCCCGACATCAGCGACCCTCCACAGGGTCGGTATTCATTCGCGCATCCACCCACTTTTGACCCAGCCGGCGGTTCCCGGTTCATGAGCCCGAACACGAAGGTTGTCGGACGCTACTTTGCCAGTAGAGGTACGGACTACGGTCGACTTCTGGCCGACGACGTAGAGCTGGTAGAGTGGGGCGACGGCGTCCCCGTCACCGGGATCCGAACCCACGGGAAGGCTGCCTTCCTCGAGAATCGTGGAAACCGGGATTACCGAACTCAGGTCACGCGGATGACGGAGGAAAACAACGTGGTGGTGGCGGAGGGCACGGCGCAGGGTGCCAAGAAGGAAGGCGGTGTTTGGCGGGTACAGTTTTGCGATATCTTTGAGCTCGAAGACGGGAAGGTGAGGCGGCTGACGACCTTCGGGGCGTCCGTCGAGGCATCAGCCCGAGGGAGTCCGGGGGGACGGGTCAGCCCGCCCAGACAGAGCAGCACCAGTACGGCCCAACTGCTTCCGACGAGCGCGCTCTCACAGCCGCACTACCGCAGACGTCCGGAATCGACCGGACGCTAGAAGTCCGTCCAATCTCGACCCGCGGAAACGAGCTCCGAGGCTTTAACCCCTCATGCAACGCCGAGGGCATGTCCGGCTCGATGCCCTGGACGCCCGCGCCGCCACCGACGACCTACGACCCGAACGCATTACTCCGTCGGATCGACCAGACCACCACCCAGATCTTCCACTGGGTCCGAATCGGGATCGTCGTACTGATCGTCCTGGCCGTCGTCATCATCATCATCGGTTGACCCGACACGGTACCTCGCCGGACACGGGTCGTTCCCAAAGGGTCGGAAACGGCCACGATGGTAGGGCGGGACCTTGGCGTCGTGCGGTCCAGTCGGCTTGACCTGCCGTCCCGCCCGCGGCGGGGAATTCGACAGGCAGCCGGGGTGGCCGCGCGACTTGTAACCCATAAATAAGACCGCCCGGACTCGAGCGCGAGCATCTGCGATGGGGGCGGTCCAGCGCGCGGTCCTGAACGTCTTCCGTAAGCCGGCACGCACGGCGACGGTGGTCGTGATCATCGGGATCAGCATCGCCATCTTCCTCACCATGTCGGTGGTGAGCAACTCCATCTCGGGACGGACCAACTTCCTGTCGGCGAACGCCGGGACCTTGATCACGATCACTCCGGCGGACGAGTCCGGGGGTGGAGGGTTCTTCTTCGGGGGCGGGGCCCAGAACTCGATGAGCACCGGGGTGGTCTCGGAGATTCAGGGCACTCCGAGCGTCTCGTCCATCCAGCCGGTGGTGCAGTACTCGACAGGGAACTTCACGCCGATCTCGGGCGGCATGCCCACGTCTTTCCCGACGATCGTCTATGGCGAGGACCCCGGCTCTCCACTGATCGTGGGCACCGACTCCAACCCGACGGTGGAATCGGGCCGTGCACTGAACTCGGCGGACAGCTCCTCTCTGGTAGCGGAGGTCGGCAGCACCTACGCGACCGACAACTCCGCATCGGTCGGCTCGACCATCGAGTTCAATGGGACGACGGTCACCGTGGTGGGGATCTTCACCACCGGCCAGTCGTTCACGGACTCGAGCGTCGTCGTCCCCTTTGCCGCCGGCCAGAAGATTGCGGGCACCAGCGACATGCGCGAGGTCTATGTGACCGCCAGCGACGTCGGAGCCGTCGACAGCGTGGTGTCGAGCCTCCAGAGCGAAGTCGGCGATGGGTACGACGTCGTGCCACTCTCCTCGATCGCGAACGAGATCCAGAGCTCGCTCGACAGCATCTACGACAGCAGCCAGACGGGCCTGTACCTGGCCCTCATCACGGGCGCGACCGTGATGGTCTTCGTCATGGTCCTAGCCACCCGCGAGCGGACGAAGGAGATCGGCGTGATGAAGGCGATCGGGTTCCGGAACCGGGCCGTCGTGACCCAGTTCGTGACCGAGTCGATGGTCTTTGCAGCGGTGGGGTTCGGAGTCGGCGTGGGGCTCGCCGAACTCCTCGGATCCACGATCGGTCGGTTGGTGCTCGGACAGGGCAGTGGTCCCGGGTTCGGTGGGCATTTCGCCACGTTCGGCCCGTCCTTCGCCCTGTCACTCTCCCCGGAACTCATCATCTCTACGCTGGCGCTCGCGGTGGGCCTGGGCGCGCTCGGGGCGCTGTATCCGATCATCCGTGCGGTCCGGCTCCGGCCCGCTGAGGCACTCCGGTATGAGTGAGGCGGCATCCCCCGTCATCGCCCTGTCCGACGTGACCAAGGAGTACCAGTCCCGCGGCAAGCCACCGGTCGAGGCGCTGCGCGGGGTCAATCTCGCCATCGCCCGTGGTGCGATGGTGGCGATCAAAGGACCGAGCGGCAGCGGCAAGACCACGCTGCTCCACATGATCGGAGCGCTCGACGTCCCCACGTCCGGCGAGGTCCATGTGGCGGGAGAGGAGCTCACGCACATGTCCGAACTCCAGCTGACCGACTACCGGGCTCGGACGATCGGGTTTGTCTTCCAGGCCTATCACCTGATTCCGAACCTTACCGCGCGGGAGAACGTGGCCCTCCCGATGGAGGTGCTGGGCGTGCAGACGCCGGAACGCCGGAAGCGTGCCGATGACCTGCTCAAAGAGGTGGGGATGGACGAACGCGCCGACTTCAAGCCGTCCAAGCTGAGCGGCGGCGAGCAGCAACGGGTGGCCATCGCCCGGGCCCTTGCGAACGAGCCCACGATCATCCTGGCGGACGAGCCGACGGGGAACCTCGATACCGCGTCCGGTGACTCGGTCCTCCATCTGTTGGACCAGCTCAACAAGCAGAAGGGCGCCACGGTCGTCATCGTCACGCACTCCGGTCGGATCCCGCCGCTCTGCGACCGCACCTTCACCATCCGCGATGGGAAGGTCACGAGCGAGCAGCTGTCGAAGGAGATGGCCCAGCAGGAGACGCAACGCCAGGCGTTGCGCGTCGCCCTCTCGGTATCGGACAAGGTCATGGAGCGGCTCACCGACGCCGGCTTTGTCGACGTGGAGTCGATCGCCCAGGCGCCGATCGACAAGCTGACCGAGGCGCTCAAGGACCGGAACAAGGCCATCCGGATCGCGCGACGGGCTCAGGTCCTCGCGGAGAACCGGGACGACCTCATCGAGTGATCCGGCGGGCGCGGAGCGCCGGTCGCCGCCGCCTAGGGCGATCGGTCCACGAGTGCGGCACTGGTCGCGGAGTAGCGTCCTCCGGCGACCGTCTCTGCCGTGAACATCGCGCCGAGTCGGTCGGCTTCCGTCCGGCTCAACGAAACGCCGAGGGCGCCGACATTCTCCTCGAGATAGGCCGGCCGTTTCGTTCCCGGGATCGGGACGATGTCCTCCCCCTGGGCAAGCAGCCACGCCAGGGCGAGCTGTGCCGCCGTGCACCCCTTGTCCATGGCGACCGCCCGGAGTTGATCCGCCAAGCGGAGGTTCCGCTCGAGGTTCGCCGCCTCGAACCGCGGGATTCCCCGGCGGAAGTCGCCCGTGGGCAGGCCGTCCATCGACCGGACGGTGCCCGTCAGGAAGCCGCGGCCCAGAGGACTGAACGGGACGAAGCCGACCCCGAGCTCCCGGCAGGCGGTCAGGACGCCGGCCTCCGGGTCCCGAGTCCAGAGCGAGTACTCGCTCTGGACTGCCGTGATCGGATGGACCGCGTGGGCCCGACGGAGGGTCAGCGGGCCGACCTCGGACAGCCCCAGGTAGCGGACCTTTCCCTGATCCACCAGCTCGGCCATCGCGCGGACGCTGTCCTCGATCGGCACGCGTCGGTCAACCCGGTGGAGATAGTACAGGTCGATGGTCGCCACTCCGAGTCGCCGCAAGCTCGCCTCACACGCCTCCCGGATGTGTGCCGGCGAACCGTCGATCTTGTTCCGTTCCCCGGGTGGTCCCGGTACGAAGCCGCACTTGGTCGCGATGAAAACCCGGTCCCGCGACGGCCGCAGTGCTTCCCCGACCACCTCCTCGTTCGCGCCCCAGGCATAGGCATCCGCGGTGTCGAAGAAGGTCACGCCGAGCTCGAGGGCCCGGCGGATCGTCGCAAGGCCGCCTTCCCGATCGGGCTGCCCGTAGGACTGGGAGATTCCCATGCAGCCTAATCCGACCGCAGAGACCTGCGGACCCTTCGGCCCCAAGCGCCGGGTTTGCATGGTCAGCCCCGGCAGCCACCCGCGCTACAAATGGCCTGAGGTCAACCCGGGTCCTCCGCCGTCGGGTTGATTAAATACGCCCCTCAGCCACTATTTCGGATGTGGCGGCCTCGATGGAGCGGTCCCGGCCCCGGATCGGCCGGCCCGATACCTGGGAGGCGCTCGTCTTCCGACGGGAGCGGGCGCGGTCGGGCGCCGGGGGCACGACCATCCTGGACGGTCCGATCGGCGTGGGGAAGTCCACCTTCCTCGCTCAGCTTCTCGAAGACTCGAGGTCCGCGGGGTTCCGGGTCTTCCGGGCTCGAGCGGCGGAGGAGAACCCGCCGCCGTTCTCACTGATCCGCGACGCGGTGTCGGCGGACGTCGAACGAGAGCTGGCCCCGCCCATGCATGACCCGTCCGCGGGCACTCCACTCGGGTTGCTGCCGGGCCTCGTCCGCTCGAACGACTCTACCCTCTCGGGTCAGGCGATCCGGACCGCCGCCGACGGGACCCGGGCCGAGCTCGAGTCGGACCGACAGCGTCTCGGAGCCGAGCTGGCGGAACCCCTCTTCGCCGCCGCCCGGAAAGGCCCCGTGCTGCTCGCCCTCGATGACCTGCACCGGGCCGACGACGCCTCGGTCGGGCTCCTCCAGGACCTCGTACCCAGGATCGCCGGCCAGCCGATCTGGATCCTGGGCACGCTCGACTCCGCCGAGCCTCGGCCGGCCACGGGCCCTCTCGACGCCCTGCTGCGTCTTGCGGCGGTGGAGCGCCTCCGCCTGCGAGCGCTGTCGGAGGAGGAGATGGGGGAATTTCTCCGCTGGCTCGAGCCCCAGCGCCGGTTCCGGGAGGCGGACGTCCGTCGGCTCTACTCGGAGACGGGCGGTCTGCCGATGTTCGTGGAACGTCTGGTCCATCCGCCACCGGTGGCCGACGGCGCACCGGAGGCAGCGGAAGCGTCCGGAGCCGAGGGGGCCGGTGCCCTGGAGCACCTGGACGCGGCAGACCGCCGGCTGCTCAACCTCGCCGTGGTGGCCGGGAACGAGTTCTCCTTCGATGTCCTTGCAGCCGCGGTCGGCGGTGAGGAGGAAAAGGTGGTCGAGGGCCTGGAGCGGCTCGTCCGCCTCGGGATCCTGCGGGAGCTGGAGTGGGACCGGTTCGCCTTCAACCAGGAAGCCCTGCGACAGCGTCTCTTCACCGAGTTGAGTGCCCCGACCGTTCGCAATCTCCACCGTCGCGTCGCGGCCGCCCTCGAACAGAGTACTCCTCGGGAAATGGAAACGGTGTACGCCCTGGCCCGTCACACCTACCTGGGCGGACTCGACTCGGCCGTGCAGTACAATCGCCAGGCCGCCGAGTACGCGGCCGGCTCGTTCCAGCCGACGGTCGCCATCTCCTACCTGGAGCATGCCCAAGAGGCGCTCCAGCGGAGCGATCCGGACGACGTCGCCGCGGAGATCGGGATCCGACTGGAGCTGGCAGTGCAGCGAACCCGGGCGGGCGAGCTGGAGGCCGCCGGCGCCCTGCTCAAGGAGTTCCGCGCCGACCGTCGGCTCTGGACGGCAGCACGTGCGACCGACCGGTCCCTGTACTCTCTGCTCCGGGCTCGGCTCTTCGCCGAGGAGGGCCACTGGGAGGAGGCGGAGCAGGTATTCCGGGAGTTGCCGGCGAAGGGTCCGTCCGGTGCTTCGGTAGCCCTGCGGATCGCAACGCTCCGGCTGCGCGGCGAGATACTCTATTATCGCGGCAACTACACCGAGGCGCTGCGGGCACACGACGAGGCGCTCCATCTGGCCCTGGATGCCGGGGACACCCGGGAGGCGGCCGCCGAGTCGATCCGACGTTCCACCGCCCTGTCGATGCTTCCGGGGCGTGAGGAGGATGCCGTCGCCGGCTTCCGTTCCGCGATCGACCAGCTGGTCGACGTCGGGGACCGGGCCGAGGCAGCGTTCGGCCTCATCTGTCTGGGCGCGATGCTGAACCAGCAGGGTCAGGTCGAGGAGGCCCGGGCGGCGCTTCAGCGGGCCTTCGAGTTCAGCGAAACGGCCCACGACCTCCGTCGCATGGCCTGGGCGTGTCTCAACCTGGCCGACCTCGAGCTCGAACACGGTCGGGGCGAGGAAGCCGAAGCACGGAACCGTGTCGCCATGGCACAGTTTGGCCAGCTGGGCGATTCGCTGGGTCAGGCTCGTTCGTATCTGACCGAGGGGCGCCTCGCGCTGGCGCGCGGCGACGACGGAGGAGCCCTGAAGGCGTTCGCGTTGGCGCGCCGGATCTTCGCCCAGCAGCGGCTCGGCGCCGACGAGCTGGAGGTCGACCTCCGGGAGGCCGAGGTCCAGTTCGCCCGGGGTCGTCGAGAGGAGGCCGTCCGCGCGCTCGAAGGCATGAGGGAACGCGAGTTCGAGCGGCTACGGCCAGACCTCGTCCCGGACTGGCGCCGGCTCCGGGACCGACTCGCCGGCCGGTAGCTCGGCCGGCATCTCGTCGGCCCGCGTGCCGAGGAGGGCGGTCCGGGGGACCGAGATCGGGTCGGGCGGCGCGTCGAAGTGCAGGGAGCGGAGCTCCTCCAGAAAGAAGGCGATGACGCCGGTCGCGCCCAGACCAACGGCCGCCACGCCGAAGGCGAGACGTACCCCGTAGAAGTCGGTGAGCAGCCCTCCGGCGAGAATGCCGACCGGGGTCATGGCGAGCCCGATGGTCTCGTCAATGCTGAGGTAGCGGCCGAGCAACCCGGGCGGCACGATCCGCTGTACGAGAGAGAAGAACGCCGTCGTGATCAGCCCGAACATGACGCCCAGAGTCACGAGCGCCACGCCGGCTACCTCGAACATCGGGACCAGCGCCAGCACGCCGTAGAGAACGCCTCCGGCGCACAGCGTCGCGATCAGCGTCCAGCCGAATCGACGGACGATGCCCAGCCGGCCCATCGACACGGACCCGACGAGGAAGCCCCCGCTGAACCCGGCGACGAGATATCCGAACGCCGCCGCCGGCGCCGCCAGCACCTGGACCGTGTACACGACGAGGAACGGGGTGGAGAGGGCGAGGAAGAAGCCGAGCGCCACGGAGACCAGGGTCAGCTCCAGCAGCGCTCGATGGGCGAACAGGTACTGGAACGCCGCTCGGAGGTCGCTCAGGACCGAGAGTCGGGGCAGCCTCGCCGGCCGCGCCAGGGCGCCGACCGGCGGGTGGATGCGCGTCATCACGAACCCCGACAGGGCGAACACAACGACGCCGAAGGCGAAGGAGGCGTAGACCCCCCCTGCGCCCAGGAGCAGGGCGGCCCCCCCCGCCCCCACCGTAGAGGCGATAGCGGTCGAGGCCTGGAGCAGCCCGTTCGCATCATCCAGGGCGGCCGAGGAGACGAGGCTGGGAAGGATGGAGGTCGCCGACGGACGGAATACGGCGGTGGCGGTTTCCAGCAGGAACACCAGGACCAGGACGACGTTCAACTGAAAGCCGACGAGGGCGAGCGACAGGGGCACGACCGCGAGAATCCCCGCCTGGAGGAACCCCGTCACGATCAGGAGGGTACGGCGGTCGACGCGGTCGACGAGCACCCCCGCGGGCAGCCCGACCGCGATGACCGGGATGGATGCGGCGATCCCCACGTAGGCTACGGCCAGGGGGGAGCCGGTGTCGGCATAGACGAGGAACAGGAAGAGAACGTCCGCCAGCCCGAGACCGCCCCAGCTCGCGACGTTGCCGGCCCAGTAGGGCCAATAGTTCCGGTTCGAGACGAGCTTTCGGCGAAGCCACGCTTCTGCCTCCGTGCTCGCGCCCGGTCGCACCGACGAGGCCACTGGGAAGTTACCGACGTTCGAGGGTTATGATTCCATCGACGGACGCTCCGTCGCTCCCGAGGAGGCCGGTCCGCAGGTCGGACACTCCGGCCAGTAGGGGGGCGCGACGACGCGTACGTCGCTGGCTTTCCAAAGGTTGAGGTGCAGCATCCGGCCCTCCGAGGCGGCCGGCAGGCCCGCGAGGAAGTAGAGGGACTGCAGGGCCCCCCAGTGCCCCGCGACCCCCGCGGTGGGCGCCAGCACCGGGTTCGAAGTAGCCCCGGGGAACAGCTCCTCCCCCTGGGCCATGTTCCGTCGGTGGAGTTCGGCCTCCTGATGGTGCTGAAGGCACCGGAGGCAGGGAGTCCGGCCCGGGACGAACAGGGCGATGGCGCACCGCGGCCCGTTGTAGCTGTTCTCCAGCCAGGGGATCCGTTCCCGATACGCGACGTCGTTCGTCCAGAGCAGGATCTCGTGCGGCTGGTCTGCTCCGAGGACGAACAGGTCGTTGTCCCGGACCAGCGGGGTCAGGTCGTCCGGGGCCGCCACCCGCCGGGTCTCCGTGGCGACCGTGACGTGGGGGTTCAGGTCCCGCAGCCGCTCGGCCGCCACCTCGACCTTGAAGCGTCCCACGTCCCGGGTGCCGAACATCAGCTGGCGGTTGAGGTTCGACACCTCGATGCGGTCCGAGTCCACGAGTCGGAGATGCCCGACCCCGGCGGCCGCGAGCCCCAGCGCGGTCGCCGAGCCGACTCCGCCGACGCCGACGATGGTGACGCGCGCCTCTCGGAGACGGGACTGCAGCTCGAAGGTCGTCCGAGGGGTTCCCAACGTCGCGATGGAGAAGAAGTCGAAGTTCCGGGAGTACCGGTCGAGCTCCTCCGCGGAGAACTCCCCGGGGGGCGGCATCGCCGCGTCCTCGATGATCCCGAGGCGCTGGAGCCGGCGGACCGCACGTCGGACCTCGGCGGTCGAGAGCTCCGGGTCCTGTTCCTGCAGGAGTCCGGCGAGGTCGGCCACCGATCGCGTGCCGTCCAGGAGGCCGAGCATCCGCCAGAGCGTACCGTGCTCGTCGTCCTGGATCTGACGGC
This sequence comes from Thermoplasmata archaeon, assembly GCA_030037955.1. Lineage (GTDB taxonomy): Archaea > Thermoplasmatota > Thermoplasmata > Lutacidiplasmatales > UBA184 > JAKIWV01. The sequence continues at coordinate 13,932 of JASHPT010000054.1, forward strand.
CGAGCCCGTAGACGTCCCGGCTGAAGAGGATCAGGCCCGCCGGCGTCCGAAAGGGGCTGAGCGACGCCTTCGTTCGGGGCCGCTCGGGCAGCGGCAGGGGAGGGGACCTCACGGGCTCACAGCGCCCGGAAAGGTGCTCGGGGATAGAAAACTGGCTGGAGCTTGAGAACACTGAGGTCCGCCAGCCGACCCGACGGGGTCGGCCGGCACCCGGACCGGGACGGGGTAGGGTCTACTTTCGGCAGGGGGAGGGCATGTTGGGAAGTCGTGCAATCGGCCGTGCCTTGACCCGGATTCGCTTCGCCTTTGCAACCATGGTTCCTCTTCCTCGCGTCCGCATTCATCCGTACTGCGGCGCACCAGATACGTGTCTTTGGAGCTATTAGTCCTTTTGGGAGCCGCCCGAGGCTCCGGGTCGTCCGGTCCCGCACTCTTAGACCAGCGCGAGCTGCAGCGCCGCCTCGGCGAGCCGCTTCTCGATCCGGGTCAGGGTTTCGGACACGGCCGACTTGCTCAGGCGGAGCTGTTCGGCCAGTCCCGTCACGGTGATGCCCCGAGGGAGGTCGAAGTAGCCCCCGTTCATGGCCGCCCGGAAGACGGTCTCCTGGGCAGGACCCAGGCCCAGGCTGCCCATGGTGACGCGGCCGTGCCGCACGGCCTCCACCTCGGCCACCCCGTTCCTCTTCCGGAGCTCCCGGACGACCCCCCGAACCTGTGCCGCCGTCGCCACCGTCTCGAAGCGCATGATCCCGTTCTGGAGGATCAGCGGGTACCGGGTGAGGAGCCGATGCCGGCGAACGACCTCGTGCAGGGACGCCGTCTGCTGCGTGATCCGAAAGTGCGCTACGTTCGGTCCCTCCGCTCGGATGTCAACGTCGAGGGTCTCCGGGTGGCCCGCGATCTCCGCCTCCCACCCGGGGGCACTCACCCCCGCGTCCGGCCCGAAGACTCTCCCTTCGAGGAGGAGTTCGTGAGCCCCCACCTCCATTCGATTCTCAACATGGATACGGAGCTCAGGATGGGCCTTCGAAAAGAAGGTACCGACCGCCGTGGGGAGGCCGTTCACCCGGAGCCGGTAGATGGCGAAAGGCGGGCGCAAATGGGCCGGAACCGGCGGGCCCACTCCCGGAGGGGCCCTGCGACGTCGACGACCGAGGGAACGCGAAGGGACCATGCGTCGGTGTCGCACGGGATACCCGACGGCCTGATGAGCTCCTCGCCCGGGGGCCCGGAGCCCCGCGGTGGCAGAGTTCAGTCCACGGTGACCCGTTCCAGCTTGACGGGAGTCCGGGGCCGGTCCTGGCTGTCGCGCGGGGTGTTGGCGATCTTCTCGGCGACGTCCTGGCCGCTCACCAGTTTCCCGAAGATGGCATGCTTGCCGTTCAGCCAGGGAGTCGCGGCGACCGTGATGAAGAACTGGCTGCCCCCCGTGTTCGGACCGGCGTTGGCCATCGACAGAATGCCGGGCCCGTCGTGTCGAAGGGATGGATGGAACTCATCGCGGATCGTGTAGCCGGGTCCGCCGCGGCCATCCCCATTCGGGCATCCGCCCTGGATCATGAACCCCGGGATCACCCGGTGGAAGATCAGCCCGTTGTAGAATCCCTTCTGCGCCAGTGTCAGGAAGTTCTTCGCGGTGGCCGGAGCCTTGTCCTCAAAGATCTCGGCGCGCATGGTTCCGAGGCTGGTCTGCAGGGTCACGGTAGGGTTCGGCATGACGACGGTCTGCCCTCCGGGCGGAAAACGCCTACGGGCCCCCGGTCACAAGAAGTGGCGGTGGACGGCGATCAGGTAGATGACCAGAATGATCGAGACGATCGCGCCGATGGAGAGCCACGCCCCCGAGAGGGCGTCGCTGATGAAGTTGAGCAGAAAGATGAGGATCGCCAGCACGAGGGCCCACAGGCGTTGGTGCCAGAGGCCGATGGCCAGGCCCAGGGTGATGAGACCGAAGATCAGCGTCACGATGCCGATCTCTGTCGTCGTCAGCGTGAGACCGAAGAGGGGGAAGCTCACGTGGACCAGGATCCCGAACGCCGCGAGGAGAGCCCCGGCGAGGATGAACAGTACGCCCACGAGACCGATGATGATGGCGAGGATCGACACGCCGATGGGCCGGCTCGGCTCCGGGGGCGTCTGCGGGTAGGTGCCGTAGGGCTGCGGCTGGCCATACTGAGACTGCATCGGGCTTCTCGCTCAACCCTTCGGTCCGGGACGGATAAACCTTCGTCTTCCAACGCTGCGACACCGTCGGACGCCGCCGGCGGCGCGCTCGGTCGCCGCGCTTTATACCACCCCTCGGCGCATGTAGTCGCCGGGGCCGGCTGTCGGCTCGCGATTCTCGATGAACCGCTCGCTGGCGCTCGTAGGGCTCGTCCTCGTCATCGTCGCGATTCTGCTTGTCGCCCTGCCCTTCCTCGTGACCGCCTCCACCGGGGGAACCCCCCTGCTCTTCGGTGGGGCGCTGCTGTTCCTGGTGGGCCTGGCGTTGCTGTTCATCGGTGCGACGTCCCCCGACCCGAAGGTCACGACCGTCGGCGGCCTGCTGGGCAACCCGATCGTCGACGAGTCCCGCCGGGCCGAGGAGGAGCTCCTGAGTCCGGCGGAGCGGGCCGTTCGCTACGCACCCGGCCCGAAGGAACCGGTCAACTGTCGGTACTGCTACACGGTCATTCCGTGGAACATCCTGGACTGCCCGCGCTGTGCACGGCCCCGGCTCTGCCGGAACTGCGGGAAGCGGCTCTTCCTGCTCGCCGGAGCAGTACGGTGCGGACCCTGTGTCCGAGATGAGTTCTACTGCAACTGTCCCCGGGTGCGGCCGTCAGGCCCGAGACCGGGAGCGATCCGCCGGGTGGGGACCTAGGCATGCGCGACCTCGACGACCGGATTCCCCGGGGCCGCGTCGCACTGGCGGCGGACGTCCACATCCATTTCGATGGCGCCTGTCAGCCGCCCCGGGGCGGAGGCGTCGCGACGTACGGATTCACCGTCGAGGGCCCGGGCCTGTACCGAGAGGAGCGGGGTCTCGCGGTCCCCCCATGGACCCCACGCGCCACCAACAACGTGGCCGAGTACACGGCGGCGATCCGTGCGCTCGAGTGGCTGGGGGAGCAAGGCTACTCCGGCCCGGTCCGCGTGATGGGAGACAGCCAGCTGGTGATCCGACAGATCCAGGGCGTCTACCGAGTGAAGGCCGAACACCTCAGGGAGTACCACCATCACCTGCTCGAGCTCGCCCGCCGGTTCGAGCGGGTGGACTTCGCGTGGATCCCTCGCGAAGCGAACGCCCGCGCCGACCAACTCTCCAAGCAGGCGCTCGACGACGAGTGGCGGCGAGCCGCTCGGCACCGGCCCTCGCAACCCGTGACGCCGGTCGAGGAAGAGGACGAGACGTCCGATGACGTCGGCGGCGCCGACGGGGTCTAGCCCCAGCGCACCGTGTACACCAGGGTCCGGCCCTCGAGGCCGGCTCGGGTCCGGGCGGCATCCACGAAGGTGGCAAAGGCCGCGGCCGCGTCCGGGGTAAGACGCGGGCGAAGGCCGTACCCCCGCGGGGTTCCCGACCCCAGAAACTTCCGGGGCGGTTCGATCGGGGGGGCCCTCAGGGTCTCGGAGGCGGCGATCGCCGTCACCGGCGGGACCACCCGACCGCGCGCTCCAGCACGTCGCGGTACGACGCGCCCCCGGGCACCCGGGGGATGTACGCCAGGGGGGTGTCGGCCTCGTGCTCGACGCGTCCTAGCACTCCCAGGACGGCCAGCGGGACGGCCTCGGTTTTCGACTCCGACATCGCCCTACCCTCTGTTTGTCAGACGGATGTCGTACATAAAGGGGGCCGTTCCATGCGAAAGCAAGGGGTTCGGTCCCTTCCACCGTCAGAAGCAGTGGGCGGACGATGGGCAGACAGGTTTGCGAAAACTCCAGTGGAAACAGTGGTTACTCCGACACGCCCCCAGGAGTCGCTCTGACGGTGAGGTCAGGGAGCCTTGCCTTCGCCGTCGACCGCGGGGGTCTCCGGGTCGGCCGGAGGCATTCGGCGCAGCGCGCGGGGTCCCTTCCAGACGCCCTCGCGGCCCAAGGCGAGAGCGGCCGGAACGAAGTACGTCCGAACCACCATCGCATCGAGCAGCACCGCAAGTCCAACAGCCAAGCCGATGGCTTCGAGCAGCGTGAAGGTGCTCGTCCCGAGAACGAGGAACGCGCTCGCCAGGATGACCGCAGCCGCGGTGATGACGCCCCCCGTGTGGGTGATCGCGCGCACGATGGGACGGGTGCCGTGCGGGTCCCGCAGCCGCTCTTCCCGGACGCGGGTCAGGATGAACACGTTGTAGTCCATGCCGAGGCCGAGGATCAGCACGAAGAGAATCGTCGGGACAAAGAAGAAGATCGGCGAACCGAGCAGCCTGCCCAGGGCCAGATAGGTGATGGCGTAGGCCCAGGAGATCGAGAGGCCGATCGTGGCGAGGGCGATCGGTGGGATGGCCACCGCCCCGAGCACGAGGAAGAGAACGAGGAACAGCCCAATCGTGGCCGCGATGATCATCCGCTCGGTGGCCGCCGTCGTCTGCGTGGCCAGGTCCTTGATCGTGGACGCGGCGCCGCCGTAGTAGACTGCCTGGATCTCGGGGTGTGCGGTAGCGTAGGCGCCGACCTTGCTCTCGATGCTGTTGAGGCTGTTCACGGCGGCGTTTGAAAGGCCGTCGGAACTGGGAGTCACGGTGAACCAGACGGTTCGGTTGTCATTGCCGATGTACTGGGGCAGCACGCCCGACAGGCTGAGCCGCTGGGCCGGCGGCAGCGAGGAGTAGTTGAGCCACGTCGAGAGCGGCGCGCCGCCGATTCCGGTGAGCGAGTCGGCCGAACTGATCCCGGCCGTATGGTTCATGATCGATTGAATGGCGTTGACGTCCGTGAACTCCTGAGCATTCGTCGTGTTGTCGACCACCAGCGGTTGCTCGAAGGTCACGAGGATGATCGTCGGGAAGACATACCCACCCCCGAACTGCTGCTCGAGGTGGTGGAGCCCTTCGGCCGCCGGCTGGCTGTTCGGCAGCTGGGCGTAGAAGTTGTACGAGAGCGGAACGTTCAAGGCGACGAAGACGAGCGGGATCGAGAGCAGCAGGATCACCGCGATGACCGTCTTCGGCCGGGTGGTCGCCAGCTTGCCCGCCTTGGCGAAGTAGGTCCGGCCCGCCGCGGTAGCCTCCCGGCTCTTCGCCGCCTGTCGGACGAACCGTTCCCGGGTGTACGGCCAGAACAGCCGGGGCCCGACCAGGGTGAGCAGCGCCGGAGTGACGGTGAGGGCGAGGAGGAGCGTGAGCGCGACGGCCACGGAGAGTGCGATGCCCCACTGGCTCAGCAGCGCGATGCCGCTGAAGGCCATGGCGAGCGTGGAAACGATAACGGTCACTCCACTCGTGGCGATGCTCTCTCCGGCCCAGGTAACGGTCGTGACCACCGCGTCCTTCGGCGTGGCGCCGTGGATCAGCTCCTCTCGATACCGGGCGACGAGAAAGACCGAATAGTCGGTTCCCACCCCCAGCACGAAGGTGTCCACGAGGGTGATGCTCGTGACGTCGAACTGGGTGACGTACTTGCCGATCAGGTAGATCGCGCCCAGGCCCAGTGCCAGAGCGATGCCGATGGCCGTGAATGTGACGAGCGGAGTTCCGGGAGCCCGGAAGTAGAGCATCGTGATCAGGATCAGCACCGAGACCGTGAGCGGCAGAATGATCTCGAGGTCCGAACTCAGCAGGTGGTTCTCGTTGTCGTCGAGATAGCTCGGTCCCGTCTGGTAGAACGCCACGGAGCCGGACGGGTTCACCTCACGCAGGATGCTCGGAACGAGGGTGTTGATCTGCGCCAGGGCGTCGAACACGGGCGTCGTCCCGTTCGGCGCGGTGTAGCTATCCGACACGCTGAACCCGACGATGATCAGCGTCGCGTTGCCGCTCGGGCTCACGAAGGACTGCTGGATCGAGGCCGGGACCGGAAGGGGGTAGGCCGCGGGGCTCGCGGTCGCGATCCCCGTGGTCCAGGCGGTGATCTCCGTTGCCGTGGCGGAGCCGGATGGGAACTCGTCCCAGACGTCGTTCAGCCAGGCGATCGGGATCCCGGCCTCCTGACTTAGGAAGCCCGCAGCCGCAGCGTGCGTCGCGCCGACGGCGGTGAAGTTCTGGATATCGAGCGCGCTCACGAGGTACAGTGGCAACGTCTGGTTTGCCGGGCCGGGGAGGATCTCCGGGATCGCGCCGGGCAGCGTCGCGCGCGTTGCATTGTCGGCGCAGGGAAGGAGGTTGCTAATGTCGATGGGAGCCGGACCGAGACAGTTCGCTGAACTGCTGTTGAAGCCCGACCCCGATGAGGACCCGTTGTAGAAGGCCGCCAGGATCGCGTGACCGACCTCGGCCCCCACCGGACTTTCTGCAGAGATCTCGCTCCAGGTCTGGTTGAAGGCCGGCCAGTTCGCCGCCGAGGAGTTCACCGACTCGTTTTCGACCAGATTGAGCCAGACGTCGACGTAGAGCGCGGGAGGCCCCCAGACCAGGCTGGCGGAGTCGTTCACGGCCACGGTCAGGGAGGGGCTCGCCGCCAGTGCACTGCCGAGGAAGCCGAGCGCGAGCTGGGTCTCCCCGCTGAGGTAGCCTTGGTAAGCGGAGTAGACGGAATCGACGCCGGAAACGTAGTGAAGGCTCTTGTCCGCCGAGATCGCGTCGGCTACGGCGAGGACCGTACTCTGGCCCGTGGCCGTGCCGACACCGGGTCCCTCGAGGAGAACGAAGGTGCTCGAACCACTGGACTGAGACGGAAAGAGGGCGTTGATCTGGTTCTGGGCGATCACGCTAGGAGCCGAGCTCGGGAGGGTTGTCGCGGAGTTGGTCGTGACCGAATCAACCTGGACGATGGCCGGGAGCGCGACCACGACGAGGAGCAGCCAGAAGATGATCGGATACCATGGATGGCGTACGATCGCACGGCCGAGCGACGTGAAAAACCGCGACCCGCGCGCCGACGCGGGTCGGTGCTGAGTTTGGCTATCCATGGGCCGCTGCTCCGCGTATGGGCAGTCGATCGAATCGGCCCGACGGGATGCCGTGGTCCGGGTTCTCGACGTCCTCGGGCAGTACCCACAGGAACCTGCCTATACCTCTTACGTGACCTTCGGGTACGCTCGACCTCCCTCGCCCCTAGTGAACCCTGATATCCGCAGGGCCTCTGGTGGAACCACCGATGCCTCGGCTTCGGAGAATCTCGGCGGTCCGGAAGGAGGACCTTCTCGCACGGGCAAAGGCGCTCCGCGGGTCCGTCGACCCCCTCCTTCCTCTGCTCACATCGGATGCACCGGCCGACCGGTTCGACCGGCTTCGGGACGAGCTGGAGGAGATCCGGGCGTCCCGCGACGATGAAGGACGTCTCGAGCGCTTGGCGCGGCGAGGGGATGCGCTAGCCAGGGCATATGCCGGATTGCTCCGGTACTCCCTCAAGCCGGAGGCCATCGTCGTGGCCACCCTTCCGCTCCCGAACGGCGACATTCCGTACGCTCCGCTGGCGCGGACCGAGCCCGCGATGGAAGTCGCCGTACAGCATTCGGATGAACCGGCCCGGCTCCTGCTCGGATACATGGAGTGGGCCCGCCGTGGGTTCCACTTCTTTGCGACGGACGACCGGCTCTGGTGCACGGGCCGCTCGGCGGAGCCGCCCGGCGCGTTCCGCACGGCCAAGATCGCCGAGCTGCCCTACCGACTCGTCGAGGACCCGGCAAGCCAGTTTCGGCTATGCCCCCACCTCGCGTCCGGCGAGGCACGGCCATTCCTGGAGGTTGACTGGCCCGGAGGGCACACGGGCTTTCGCATCTGCGACCGATGCGTGAAGCCCGACCGGCATCTGCTGGGGTCCCTGACGGAGGGTGTCGCTACTCCGGACCCCAGCGCAGAGTTCCCGGTTCGTGCGGACCTGAACGTCCGGTGCAGCGCCGGTTCCGGCTGCGTACACGGACGCCTGCCGGAACTCTCCCGGTCATTGCGCCAGTCGTACGAGCGGGGACGAACCGCAGACTCGGAGATCCTGCGCGAGTATCTGGGAGAGGTACGGAGTCGACTGGAGCGGATCACGGACCGGACCCTTGTCGTGAACGGAGTGTGTCACGGCGCTGACGTACGAGGGTTCGTGGACGAACTCAAGCCGACGCCCACCGAGCGACGGGCCCTCGAGCAGGTCCTGAACGAGACGACCGGGTACTTTTCCATCGACCGTGCGACCTCCGGACAGGCGCTCGAACAGCTGTGGCCTGCCCACTTCGAGACGATCGTCCGAACCATCGTGGAGGACCCGCACGAGTCCCGCCGCCTCATCGAAGAGCTTCGAGGGGCTCCCCCGGGTCGCGTCGCAGAGCTGCTGAAGCGAGTCCAGCGGGTCCGGGAGGAGCATGACGTCATGCAGGCCTTGCCGAAGTATCACTCGCTCACGCCGGTCGCGGCCTACGTAGACCGGGTGGCGCGTGCGTTCCGGACGCACGGCGCCGATGGCGCGGGCCGGGTCGCGCTCGGGGATCTCCCCCAGGAGGGCAACGGTCGCAGTCTCGCCTTTGCGCTGCTCCTCGCTCTGGGGCAGGCCGATCCGCATGTGTGGCGATTCTCGGAGACGGAGCAGAAGTCCGGTCACTTTCTCCTGGAGGCTGCCAGAAACCTCCTGTCCGCCGATCCCGCCGCCTACCACGACGCCCTCGATCGACTCTTGGTCTCCGCGGGCGTCGCCGGTTGGGGGGCGCGGCAACCCGCCTGACCGCATCGGTCCCCGGGCCTTGTGTCTGCGACGTATTCGCATGGGGAAAGGCAGGTCGCAGGCGTTCTCGCACCCGCCGAGACAGGAACGATAAATAGGGCGCCTCGTACAAGTTAGGCCGCGGAGGCGTCCGCAAGTTGGCCTCGCCAGCGAACCGCCCACTGGGACAATGACGCCTACTTCGGAGACGAAGCAGGCATCATGGACCTCGAGGCGCAGGCGGTCAACGCACTTCAGGCAGCTTCGGTGCTGCTGCTGGCTCCGCTTCTCGCCGGCATAGCGGCACGCGCCAAGGCCTGGACGGAGTCTCGTCGAGGGCCCTCGATCTTTCAACCGTACTACGACCTCGCGAAGTATCTCCGCAAGGAGACCATTCTACCGGTCGGAGCGTCGCGGGTCTTCGTCGTGGCCCCATTCGTGGCGTTTGGCGCGTACTTCCTGATCTCGATTGTCGTCCCGATCATCACCCCGTACCCGCTCCCGTTCGCGCCGACGGTCGACTTCCTGGGCGGCGGCCTCCTGTTCGGACTGGCCGGCGTGGTGACGCTCCTGGCGGCCGCCGACTCTGGGAGCAACTACAGCATCCTCGGTGCGAGCCGAACGGTCTCGTTCGCCGCCCTCGCCGAGCCCACGCTCATCGTCGTGTTCTTCGCGGTGGCGCTGATCAGCGGTACCAACAACCCGTACGTGACGAACAACGTGGTGAGTGCCTCCCTGGTCGCGTATCTCTCACCCACCCACCTCTTGGCGACCGCTGCCTTCTTCCTGCTGCTCCTCGCCGAGACCGGCAAGCTGCCCGTGGAGAGCGCCGGCCTGATGGAGTTCGGGATGCTCGAGGACGGCCGGGTCTTCGAGCACTCGGGACGCCTGCTCGGGCTCTTTCGCTGGAACGGCTGGCTCAAGCAGTTCCTCCTCTACTCGGTCTTCGTCAACGTCTTCGCGTTGCCCTGGGGACTGATGGCGGCCCCCACCCTGCTGGGGGCGGCCTTCAACCTCGGGTTGCTACTCGGGAAGCTCCTGCTCCTGGTCGGGGTGTTGGTCCTCGTAGAGGCCACGCTGGCCAAGGTTCGCCTGTTCAAGATCCGCGACTTCCTCGCGCTCTCGTTCTCCTTCGCGGTCCTGTCGGTCTTCCTGTTCGCCGTCCTGGGAGGGATCCCGTAGATGGACCCGAGCGTCGACGTCGTCCCGCTGCTGGGGGTCGGTATCCTCCTCACCGCACTCTACCTTCAGTCCGAGTCCTTTGTCGACCCGCTCGTCAGCGGGATCGCCCTTCAGTCGGCGCTGATCGCCGTCCTGCTCGGCTGGCTGGCGTGGACCGAGCACGACCTCGACTTCGCGGTCATCGCGGTCCTCGCGGTCGGCATCCGGGTGTTCCTGATCCCGTACGTGCTGCGTCGCCAGATCCGGGCGTTCCGATGGCGGGCGCGGGAGCTCCGGGCCTCGAGTCGCGTGACCGGGCACGTGCTGGCCGCCGTCACGGTCGCCGTGATCGCCTGGTTCGTGTTCCAGCAGGCGCTCGCCCCGTCGTTCCCCGAACTCGGCGGGGCCCTGCCGTTCGTCCTGCTCGTGCAGGGGCTGCTGATGCTGGCGACCCGGTCGAACACGATCGTCCAGGTGACCGGGTATCTCGAGGAGGAGAATGCGATCGTCTACGCGGGCGCGCTCTTCGCGCACGGTTTCCCGTTGTTCATTGAGGTCGTCATCTTCCTCGACGTGCTCGGGGTGGTCCTCGTCGGCGTCATTCTGTCGATCCAGCGGGACGTGACCGGAACTCCGGAAGAGCGTCCGCTGGAGGAGCTGACCGGATGATGCTCTTCGAGCCTCGGACCTGGCTGTTCGTTCTCCTCGCCGCTCCGATGGCCGCGGCGGTCCTGTCCCTCATTCCGAACGGGACGGCCAGCCGGGCCGCCGCCCGGGCGGGCGGGATCGTCGCCTTCGGGGCGGCGACGGCCCTCCTGGTCCTCCAGGCGCATGGAGAGTGGGGAGGGGTGCTCGGGCTCGACTCGCTCAGCGACGTGTTCCTGTTCACGGTGTCCGCGATCTACGCGACCTCCGTCTGGTACTCGAGCGCGTATCTGCGCCACGTCCACAACTCGTACCTCTCGCCCCAGGTCTACTACGCCCTCATGGGCGCGTTCGCCCTCGCCATGCTCGCGAGCCTCGTCGTCGTCGACCTCGGCCTCATGTGGATCGGGATCGAGGCGACGACCGTCGCGAGTGCCTTGCTGATCGTTCTGGAGCGGAAGCCGTCCAGCGTCGAGGCCGCCTGGCGATACACCCTGATCGCCTCGGCCGGTCTCACGATTGCCCTCTTCGCCCTCCTCCTGCTCTACGTATCGACGGGCACGCTCAACGCGTTCGCGCTCGCGGCCTCCCCGCCGGCGCCCACGCTGCTGGTGCAGATGGCGGTCGCGTTGGCGCTGGTCGGGTACGGGACCAAGGTCGGCCTCTTCCCGATGCACAGCTGGCTGCCCGACGCCCACTCCGAAGCCCCGTCGCCGGTGTCGGCGCTCTTCTCCGGCGTGCTCCTCCCGACCGCCCTCTACGCGTTCCTCCGCGTCTACCGGGTCCTCGCGACGCCGGTCCCGGCCGATCTGTCGGACCTCGCGCTCGCATTCGGCCTGCTCACCGCACTCGTGGCAGCGTTCCTGTTGCAGCGGCAGCGGACGTTCAAGCGAATGTTCGCCTACTCGAGCATGGAAGTGATGGGTCTCGCCGTCGTCGGCATTTCGCTGGGCGGGGTGGCGCTCTACGGCGTCCTGATCCTCCTCGTCTCCCACGCCTTCGCGAAGTCGGCGGCATTCTACTGTTCCGGCAACGTACTGCGCGGAACGGGCACGACCCGGATCGACGCCGTGCACGACCTCCGGCACCGGATGCCCTGGACCAGCGGGGCCTGGGTGCTGGCCGCTCCCGCGGTGACCGGGGCGCCCCCGTTTGGGACGTTTGTCGGCGAGCTCCTGATCGTCGTTGGCGCCGTTGCCGTCGGTGAAGACTGGGTCGCGGTCCTGGTGGTCATCGCCGTCCTGCTGGCGTTCCTCGGCGTGAACGCTCAGGTCGGCGGGATGGTCTTCGGGGCCACCGAGGACTCCGTCGCGGCGGTCGGCGAGGGGGCGGAATCCGGAATCTCCATCGCCTACCTCAACGTCGCGGTCGCGCTCGTGCTGGGCGTGGTCAGTCTTCCGTACCTGACTCCGGCTTTGCGAGCGGCGACCGTCCTCCTGGGAGGGCATGCGCCATGATCGGTCCGGCGGTTCACGTTCGGTCGCCCGAGTCCGGGGAGAGCAACCGGGTGCTGGCCTACTGGGCACCGGACGAGACGGTGGCCGTGTGGAACAACCTGTCGAAGGGGATCACGGAAGTCGAGCGTGCGCCCGGCGGACCGTGTCCGCCGCACCTGCGCAAGGCATGGGCGGTTCCGCCCGCCGAGCCGCGCGCCCGGTGCGTGGGCCCTCTCGAGCAGGTCGACGGCTACGGCGTCTTCACCTTCCCGTACGGCCCCATTTCGATGGGTGTGCCGGAAGCCGGCCGCTTCGACGTGCGAACGTACGGCGAGCGGGTTCTCGACATTCGGCCCCAGGTGGGCTTCAAGTCCCGCCGGATCCTCGGCTCGCTGTCGGGACTGTCCGTTCCGGACGCCGCGTTGCGTATCGAGCGGCTCGCCGGGCCCTTCGCCGCCGCGCATGCCGCCGCGTTCCTCGCGGCGGCGGAGAGCGCCGAGGGCCGCTCGATCGCCGTCCGCGACGCCTGGACGCGGGCGGCCGGCCAAGAGCTCCAGCGGATCTACAACCACGTCCACGTTCTGGCGCGGATCGCAGAGGCCGCCTCACAGAACGTGGGACTCGCCCAGGCCCATGCCTTGGCCGAGGACCTGCTTCGGTTGACGGCCGCGACCTTCGGACACCGCTGGTTGTTCGGGGCGTTCCTCCCCGGAGGCCCTCCATCGCACTTGGCGCCAGCGGACCGCGGACCGCTCCGCCAGTCTCTGGACCTGCTCACCCAGCGATTCGAGCGCCTCTGGGCCACTTTCCAGGACTCCCGAACCTTCCTCGACCGGATCCAGACGACCTGCGCGATCAGCCGCGACGACGCCGTGCTGTGGGGTGCCGTCGGGCCGACGCTTCGGGCGACGGGCGTGGCGTGGGACGACCGCCTCCGTACCCCGGTGCCGCCCTACAACGACCTCTTTCTCCCGCTCGCGACGGAGCCCACCGGGGACTCCCTCGGTCGGTTGCTCGTCCGGGTGCTCGAGGTGCGGAGCAGCTTCCTGCTACTCGAGCAGATGCTGGAGCGCTGGCCCCGTAACGAGGAGGAGCCGGTCGCCCCCGCCGCGGCGATCGCGCCGGGTCGGGGGATTGCTCGCGTCGAAAGCCCGAGCGGTGACCTGGTCTACGACGTGACGGTCACCGACGGTCGCGTGACTCGCGTCAGTACTCGGACCGCGAGCGACGCGAACTGGCCGCTGTTCACGCTGGGCATGCGCGACGCGGTGTTCACGGACTTCCACTTCGCCTGGGAGAGTTTCGGCATCCTGTTCGCCGAAACAGACCGGTGAGACCATGCCGAGCTGGCTGCAGATGGCATGGGAACGGGGGATCCTGACCACCCGGTATCCCCGAGAGGGTGCGCGCGCCGAGGAGGTGCCCGTGACCGGGCGGCCCCCCGTCCCGGTCTCCGCCCTGGACCACCTCACCGAGGCTCCGGCACGGTGCCCGACCGGCGCCATCACGCTCGAGGCCGTGGACCAGGGTAAATGCGTTCGGTGTGCCCGGTGTCTGGGCGTCGGGTTCACGCTCAGCGGCCCGGTCGAGTCCAGCGAGGGACGCCGCGCCGACCTGGTCTGGGCCGGCGGGCTGCCCGGCGCTCAGACGAATGACGGCCTGCTCGCCGAGCTGGGTCGGTCGGTCCACGTCTTCATGGTCGATGTTGGCAGCTGCATGGCCTGCAACCTCGAAGTGCTCGCGCTCTCGAACCCTTACTACGACTCTCAGCGGCTCGGGATCTTCTTCACGAATTCCCCTCGGCACGCGGACGTGCTCGTCGTGGTCGGCGTTCCCACCGACGAGATGGTCGAGCCGGTCCGCCGCGCGTACGAGGCGATGCCCGCCCCGAAGGCCGTCATCGCGGTCGGGGCCTGTCCGATCAGCGGCGGCGTGTTCGCCGGCACCGGAGGCCTGAAGCCGTCCCTCGAGGCCGTCATACCGGTCGACCGGTTCGTACCGGGCTGTCCTCCGCCCCCGATCGCGATCCTCCACGCCATCCTGGCGACGATGGGGCGCAGCCGAACGCCTCCCGGGGGCCGGTAAGATGGACCTCTTCGGAGACCTGCTGACGTTCGCGGTGGTCTCGTTCTTCGTCGGGGCCGCCCTGGCGGTCGTCGGTCGTCGGTGGGCCTACGGGGCGTCGCTGGTCGGCGCGGTGCTCCTCGTCGTGGTCGCGGTCCGGACGATCACCGACGGCTCGGTAACGGGCGGTTCCTGGGTCGGCCCCTTCGGGGAGCCCGAGGGGCTCCGGATGGACCCGCTGTCCGGTTTCTTCGCCCTCGCGTCGGGGATCGTGTGGGTCGCCACGTCCA
>JASHPT010000055.1 GCA_030037955.1 Thermoplasmata archaeon
AGCGCCCCGTCCCAGCCGGTCGCGAAGGTCAGCAGCGGCGGATCGACCCCCGTCGACGCGGTCTCGAACAGATGGATCACGGCGTCGAAGATGGCGACGACGGCCGTCGTGAGACCCAGGACGACGCTCACGAGGAAGACGAAGACCAGCGCCTTGCCCATTTTCCGAGAGTCCACCTCTCAGATTCCGAGGGGGAGTAATGGGGTTAAACCTTGTTGGAACAGAGGGCCTCCCTCGACTTCCCCTAGAAGAACCGCCCGTCAGCGGTCCCGGGGTCGCGGGAACGATCCGGGCTAGCCCGATCCCGGCCCGGCCGCGCTGCCGAGGAACGCATCGACCTCGGCCGGGAGGGTGGTGCCTACGAATTGCGTGGCCAGCCGCCGATTCCCTTCGGAGAACCGGTTCCAGGTAGCGGCATCTCGCATCCAATCCCTCAGGATCTCGGCGAAGGCGGGGGCCCCGCCCTCGGGAACGATGAGACCCGACTCCCCCGGCCTGACGGTATCTGCGGGAACGCCCCGGGACACGACCACGGGGACACCGGAGAGACCTGCCTCGACGATACTCCAGGCGAGACCCTCGATCGGGCTGTGCACCGTCAGGGCCTTGCTGCGGCTCAGCAGCTCGAACTTCCGCTCATCGCTCACGCCAACCTCGAAGGCGACGACGTCCGCCAGCTGCATCTCCCGGGACTTTCTCTGCAGCCGGGCGAGGTACGCTGGTTCGTCTGGCCTTCCGAGAAGAGTCAGTTGGGCGGTCGGTACGTCCCGGCGAAGCAGGCTGAGGACGTCAATCGCCTCCTCCATGCGCTTGTACGCACGGAAGTTCGCGACGACGACGAAGCGGTTCTCCCGGGCGGCAAACGGAAGGTCGGGTTTCGCCGCCGACGGTGGGGGCGTGGTGCGGTGGTACACCTGAATCTGAGTTGCCGCAAGGCCCTGGGTGACCAACCAATCCTTCGTCCCTTCCGATGGAACGATCAGGTCGCCAGTGCGGTATAACCACAAGAGGGCGGATTGCAGCATGCCGGCCAGCGAGGCGCCTATCGGTCCGTAGGCGATCTGGAAGAGCGGCCGATTATCTTGGAACCAGAATCCGACCGTCGGTCGACCGCCCAGGACCCGTGCGAAGAAGGGGAGCCGCTCGCCGGTGACGAGGTCCTCCACGATCAGGTCGTAGCGCCGCCCGAGTCCGACGAGCAGCCGGGCCCAGACCACGGGCGCCAGCAGTCGATGGGGAGCGATCCGGAGGATTTCGAGCGCCCCGGAGGTTTCGCGGACGGGCAGCGATGCAGGCTTCGACGTCACGAGCGTCACCGTGTGGCCCGCAGCCGCCAACTGCCGCGCCAGGAGCGTCGTGTGCTGGTCGCCGCCGGCAGACAGCGGATTTTGGTCGTCGCGAGCGGCCAGGACCAATATCCGCATACGACGGCGCTCCTCGTGAGTCAGCTCACAGCACCGGTTGCCGCAACAGCACCGCCAGCGCCTCGGGAACCGGGGTGTATCGGACCCCAGCGGCCAGCGACTTCTCCACGTTGAGGGAGGTGTCGAGGGGACGCCGGGCAGCCCAAGCCGTCATCTCGTGGCTCGTCGCGGCTTCGACCAGCCCGGGGTCCAGCCCAGCAACTCGAGCGATCTCCGTCGCGAATTCGTACCGGGTGACCGGTCGCGCCGCGCCGATATGAAAGAGGCCGGAAGCCTTCGCCGAGCGCAGCTGTTGGACGGCTTGACCCAGGTCCGGCAGGAACGTCGGGGTAAGCCGCTGGTCGGTCAGCGCCCGGGGCCTCTTGCCGGCACGCAACGAATCGACGATGTACCGGAAGAACTGCACCTTGCGTGCGCCGTACCCAACTCCGTACGGAGAGGAGATCCGAAGGATCAGGGCCCCAGGGACTCCCTCGGCGGCTCGTTCCCCCGCGACCTTGGTCCGTCCGTACACATTGATGGGGTTCGTCGGGTCGTCTTCGCGGTAGTTGCCCCGGGTCCCGTCGAAGACGTAGTCGGTGGAGATGTGGACCAGCCGGAACCCGAGCCGGCGCTGTGCGGCCGCGAGGTTCTCGACCACGCCGACGTTCAGCCGGGTCGCGAGTTCCTCGTCCTTCTCCGCCTTGTCGACATCGGCGAGTCCCACGCAGTTGACGACCAGGTCCGGCTGCTCCCGGTCCAGCAGTCGCGCCAGGTCGGCCGGGTCGGTGGCATCTGCCGTGAGCGAGCCGTTCGACCCCGACCGGGAGGCGCTTCCCGCATGGAGCGCCTGGACGAGCTCCCGTCCAACGAAGCCTGTCCCCCCAATGACGAGCGTCGTCGGCATCGGGCCCGTCACTTGTGCGGCGGTGCGTTCCAGTCCCAGACCTTGCCCACGCGCGGGTCGTCCGTCCGGCCGTTGATGGACTTCGGAACTATCGCGGGGTCGTTCCAGGCACGCCTCAGCTCGTCGGGCTGGCTCCGGTCGTACAGTCGGCTCACGAAGTAGACCGTCTCGGACGGCACTGGGCTCACGCACTTGGTACCATGCCAGTAGTAGCCACGGATGACGGCGGCTTGGAGGCGGTCTCCGCTCAGGACGATTTCGTCGAGTTCACCCAGGTTCTCCTCGTCGAGGTCGTTGTAGGCGCAGATCTTGAGCGAGCCGTGAACGACCACGAAGATGTCGTATTGGCCGGCCCCGTGCCGGTGCCAGGCCCGAATCATTCCCGGGTACGAGACAGAGAAATTCGTTTGGACCGGACGCTCGTTCGAGAGGAACTCCTTCCAGTCCTCCCGCATGATCTCCGTGAAGGACCCCCGGTCGTCCACGTTTCGTTTCAGGTCCGTCACTTGCACGCCGCGGAGCATCGTTGTCCCCGTCCCACGCACGATAAACAAGGAATATAGCCCCGTGGCTGCCCGCGATTCCGCTGGACCGACGGGCTTGATAGTCGCCCGGGGAATCCGAGCCCCATGGAATCCAGTCCCCCCACTGCCGTGCGCTCTACGTCGCCGGCGCCGCCGGCCCCTGCGGTGGGCTTTGCTGGCCTCGGGCGAATGGGACTGCCGCTCGCCCAGAGACTGCTTCAGTCCGGAATCCCGGTGGTCGTCTACAACCGGACCCAGTCGAAGGCGGAATCTCTGGTCCCCGCCGGTGCTCGCTGGGCTGCGTCCCCTCGCGACCTGGCCAAGGCGATCGGAAAGGGCGTCACCTTCCTCATGCTGACCGACGGCAAAGCCGTTCGCGGCGTGCTGTTCGGCCGCGGGGGCCTCGCGCGCGCCGCCGCCGAGGGAGCACTCGTCGTGGACCTCAGCACCATCGACCCCGAGGAGAGCCGTGCGAACGCGGCAAGGCTTCGGGAACGGGGCGTGCACTATATCGATGCGCCGGTCGGCGGCAGTGTCGATGCGGCAACGCGGGGTGAACTCACCCTGTTCGTGGGCGGCGAGGCTTCCGATGTCGGCCGCGTCCGGCCGCTGTTGGAGCGGGTAGGGCGCCGGATCGACCACATGGGACCCGTAGGGGCCGGCACGTCCTCGAAGCTTGTCAACAATCTGCTCACCGTGGGCATCACCGCGTTGTCGTCGGAAGCCCTGACGCTGGCCGATGCGTTCCACCTAGACCGGCCCCAGATCCTCGAAGTGCTCCAGGCCGGCGGCGGCCGTTCGGGGATGTTGGAAAGCAAGAGCCCGTCGTTCCTCGCCCGACAGTACCCGGCGCAATTCACGACGGTACTGGCACGGAAAGATCTTCGGCTCATCGAACGCGCAGCAAGTCGAGAGGGTCGCGTGCTCAAGATGACCCGCGAGGCGCGGAAGCTGTACGACGAAGCGATCGCTCAGGGGCACGCGGACGAGGACTTCGCTTCGGTCTTGGAGGTCGCACTTTCCCGGGGACGGACTGGGACACCGAAGCCGTTGCCCGGCCCTGCGACACCCTCGTCCGGGCCTCCCGAGGACGGGGGTCCGGCACCGAACTAGTGGGACAACAGCGGGGCCAGTACGGGGAGCCGGCCCTTCGTGAGCACGACCTTCCCGCCGTGAATCTGGCCGTGGAGGAACTCTCCGTTCAGGAGGGGGGTCCAGCGCTCCCGATGGGAGTCGAACGGCTCGCTGCCGACCACAAGACCGTCCGGGGTCTCCTGGTAGCACATCTGGTAGTACGGCTGCCCCTCGTCACAGAGGTTGTGGCCGTGTTCTCCTTCGTAACAGCAGAAGGCCCACAGCTCGTCGGGTACCGGGGCGAAGAGCACGTTGAGCCCGCTCCACGGTCCGCCCGCTGGCGCGCCATTGCTTTCCCAGACCGAGACCAGCTCCGTCCGAGCCGCCTGGTAGGACCGAACGCAGTCCCCCGAGGCGAGGTACTGCTTCTCGAGAAGCCAGTAGAGGACCTCACTGTCGTTCACGCCCTGGACCTTGGCGTCCAAAGCCCCGAGAAGCCGCCGGGTCTCGGTCGGCAGCGGAATCGAACCGTTGTGGGCAAAGAGCGTTCGACCATCCTCGAAGGGTTGGGAGTTCGGAAGCGAGAGCAGTTGCTCCCGAGGGAGATTCATCGGGTTGCTGGCGTGGCGGAGATGGCCGAGCAGGTTCCGGCTCTTGGCCGAGCCAGCGACCAGCCGGAAGTGCTCCTTTTCACTCGGCTCGAAGGCTCCGTGGATCCCCTTCTGCACATGGATCCGGTCCCGCGAGTCAAACCAGCCGATCCCCCATCCGTCTCTCTGGGCCACTTCCGGAGAAACGTCCGATTGGACCAACAACGATCGTTCCGATTCCAGGAGCCAGTGCCGGGCGGACCGCTCCTCGGGCGATAGGACCCCCAACAGACGACACATCGCGTAGAACGGAGGGCGTATTCCACATAACGCTGCGCTCCACCGTCCAAGGCTGGCACGAAGGCCTGCCTCGGCGGCGCGGCGGAAGACGCGCGTCGCACCACTCGTTTCTGTCTATTGAGAGGTTTTTTTAGTTATACGGCATGACCGCGACACCATGTCGACGGTTCTGCGAGTCGGAGTCGTGCTGGTCATCGCCGTAGCTGCCCTGATGTTCGTGCCCAGCTCGGCACTGCTGAGTGCCGTGGAGCCGGGCCGGACCGTCTCACCGGCCGTCGTCCCGACCTCGGCGGGCTTGGGCGCCGCGGTGCAGCCGGCCCAAACGACGACCGCCGCCGCCGCGTCAAGCACCCAGACGGTGGGTCAGCAGTCGGTGGAACGTATGCGGGCCGCCCTGGATGCCGATCACATACCGTCGCAGGAACAGTTGCTTCCGAGTCTGGACCCGGGTGCGACCATGCAGAACGGCCAGCTCACGATAGGGTCGAGTCTGGCCCCGCAGCCCACTGGAATCGCTGATTACGGCATCACCGAGGTGCACGGAACCAACGTGGCTTCGATCAGTTACACTCCCAGCGTGGAGGGGGTCCTCAACCTGACGGAACTCAAACTCATCTACCTGGACAGTTACGGGCCGGACGAGTTCACAGTTCAGCTGAACTCTGTCGCCGTGGGCGTGACCCTCCAGCAGAGTTCGGTCTACCAGTTCTGGACGCAGAACGTCATCTACTACTTCCAGTCCGACCACACGCTGCACCTGGCGGACGCGATCGTGAACTTCTCCAGCCCGGAGTTCAATGTTCCCTACGGCGCGTTGCTTACGGGCAACGGTTACCTCGCCGCCGGGTTCGGCTACTTCGATCCGTTCGGCCCCGCCATCTATGCGCCGGAGCCCTTCACCATCGCGTTCTACTCCAACTTGACCGTCGTGAACAACCACCCGGCGGTCTACTTCAACTACTCCGTGACGAGCTCGGCCGGAACTTCGGCCGGCTCGTACGACATGGTCGAGTTCAATTCGACCGTGCCGGTGGCGACCGCCCCTACGTACCAGATCAACGGAGAGGCCGTCGGCGACACCGGGTACATTCCGAATGATGTGGAGCTGGACCTCGGAGGAAACGGCGGGGGGTCGACGACCACCGCGTTGAACGCTTCGGGAACCATGAACCTCTACATTCAGCATAACGGATCTGCGGCGTACTACCCGGTTCCGGCGGCTTGGAACTTCGGGGGCGAGACCGGCGAGACGCTCGAGGGCATCGGTGAGTGGGCGTCGGGCGGGCCGAACCCGACGGTTCACCTCGGCCCGGGTCCCGGAGTTCAGCAGGCGCTCTGGGGTATCAAGGGCGCGACGGGATTTGGCGAGATGACCTACAGCTTCAACATCGACCCGTCGAGCGCCTTCGTCTTCGCATCGCTCGGATCGACCTTCGACCCGAACACGGCGGATTGGGCGCCGGTGCCGGTGAGTGGGTTGGCGCGGTACGAGCTGCCTCCCGGGAGCTACTCGTTCGAGATCCTGCTGAGCGAGTACCAGCCCGTGACGATCAACGCCGCGGGGTGCCGAACCTATACGCTGAATCTGGTGTCGGACCCGTCGTTGGGAATCTACACGCCGCTGTGGGCTCACACGAATGGCGAGCTGGCAGGAATCTCCGAGCCAGGCGGCGCCGGTACCAAGTCGAATCCGTATGTGCTCTTCAATGGACCGTGGGAGTCGCTGAACCCGTTGTTCGGGCAGTACAACGACTACATGTTCCCGGTCTTCCCCGGGCTCCTGCTGGCGGGGACGACCGACTACGTGACGGTGTATGACGAATCCCCGTTCGAGGTTCCGCTCTCGCTGGCCAGCGAGCAGTACTACTCTGCGGTGCTTCCGCTGGACAATGAGCTCGGCTACGCGCTCTACAACGCCCGCCACGTCTCCATCGTGAGCACACCCTCGATTGGTGGCTGGGTCAACGTCAACGTCTACGGCGGGGCGAGCCTCATCCTCTGGAACGCGACCCACGATCTGATCGCTGGGGACGGATTCCAGGTCGCCAGCCTGGGTATCCTCGCGTACGGTGGCAGCGCGAACACGTTCTGGGGGAACGTGTTCACCGAGTCCGTGCCGATCGCGCCCGACCCCGGCTACATCCTCAACTACGAGGACTCGGTAGCCATGGAGCTCTATGAGTCGGGGGACATCGTGTACAACAACTACTTCGGCACCCCACAGACCGCCTTCACGCCGCCGTACAGCCCGTATGACTTCTACTACGTGAGCGAGCTGTGGACGGACCGATGGAACGTGGTCATCCAGCCGGCGACGGATGTGCGAGTCGTGAACGGGTGGAGCCTCTCGGGCAACATCCTCGGGCTCAGCTACGAGGGCGGCAACTACTGGTCTAACTACGGGACCGCGACCGATCCGTACGGAGTACTGCCGTACAACAACGGCGGTAACATCGTGATCGGCGGCGACCACCACCCGCTGGTTCCGTTCGCGCTGTACGAGGTGACCTTCATCGAAAAGGGGCTCCCGTCGGGCACCCAGTGGAACGTCACGCTGAACGGCGTCGAGGAGACCAGTACGGGCAAGAGCATCCACTTCTGGGACCCGAGCGGACTCTACGCGTTCGCCGTCACCAGCCCCTCGTCCTACACCCCGTCTCCGTCCATCGGAGCCGTCGAGGTCGTGAGCTCGGCTCAGACCGTATCGATCAGCTGGTCGTAGGGGTCCGAAAGAGCCCCGAGCTAACCGGTTCCCGGGGGCGTGAGCCCCCGGTCCCTTTCTATCCGATGGTTCCCGGGTGCGGAAATCCTTAAGGTTCTCCGCAGGAGTTCCATCACCGCGAGGTGCCCAAATGGTCGAGGTCGAGGTAACCCTCTCGGCGAAGACGGAGGTCCTCAAGATCATGGAGAAGCAGGGCAAGAGTGGGAGCGCCTTGCGTCTGTTCGTCCAAGGCGGAGGCTGCTCGGGCCTCACCTACGGCATGACCTTCGACCGGCAGGAGTCCGGCGATGAGGTCGCGTTCCAAGACGGGGGCCTCAAGGTCGTCGTCGACCACGCTTCCGCCCCGCTCCTCAATGGGGTGAAGGTCGACTACCTGCTCGGGCTGGAAGCGTCGGGGTTCAAGATCTACAACCCGAACGCGACCCATACCTGCTCCTGCGGCAAGTCGTTCTCCGCGTAGGCCCGACCCTCGCCCGCTCCTTCGCGACCCGCTCCGCTCTGGCCGGGAGCCACGACGCGGACTGGCGGGCCGGCCGGGCACCGACTCGGCCCGGTTCAACGGGGTTCGGGACACCCCGGCTGCTCGCTGCATTTTTATCTCACATCCCGGTCATCCCGCCCGTGTCACCGGGCGGAGGGATTGCCCACGGGGGCTCAACTCGCTGGGGC
>JASHPT010000056.1 GCA_030037955.1 Thermoplasmata archaeon
GCTTGGAAGCGTTTTAGAAAGATGTTGTCAATCACACGAGCGGAATTCAGGGCGTACCTGCACGGGGGGAAGCTTGCCACCATCTACGTCATTCGGTTCTTCAGAAAGTTCAAGGTCGCCGTTCCTCTCAAGAGACTCTTGGGGCACAGCAGACCGCCACAATCCTATCGATATCTTGACAGTCGGCTGATTCGGACGCTGCTAAACTCGCGCACTTAAGCGCTTATTGGAACGCAAGCTCATCGGAACTGAACGCGTACTGAGTGCAACACGCGTTGCACACTGATGTTTGCGCGAAAGCCGCCGTCCGCGAACTCGCTGGCCGTCTTCGATCCCCTCACACGTCGTCGATGCGTTCTTGTCCGTGGATTCGGTGCCATCCCCCGCGTCGGGGTTGATGGGATGGCGGATACAACCGTGCCTGACCGGACACACCGCTCAGAATGGATCGGAACCGTATCGCAGCTGAAAGCCCGCCTCCGAGGCTGAGGGGCGGTCTAGAATGAGACGATCAGGCGTGTCCGCGGCATCCCTCGGGTGCATTCTCGGCGTCATCGTCGTTCTCGTAGCCGCAACCGGATCCTCCCAGGCGTGGAACCCGTTCCCGCACCCCGTGTGTAGTCTAGGTAGCCTGGTCGGAAACGTTACGGTCTGGGCTCCCGCGGCCATCGTGGCGGCTCCGTTCGGCGGAACCGAGCATGGGACGATTGTCACATGGGGGAAAAGCCCCCTCGGTTACGCCACCCTATCCTCCACTCCGACGGTGACCGGCGGAAATGTTACGGCGTTCTACGTGGGGTACGAGAACTGGTCGATCTACCGCCAGTCCAACAAGCTCCAGGTCGGCCTAGGATCTGCCTGCGCGTCCCCTCTAGTAGCCTTTTCCTCAATCAACCCACCGCAGGACTTGAGGTCCGGCGGAATCACCTCCGTTCCACTCGTCGTCAACGCGGAGTCCGATGTCGCCATGCCTGGTTGGCTGAACGCAAGCGAGCTTTGTGCCGAGCTCGAACTCACCTCGAATCCTGAATGCGGGATCAGTGCGGCCTTCGACATGAACTTCACGAAGAGCTCGGGCTCCGTCGACACGTGCGGCAAGGACTCCAGTCAGACCCTGGTTCTGTCGACCAAAGCGTGGCCGGTAGGGGTCCCGTACCTCTGGAACGGGGACGTGCTATTGGTACCCTACGAGCCCCGGGGTCCTCCCGATTCCGCGTATCTCTACGGCAGCTATGCGGGATACAACTACACCTTTCCCGCCGAGGGAGGCATCTGGCACTACGACAACCTCGGCGAGACTGGGGCGACCGGAGCCGGCCTCTCGTTCTCCTACTCGGCATGCCCCTAATCTGCCACGGCACACGCGAGCGCCCTCCAAGCTCGGGGCCCCCCCTAATCCTCGATGGGCTCTTGGGGCTGGGGCGGTCCGTGGATCACAGCTAACGGGACCTAAATCGGACCTTGCAGCCTATGCTAGACGAAGAGAGTCTCCGGCAGAGGGTTTCCTCGAATGGGCTTACCTCTGTCGATCGCCGAATACAACTGCTTGCCCTCGCGATGAGCCCGTTCTTAGTCTCTGCTTTCGTGTTCCTTACGAATGGCGGGTTGGGCGCTTCGTTACTCCCGAAACTCATTCTAGGTTTGGTCCTCGTCGGCCTGGGCGACCTAGCGCTTACCGAGGCCCTCTCAGTACGACGGATCGACATCGGTCCTGAGGGACTGACGTTCCGTTACCTCTTGCACAGTGAGCGAGGTCGGTGGTCGGAGCTAAGCCCCCACAAAATCGTGTACCCGCACGGGAGCTACTTTGGGCGCAGAAGCTGGGCAATCGCGCGCTCGCGAAGTAATGAGAGCCACCGGGATCATTTGTTAACGCGCGACCAGGCTCTAGCAATCATCCGTTACCACAAGAGACCGGTTTGGGACTTCTCGGGGACCCGTTGGGCGGATTTGGTCCAAGAATCACACATCTCTGGTGTCGAGAGGGTTGCAGTCCCCGGCCGTGTGCAATGATCGTCGCACGCTTTGGCTTGGTTCAGAGTCACGCCCTCCGTAGGTGGAAACCTACCTCTCAGAAGCATGCCGCGTTCTCTTAGGGCGCCTGCCCCCCCGTGGTCTGGGTACGAAACCGCCGGGCACAGCCCTGGTCTGGACCTGTGTTTCCTACTCGTGGCAGCGGCCTCGCTGACGGCTCGCCTCATGATGCGCCCGTGCCCCAGGTTAGTCTCAGGCCCAATCCAACCCAGGACGGCTGGACAACTGTGATTGGCGTAGCAGGACTTTCCTTAATTGGGACGACACCATTTGCGATCAGCGGTTGCTGCTAACCATGCGCACTCCCGCCCAGGTCGAGACGTTTGACATCTCCCTAGAGAACCGGGAGGCGTACATCGTTCTGAACCGGAGCTATCGCATGCTGCTGGCCATCATCCTTGCGGCCCTGATGTGCGAGGCATTATTCTTGGGAGTTGCGGCATTCAGAGGCGGACCTTCCACGCCCCCTCGGATGATCGTGCTCGTTGCCCTGGGGACTCTGGCGAGCATCTGCGGGGTGCTCGCGTATGGTGTGTTCTATCTCTACGGGCCCGGGCCGGACCAGGTCGTGGTCGACCAGGACGGTGCCACGTTCAAGTTTCGCAACGGCAGGACGATAGTTATCCGATGGAGTCGCCCCAGGCTCCGCATCCGGATTAGCCGAGTCGTCTATCGGGATGCGAGGGTTCCAAGCTCCCAAGTCGTCGCGGTGGCTATCCAAGGAATCAACTACCCGCATATGCAACTCAATCAGTCGGCTCTAGCAGCAATTCTCGGTGTAGCGTGGTCGCGGGATCTCGAAATCTCGGATTCCCGTCTTGGGCGACCCGACGGCGGCTACTCGGACAGAATTTGGGTTCGAGGGGATGGGTAGCGGCTCGGCGCGTGGGCTCCCGTTTTAGCTGTTTGGCGCCTAAAGCGCTTCCTGGAGCCTTCCCGTGGCCCTGCCTTCCGTAGGGCTCTAAGCTCGACGTACGAACTTGAGTGCCAGGGCCGGTGTCTCATGCCGATGCCCGATGCATCTATTCTGGAGAGCTACACATTTCGTCTCCGTTGAATCTGTTCGTGGCGTCGATTGCCGCCACTCGCCACGCCCGCGGGCCCCTACCACGTCCCGGATAGGTTCTTCGGGCAGCTACGGGGTTCCGAGACCCAGCCATGGACCAATTCGATCTTCGGGAGGACGGCGCCGAAGGCTTGGTCACTTTGCACACGAGAACACGGGTGCTAGGCAACCTGGCGGGCGTCGCCGCTCTAGCAGGCGCATGCCTGGTCCTGGCCTACATCGCGATAGTAGGTTTCCCTTCGGCATCCGTTTTTGCGGTCGCTGCTTTGGTGGCGGCCATTTGGTCCATGGATCGGCTATTAACGAAAGCGTCGGTTTTCGGGTTCAAGAGCGAGGGCGCTGTGACGTTGACCCTGACGGGCGTTGCGGCGACTCTGCGCCCACCATCGGCCTACGCTTTCGACGGGAACGGGGCCACGACTAAGACGGTCCTCCTCCGGTTGAGGCTGCGGGGGTTCGACGCACCCAACTTCGTCCAATGGGGCCCGGGTGTCTTCTTGAGAATCTCCGCTCCAATGATCGGATCCTCGCTCGCGCTAGGGCGGTTCGACTTCCGCGGCCCGAGGGTTTTCACGAGCGGTCCCGTGCTCCTTCTCTCCCCCCTGCGCATGGACTTCACTTCCGAGTCACTGCCCGTCGCGATCCAGCTGGCACTCCGTGGTGGGGCCCATGTCCACCTCGCACCGACCCTTTCGGCCAAGTGGGGGCTGGGCCCGCGTGCCTGTCCGGAACTGCCGAACTTCGACCCCAGGTACGGAGGGACCTGTCTGGATCGGGTTCCGTCTATCGGTCCTGTTCCAGCTCTCTGAGCCAGACCCCGAGTCACGACCCATACCCCCCCGTCCTCGATGGGTTCTTGGGGCGGGATCCGGTGCCGGGTCTGGCCTAACGGCCACCCACTGACTCAACTCCGCGTGGCGGGACCAGGAACCGAAATTGGACGACGATCACTCGGCCGGCACTCCGCGGTCTTTCGCGTCGTCAGCTTTGATCCGTCCCCGAGTGGGGCGATATGCGGTGCACGCCGCGGCATGGATAGTACCGGGCATGATGCTGATCGTTGCGGTCGGGACTTGGCTGGCATTCAGGCATCATCTGCATCCCGTTTGGGGAATCTGGATCGCAGATGCCTGTGCCGGATTCTTGACGGTGTTTGTTGTTTGGCCCATCGTCCTCTTCGGTACGAACTTGGGGGTGGCGCTAGAGGACGACGGGATCCGGGTCTACGAACGGACCGTACGGCCCGGGAAGAGTATCGAGAGAGTGGTCAAGTGGGACGAATTGCGGGGCCCGACGCTTGAACGGGACGGCAACGTTCTATTCCGGACGAACAGCTTCCCGGTGGATCTGTCGCCGGATTAAGCCAGGGCTGTGCTCACGGACTCGAGGTGTCCGTTGGGCTCGCATATTCCTAGCGCGGTCGCCTCACGGCTCGGGATAGGCCCTGGGTTCGAGCCAAAGTAGCGAGTTGACCGTTGACGAGTCGACTAGGGTCGGGTCGACCGCTCCCGTCCACGAGTCCTCCCCCTCGCCTCGTTCGGGACCCCCCCCATCCTCGATGGGTTCATGGGGGTCGGAGGGGGTGAGGTCGCTGCGGATTCATGTGCGGCGATTCACCCACCCGGGTCAGCTATGACATCCATGAGACGGCCGACCGGCTCTACAGCGGACGGGTCAGACCCCTCCGCGTGACCGTCGTAGCCCTTGCGATCGGTCTGGCGGGGGCAGAAGTTGTCTTAGTCTCTTGGAAGGGGTTGAATGCCTTCACGTTAGTGTTCGGGGGCGGAACCGCCGCGTTCCTGGTCTTTGCCTGGTGGGCCTTGCGCAGCGTCTTGACTCGCGGACCTACCGGGATCCGTTTGTCCCCCCACGACGTAGAATTGCAGTATGCTGACGGCCGGGACGTACCTATCCCGTACCGCACGCCCGGAACCCGAATCGAGCTAACTGACCTTGCATCCGCCAGTATCCTCGGCAAGCAAGCGGCCTGGGGCGAGGTTCCGTGGCTTTTAGAGATCAACGGCGGCCCCCTTATCGCACTGAACTCGGAGTCGCTAGCAGCGTTGCGTGACTTCCTCAATTCGCACGCGCTCCGACTCGACTATTCCGGAACGTATCACGGATTGTCGGGTTCTCATGTGTGGCGATTCGTTTCGTAGGCGAGACTGCGCCCGACGGCAGGTCCCTCCCGCTCGCCCTGCTCCCGGGGCTCTGCCACGTTCTCGATGGGTTCTTGGGGGCCGGCGCAGTTCGCCGCCCATGGTCGGCGCGGATGGTTGGTACACATAACGAGCCCTCTGCCGTCGGGCTCGGCGCGTCGATCTGCGCTACAGGGGGCTGATGGCGCCCGCGGCGGGGGTCAGAGTCTTTGATCTGACCCGTGCTTCTCGCGCCTTCTACAGCGTGGGTCTGAGACTCCTAGCCGTGAGTGGCGCGGTGATGATAATCCTCCTCGGTCTTCCGCTGACTCTTCCCGACTCGCTGCGACTCCTCAGGGGCCTGCCCCTCCCGGGCTCCGGGTGGGCGATCTATCTTGCCGTTGTGTGTGCCGCGTACCCGGCCATGGCCTTCGTGCTTTGGGTGGGCTTCGTGGGGATGGCTCCGCGGCCTGTTCGGATGACCCTTGCTGGTGACTGCATCCTACTCGAAGCGAAGAACGGCCACGGCTCCGAGATTAGGTGGGATGTGCCCCGGTTCAGGATGGTACTCCTCGATCAGAGCAAGTACGTCGGAAAAGTGACGGGCGACCCCTCGATAGGTTTTCGCTTGGATGGGCTCATCGCATTTCGCGCGATACTCACCCGAGAGGCATTCGACGCCCTCCTCGACGAAGCTAGGACGCGGGGATGTACGATCACCTCAGCTCCGGCGCCTCGATGGTCTGTTTCCGCCTCAACTCCCGGCACTCTGGTGTACCGGGTTGAACGGCCATGAAGCGACCTTGACCCGGATCGGAGTCAGAGGGGTCGGCGCAGCTCCATGCCAGGATGGGTCCTTCCCGCCTACTAGGCCGGTGCCACATTCCCGGCTGGTTCCTGTTGCCTGACTTTGCCCGGCTGATTTCGCGAATCAAACCAACGGAGAATCCGGGCTCACCGGCAGCCCGCGTGTTCTTAGGGGAGGGACCGCCAGGTCGTCCCCGTCCTGCTTGTGTGCAATAATCGTTGCACTCTATTCTTTGGGCGAAGGCTGCGACCTGTCCGCGGTCCCCAATGCTGCCCGCGGGCCCCTGCCACGTTCTCGATGAGTTCTTGGGACCCGGCGCAGTTAGCTGCCCGGGTTTGACGGCATGGCCGGAACAGGTACAGGTGAGCCTGTTTCAGTTCCCTCCCGCGGACTGACGGCGCTCGATAGGAAGAACCTGGGCATTGTGCTGGCCCTCTCTCCTGTCGGGGTTCTGGCGACGGTCTTTCTGACGAATGGAGGACCGGGCCACCTCCTTGTCGCGAAGATTCTTCTGGCGGCGGCGGCACTTGCGATCTGGTACATGTGCCTCACCGCGCTGATCTCGGTTCGACGCCTCGATGTCGACCCGAAAGGCGTTACCTTGCACTTCTTGTTCCGTCAGGAACGCGGCGCTTGGTCGCAGGTGAACCCGCACAGCTACTACGCCCCACCCAAGGTCTATTACTACGAGCGCGGAAGCTGGCCGCTGCTAATCCAGAGCGGCTCGGGACTTCGTCGTCGCTACATCACTCAGAAGCAGGCCCTCGCAATCCTCCAGTACCCAACACGCCCGCCTTTCGACCTGACCGGACCCCCTTGGGAGGCGCTGGCTCGGAGGATAGGCGCACTTCCTTCCTGAGCTCGTGGCCCTTTGGCCGGCCTCCGCCCACTCGGGTCGCAGACTCCCTCCCACGTCCTCGATAGGTTCTTGGGACATGGAGCAGTTCTACGCTCTCGGTTTACCGGCATGGCGGGTACAAGCGCATCGACCCGAGTTCGTGTCAAAACCCGCGGGCTTACCTCCACAGACCTGCGGACGCAGCTGGTAGTAGTGGCCTGCGCCCCCGTCCTCGCGCTTCTCATCCTGGGACTAACGCCTGGGGGCCCGACCCATGACTTCGACCTCAAACTTGGGATACTCATTTCCGTACTCGCGGTCAGTGACCTCTTGATCGAGGGCGTCGCGTCCGTACGGGGAATCGAAATCGGACCTACTGGAGTGACGTTCCGATACCTGTTCAACTCAGAGCTTGGGAACTGGTCGGACCTCGTCGCCTCTTCTGAGGAAGCTCGACACTCCATGTGGGTTGTAATCCGTCTGACGAAGGGGAACTCGCCCGGACGTCGAGGCCACTGGATTACTGTTGAACAGGCAAGGGCGATACTTGAATACCCAAGCGGACGGGACTGGGACTTGTCGGCGGGAGTCGCCGCGAGTCTCGGACTCGTGGGCCACTCAGCCTGACGATCCGTGTCCGCTCTCGGGTTCCGGGGCGCGACCCGAGGATTTAGGGTCGCACTGGATTCCCGGCCCCGCCCAGCCGGCCCGCCCCGTCATCGATGGGCTCTTGCCGCTGAGCCGGTTGGACCAGCGGCGACAAGCTCTGACAGGGACCACCATGGGGGTGGCTACGCATGACTGAAACCGATCCCGATTCCGGGCTCACCGGCACCCCTCGTCCTGCCAGGAGCGGCACCGCGGGTTCGTCCCCGCCCACCTAGTGTGCAATGATCGTTGCACTCAGATGCTTGCGTGAAAGTCGGGACCCAGCGACGATGCCGACTTCCGCTCCTGAGTCCCCTTCTGTGACGTCGATGGGTTCTTGGGGCGCGGATGGGGTGGTGGTCACGGTTCTCCGTA
>JASHPT010000057.1 GCA_030037955.1 Thermoplasmata archaeon
GTCGGACCAGCCTTCGCTGTTCCGGAACCTGGTCGCGGTGGGTGGCCGCCCCGAACTCCGGATGGGCGTGCAGGTGCCCGCGCTGCTCACCCAGGGTCTGACGGTCTCGGGCGAGTCTTCGGGTTCGTCTACGCCTTGAGCTGCAGCAGGATCGTGTGGCACTGATCGCAGCGGAGCCCCGGTAGGCTGGCCGAGAAGTTTCCACCGAACCCGGTCGGCACCAGGACCTCGAGACCATTGGGCCGCAGGCGGGAGGCGGGATGGTCGTGGGCCCAGAATAGACCCGATCCGTTCGACGTGCTCACGTACCCGCCGGAGAGCGGACCCCCGCACACCGCGCACTTTGCGTCAGGCATGTTCGCCCGGCTCACCCGGACGGGGTATCTTTGGTTTTCGTCGGTTCAACGATCCAGGGAGCGCGCCGGGTCCGCGGGGCCGGTTGCGTTCAGGGGAAGCAATGTCGGCCGTCCCGGGCTGACGGAACGCGGACGACGGTTATGCCGCGGATATCACGCCTGGCCCAAGGCTCGAGGACCGGACCATTCACGTTCCCACTGAGGTCGAAAAAAAAGTCCGACCCCCGCGGAGCCGGGAACTCCGCGGGGGCCTTAGCATCGTGAGCTACGGAGGACCTGCCCTCATGAGCGCCGCACCCCTTCGCGGGCGCGCGAGCTGAGGCGCTGGCCTCCGGACCGGAAGGTGGGGGTGAGCCACTGGGGCCACCCGGTGAGGTCGTAGACGTGCGTGCGGGGAGGCGGAGCTACGGCGATCAGGAGATCGCGCGCGAGGGTGTGGGGGGCGTCCACCGACGCGGGCGAGAAGACCGCGGCCGACCGCTCCGTTCGAAGCATCAGAAGATGCCTCCGAGATCGGGCGGGGGAAGGCACGGGAGCGCCAGCATTCGGATCCTTCGCTCGTGCTCGTTCTCGCGGGGCGGAAGGGGAAGCGAACCCATCGAAACGGGGATTTCGGGGGCGGGAGTCGCAGGGGTGTCGGGAATGCGGTGAGCCTCCGCAGGGGCGATCGGGCGGCTCACGATGGAGTAGCTGCTCTGGACCAAAGTCGGGCACTGGCCCGACCCGTTGTGCAGGAACGCAAACTGTCGGTCGGAGTGATTCCGACCGCACGACGGGCAGACGTCGGCCACCCCGAGCATCGTACCGATGCCCCCAAGGTAGGCGCCGCTCGCCTCCTCCGCGCTCATCACGAGCACCTCTGTGGCGAATATGCTACTTAAACGTCAGCCGATATTTTGTACAAACTAATTCTAAGTAGTACTCGGGCTATTCGAAGCTGAGGATGGCGGGTCAGAGCTTCCTTCCGACTGAAATTCTCGACTACGTGAACACGCACGCGCCGTCGGGAGGCTCACCCTACGGCGTGAGCCAGCGCGAGCTAGCTAAGGCGCTTGGATACCACCCATGCTCCATGTCGCGACCCCTCCATGATCTCGTCGACGAGGGAGATTTGTCGTGCCGGCGCGGTCCTGTCCGCGACGGACTCAGGAAGCAACTGGTTTACCACCTCACGGAGCAAGGACGGTCTCGTCTCGATCGGGAGACCAGCCGGGTACCGCTCCTGGCGGGTGCGATTCCCGCGCCCCCGAACCCCTTCCTCGGGCGACGGGAGGAGCTCGACCGACTCTCCGCATTTGGCCACAGCGGAGGGACCGTCGTGGTCATCGATGGCCCGCCAGGCATGGGAAAGACTGCGCTAGTGAGTCGGCACTTGCGGCGAGTCAAACGCGGCCGGATTCCCTTCTGGTTTACCGTGCGACCCGCGAGCTCGCCGAGACAGTTGGTCACGGCGCTCTCTCACGCGTTATCGTTCTTGGGAGCCCCGCAGTTAGCCTACTACTCCCAATTGCCGCGTCCCCCCGTTGCCCGGGAGGTCGCGGACCTCGTCGCGAGGGCGTTGAACGAACGCGAGCTGGTCGCGGTGATCGATGATGTTCAGATGGCGGACAATGATCTCCGGAGATTCTTGGGTGATTTCGTCTCTACCCTCGTTCACAACCGGCCAGATCAGGTGTACCTGGTCGGCCAGGAGCCGGCGACTCTCCCTGACGATCAGCTCAACGTAGTTCGGCTGACAATCGGTGGGCTCGACCGGTCTGCTGCGCACGAGCTCACTGACAGACGGGGAGGTCTGGCCGAGCGATTCGAAGCAGTGTTTCAGTCGACTCTCGGGTCCCCTCTGCTGCTGCAGCTGGCGGTATCGAATCCTGAGCTGGAGGCTGACGCAGCGACTCTCCCGCGCAGAGTGGTCGACCGGCTATCAATCGAGGACGTCAGAGCCTTGCTGCCAATCGCGGAGTCGAATGAACCACTTCCGATCGGATTCGTGACTGAGGATCTCGGGCTCGGCCCAGCCCGACTGACGGAGATCACGAACCTCGGTATCGTCCAGCGCACGAATCAAGGCAGGTTGGAGATCGCTCAGGTTGTACGGACAGCCCTGCTCAGCCGAGTCACTCCGAATGAGGAGAGATCCGCTCACCTGGCTCTTGCCGACTACTACGAAGGCAGTCATCAGCCTGAGGCTATTCGGGAGCGCTTTCTTCACCTGGTTTCGGCAACCGCTTGGAAGCAGGCCGCTCGGCTGTTGGTCCAACAGGAGCGCCAGGTGCTTTCTCTTGGATATTCCGAAACGCTCCGAGATGCGCTCCGAACCCTGTCAACCGCGACTCCCAGAGGAGCGGGCCGGGTACGGGTTCTGCAGATCGAGGCGGCCGTGCTGAGGAATCACTCAGACTTTTCGGACGCGATTGAAACGCTGCGGCAAGCGATCTCGGAGTCCGCTGCCGACCCGAAGCTCGCCGCTGAGTGCCGACTTACGGTCGTCGAAATCCTGGCCCGACTCCGACGGGTCGACGATGCCGAAAAGGAGTACGTCATCGCCGAAAGGACAGGCGGTCTCACCCGACGTCTCCAGGTGTTCCTCCTTCTATCTCGGGCAAGAATCCTTCGGGCCCGAGGCGATCTCCCGGCCGCGCGAACGATGTTCCAGAACTCGTTCGAGCTCGCGCGAAAACATCGCTTGCCCGAAATCGCGTTAGAGGCGGTGGCGGCTTGGTCCGGACTCGAGGAGGTTGAGGGAGATCCGGAACTCGGGCTCCGAATTGTGGAGCGTGCGCTACCGGAGGCGAGGCAGGCCGGCCGAGCCGACATCGCGTTCAATCTCCGCCTGATTCGGGCGACCGCGTACATGCGACTGGGAGAGGACCGACAGGCCGAGGAGGAAATGCGAATCGTGCGCTCGGAAGCCGAGTCGCTTGGGTACTTGAATCAACTGACTTACGCCCTGAGCGGGCTCGCGGCAGCGGCAATCCAGGGCCAGCGGTGGGGTGAGGCTGTCGCGTACGCAAGACAAGCGAGCTCGCTAGCAGAGCGCCTGCGGAACGAGGTTGTGCTCGGGCACAGCCTGGCCTTGCTGGCGACCGCAGAGTTACGCCAAGCCGAGGGCAACCCCTCAGGGCCCGATCTCATCCGGGATTCGATTGGCAACGCGGAACGAAGCGTCGAGATTTTGGCCAAGCTCCCTCCCTCGGAGTCCCTCGGTTACGCGCATGGGTACCTGGGGGAGGCATATCTGGCGGTCGGGGACGTCGGTCGCGCCGAGAGTCAGTACAAGGCTGCAATTCAGGTGCTGGAGAAGCTGAATCTATTCTGGTTGAGGGACCTCTTCCGGAGCGAACTGGGAGTCCGTCTAGAGAAGGCTCTAGGCCGGGCGAGCCATACGGCTGCCAAACTGCAGGTCGGGGGTCCCGGTAACCCGGCCACCACGTGACGGCGTCCAGCCCGGGCGCCGCTGGTTTTCGAGACAGCTACTGCTCGCGGGGAACGGGTGGAGCGACCGGCAGATACATTGATCCGTGCACCTCCGGTCTCGGCCGGAAAATGTCAGTATTTAATCGGGCCGAGTTCTCGTCAGAAAAACGGGTCGGATATACCGCCCGCATCCGTGCGTGTACGTGCGCACAAATATCGGTTTTCTGTTATCGGGTCTCCGGGGGGTTCGCGCCCGCGTTTTCCCCCGAGATCGGGCGAAAAAGATTCGCCTTCCGCATCCGCTGGATGACCTTCACATCATCGACGCTGTAGCGGGTCTCGGCCCACGGGTCTGCGATGTTCGAGTACCCCCGTACCTCCCAGAATCCGGGCTCGTCGTCCCGGACGAGCTTCAGTCCACGTAACCACTTCGCAGACTTGTAAAAGTATCTCTTCGGGACTAGCATCCGAACGGGACCCCCGTGCTCCGGCGGCAGCGGAGCCCCGTCCGCGCTGTGGGCCACCATCACGTCGGGCTCGAGCAGCGGCTCGATCGGGAGGGAGGTCGTGAACCCCTGCTCACACTCCATGATAACGAACCGCACATCGGGGCCCGGTCGCACGAGATCTCGGATCGCACGGAACGGGACCCCGGACCAGCGCATCCCGACCCGGGACCACGACGTGACGCAATGGATGTCGCACACGATCTCCTGCTGAGGGAGCTCGAGCAGTCGGGCGTACGAGAGGGTCACGGGCTCGGCAACGTCGCCGTGCACGGAGAGGCTCCAGGTCGCCGG
The DNA here is from genome assembly GCA_030037955.1 of Thermoplasmata archaeon. GTDB lineage: Archaea > Thermoplasmatota > Thermoplasmata > Lutacidiplasmatales > UBA184 > JAKIWV01. The sequence continues at coordinate 4,571 of JASHPT010000057.1, forward strand.
CGTGAGGTCGGGGGGCACGGTTCCCGCGTGCAGCACCGGCCAGTTCTTGATCAGCACCTGGCCGGGCGGCAGCCCGTTCAGCCTCGGCGCACCGTGCATCCTGGGCCCCGGGTCCGGCGTCAGCCCCGGACCTTCCGGATACCGACCTGGTCTCCCTTCCAGTCGAACCGGAGCCGGGTCCTCGGCTGCCAGCGCTTGCGCCGGTCCCACAGCGCGCCGGCCAGCAGAGGCAGACCGATCGAGGCTT
>JASHPT010000058.1 GCA_030037955.1 Thermoplasmata archaeon
GCCCTCGCCCGTGATCGAATCGTACGGCAGGTCCGTCTCGGTCAGGCCGAGCGCCGGAGGCGTGGCGAAGCCTCCGGGAGCATACTGCATCAGCGACTCGCCCAGGCACCCCCGATCGGCATACAGCCCGTACGAGACGTTGTACTGGGCCCACGGCAGAAGGTCGTGCAGCTGGACGGTGTAGACGTAGGCAGTACTCGGGCTGTTGGAGGCGTTGTAGACCCCGGGGATGCCCAGGATCGTCTCGTTCACGCCGGCATCGTAGCTGAAGTAGCGCAGCTCGCCTTCCCCGCTCGCGCTGGCGTTCCACTGGATCACGGCCGAGCTGTCGGTGATGTCGAAGACATGACCGAACGAGACGTTGAACCACGGCGCCGTCAGCTCGAAGCTGCAGCTCGCCGGGGCGACCTGATCCGGGTAGGCGAGGCTCTCGCCATCGGACACAGCGGGCGCCTGCCCGGAGGTCCATCCGCCGGTCCGGCTCTGGGCCGCCAGCGAGAGCGTGAAGTTCGAATTGACCCGCTGGCTCCCGAGCGAGAAACTCTCCTTGATCTGGTAGGTCGAGTTCGACACGGAAGCCGCGGTCGTCAGATTGCTCGTGTAGACGAGCGACCCGCTGACCGTGGCCTGCATCGAGTTGTTCCAGTTCAGGCTCAGCGTCGCACTCGCCTGCGTGTGGCTGGTGAACGGGGCGTAGACGAAGGGACTCCCAGGAAGGATACCGAGCTGGGTGGTCCCGTTCCCCGTGAGGTTCGCCACCGTCAACTGGCTGGGGAGACCGAGCGAGGCCGGGGTCGGATGCGTCGTCACGGTGCCGCTGCAATCGCTCGGACCTCGGGTCACCTGCTCCGTGGCCGAGTAGTTCGCCTGATAGGTCCCGCGCCACTCGACCGTCGAGTAGGCCGACAGGTTGGAGAGAAAGACCGTCGGGGTTCCCGTGGTCGAGGAGAACGTCCGAGAGGGGTCGTTTCCCGACAGGATCGTCACGGTGAGGGAGTACTGGTCCGGCGAGTCCGAGATCACGGTCGTCTCCGTCGGCTCGTCCGACGGAGAGCACAGGTCTCCCGGCGGAGGAGTGACCTCGCAGCAATTGTTCGGCGTGTCCTTCTGCTGGGTGGTGCTGCCGAAGCTCGCGAACACGCCCGGCTCGAGCTCGATGGCCGTCGGGCTCCACGGGACCGACGTCACGTTGAGCGTGGTCCAGGTCTTCCCGCTCTGCACGGCGTTCCCGGTGCTCGTCTGCGGGGCCGTGAGGCCGCTCCCGCTCGTGGCCGCCGGTGCCAGGACGCTCAGCGGCGGCGTCCCGACGACATAGCCCTCGGACTCCAGGGCGATGTCGGCGTAGTTGGCAAGATAGATGTTGGGGACGAACGAGCCGGTCTCGTTGACGAGCGGCGACTTCGACGCGGTCGTGGTTGCCGAGCAGTCGCTGGACCCGCCCGAGCCCAGGACGACATGGGTGACCCAGGCGTAGAGCGTGTCCACGGTCAGGTTGAGAGCCGCACAGCGCTTCCCGGAGGACGTGTTGGCGGCTACCTCGGTCGCGCCGGAGGTGACGTTCGCTTCCAGGGCAGCGATGCCACGTTCCACGGTATCGGTGATGTCCCCGCCTGAGCCGGTCCCGGACCCGCCTCCCGACCCTCCGCTGCCGCCATCATAGAAGGTGATCGGGTCGTAGAGGCTGTCGTTCAGGAGGTCGACCGCGATCGTCGCGTTGGGGTACCCGCCCGCATAGTCCAGCTGGTAGGATCCGGACACGCCGACGGCCGGCCACACGAACAGCGGCCGCTCGAACGGGTCCACGGCGATGGAGGGAGCGCCGATGGCGGCATTGCTGCCGACTCCTGAGCCCGGGAGCTCCGCGGGATCGGAGGCTGGCGCGCCGTCCGGCAGGTAGACCGCCTGGTCGATGCCCCAGGTGCCATTGTACACGCGCCAGGTAGCATAGGTCAGCTGGTCGGCGCCCTCGGTCAACGATGGGTCCTGCACCGACCCGACCGGCGGGCTCGACAGGAACGGCCCGGTCCAGTTCGCTCCTCCATCACTCGATTCCGTCGTTTCAGCCGCGATCCGTCCTCCGGTCGACGTCGTGTAGAGCACCAGGAGCGCGTTCCCGGCAGCGACAGTGGCGACCTGGCCGGCGATGCCTCCGGGAGACGTAAGGTACGTTCCGCCGATCGACGAGAACACGGACGAGGAGGTCGTGGGGGCGTAGCTCGCCACTGTCTTCCACGACGGGGAAAACGACGAGCCACCCTGGGCCAGCTGGTTGTAGAGGATCCTGTCGGTGCTGGTCGTGCTCACCACGACCGTGGTCGTGTATCCGATGGACGCCGGCACCAGCGCCACCGACAGGTTCTGGACCGGGTTCGGCGCCGTGAGCGTGTAGTTGGCCACCGCCCGGTCTGCGCCTAAGGCGTAGGTCGTTCCCCAGATCGTGCTTCCGGAGAAGTCGGCGGCGAACAGATACTCCGGGTCGAGCGCCAGAGACGGAAACCCGCCGGTGCCCGGGATACCTACGGCGGAACTCCAGGTTTGGGTCTGCGGGTTGGCATCGAAGTAGAGCAGCGTGGTGGAGGTCCCCTCTGTGGCGGCTACCACGGCCTCCGTGCCCAAGGTCACCAGTGCATCGGCGCCCACGGTACCCGATATGGTGGCGATGGCGGTCGGTGCCGACCACTGGATGGGGACGGTCGGTGTCACGACGCAGTTGCCGCCGCTCTTCGACCCGGAGAGACAGGCCTGCTTCGCGTAGATCGCCACCGCGATCGAGGCGCTGTAGGAGCCGATCGTGAACCAGAGCGTCGTCTGACCGCTGGAATAGGAGAGGTTCAGGAGCGCAAAGCCGGAGCCTAGCGCCACAAGCCTGGGAAGCTCGAAGGCATGGCCATTGCTCAGGTTCGAGGGCTCCGGATACCACCAGGGCTCGATGACGTACGGATAGTCCGTCGGCGTAGTGGCGTTGAGCGCGGAGGTGAATGCCTGGAGGCCGGACTGTTCATCCCCGTGCCAGGAACTCACAGGGGGAAGGGAGTTCACCAGCAGAAGTGTAACGCAGAGAACCGCGACCGATATCACAGTCGACCGGCGCGTCAGCGAGTATCGAAGCTGACCCAGCGCATGCCTGACAGCGCCGGCCCATGCCTCGGTCGAGGGTGGGCCCGGAACCGCCCCCGCCGCGCGCTCGTCGCGCACGACCATCCCTCAAGCCTGTGGCAGCGGCGCTACCGAAGTCTCTGTATTTCAACCCCACCCCGACCGGGCTACCCCCTCCAAAAGGGGGTATGGAGAAGTTGGTGGATAGGAACCCGGTTCGAAACGGAGCCGTTTTCCCGTCCGGCCGATGCTGCCGGGCCCTCCCCTGATGAGCGCTGACCAGTCCCCGGACTTCTCCCGGCTCGACCCTCGACTGCGCGGCTTCCTCGAGCATCGGGGCATCCGGACCCCTACCGAGATTCAGCGGCTGTCGCTGGACCTGCTCCTCGAGTCAGACCTCGACGCTCTCCTCGTCGCGCCCACCGGAACCGGCAAGACGGAAGCGGCGCTGCTTCCCCTGCTGTCCCGGCTCATCGCTCATCCGTCGCCGGCGACCTCGCTGCTGTACGTCAGCCCGCTCCGGGCCCTGAATCGTGACCTGGAACAGCGACTCATTGCGCTCGTCCAGGCCGCCGGGCTGACCGCGGGGGTGCGCCACGGAGACACCCCCGCGGGAGAGCGCCTGCGACAGTCCAGTCACCCCCGAGACCTGCTGATCACCACGCCGGAGACGCTGCAGCTCCTGCTCGTCGGCTCCCGGCTCCGGCAGGGCCTTCGGGGCCTGACCGCGGTCATCGTGGACGAGGTCCACGAGCTCTTTCCTTCGGACCGGGGTGCCCAGCTCGCCGTCACGCTGGAACGCCTCGACACGTTTCTGGGCCGAGCGGTACGTCGGATCGGACTCTCCGCCACCATCGGGAACCCGGACGAGGTGGCCCGGTTTCTGTCCCCGAAGCCGCGACGCGTGGAGAGCCGGATCGCGCGAGAGCCCCGCGAGCTCGAGATCGAAGTGCGTACCCCCACGGCAGCCCCGGAACGGGGCGACGGCCGGCTCGAGGCGGAGATGCGGATCGAACCCGCCTACCTGGCCGCGCTCCGCGAGGTCGAGCGGGCCGTTCGTGCGCACTCGACGACCCTGATCTTCGTGAACACGCGTCCGACCGCCGAGGGACTCGCCGCCCGGCTCCATCGGCTGGCTCCCGAGCTGCCGATCGCGGTCCACCACGGTTCGCTGTCGCGGGAGGTGCGCGAAGAGGCCGAGAAGCAGTTCCGCGAGGGAAAGCTCCGGGCGCTGGTCGCCACCTCCTCGCTGGAGCTCGGTATCGACGTCGGGGCCGTCGACCTCGTCCTCCAGTTCGGCTCTCCGCGGCAGGCGACACGGCTCCTGCAGCGGGTCGGACGGGCCGGCCACCGGCTGGACCGAACCTCTCGGGGGATCGTCATCGCTCAGGACGACGAGGACCTCGAAGAGGCTGCGGTACTCGCACGTCGTGCCCTGGCCGGAGAGGTCGAGCCGACGACGTGGAGAACGAAGAATCGGCTCGCCGCGGCACAACAGATCCTGGGTACGTTGCGTGCCGAAGGCACGGTCGACCCGAAGGAGGTCGCCCACCGACTCCGGCGCGCCGCCGCCCTCCACGACCTGACTGACGGAGACTGGAGGGATCTCGCGGCCTATCTCGAGAGCCTGGGGCTGGTCCGGCACGCCGAGGGCCGCCTCAAGTCCGGGCGCGGGACGCTGGCCCGTTTCTACTCCACTCTCTCGCTGATCCCCGAGGAGCGTACGTACCGGCTCCGCGACATCGGAACCCGGCGAGTGATCGGAACCCTAGACGAGCGATTCGTCATGACCCAGGTCGTGGGTCAGCCGGATCTCGTCTTCCTCCTCCACGGGACCCCGTGGAAGGTCGTGGAGTTCCGGGAGGGTGAGATCCTGGTCGAGGCCGCGGCGGAGTTCGGACAGGAGCCACGTTGGGTGGGAGAGGAGCTTCCCGTGCCCTTCGAGGCCGCGCAGGAAGGGGGCCGGCTTCGCCGGGAAGGCTCGTACGCCGGGTACCCGCTGACGCCGGAAGCTCGTGTCCGTCTCGAGGAGCGGGTGCGCACCGGGGCCCGGGCAGAGCATATGGCGACGGACCGCCGGATCGTGGTCCAGACCCACGGCCGGCTGGTGACGGTCAGCGCGTGCTTCGGCAGCCGCACGAATACGACCCTCAGTTTGGTGATGTCCGGACTTCTCGCCGCCCGTCTCGGTGCCCGGGTCGAGGTCCTCGACGTCGAGCCGACCTGGTTCGTGCTCGGGCTTCCGGTGGGACTGGACGCCGAGGCACTACGTCAGAGCCTCTCGATTCCCCCGACCCATCTCGAGGGGCTCCTCGACCGCCTGGTGCCCGCGAGCCTGGAGTATCGCTGGGTCTTCATCACCGTGGCGCGGAAACTGGGCGTGCTACCGGCCTCCGCTGACGCCCGGGACCTGCGCATCGTGGACTCGCTTATGGAACAGTCCCGAACCACGCCACTCGGCGAAGAGGCGCTCGACAAGACCCTCCACGACCGGCACGACCTTCCCCACGCCCAGGAGGTTCTCTCCCGCATCGCCGACCAGACCATCGAGGTCGTGAGCGCGCCGCCGAACCGGTGGAGCGACCGGATCCTCGAGACGCTCAAGTGGCAGTTCCTGCCGGATGTCCCGCCGCCGACCCTGCTCAAGGCGATCCGGGACCGGCTCCAGGCCGAGGAGCTCACCCTGGTGTGCCTCCGCTGTGGGTTCACGCGGACCACCACCCCCGCGCGATCGACCACGGACGGGTCCCTCAACTGCCGACTCTGCCATGGTACGTTGTCGGCCGTCCTGTCCCCGCGTCGAACGGAGGAGATCGCAGCGATCTCCAAGTACGCCCGGGACAAGCGAAAGGGCGCCTCCCGGAAACGGGGACCCTCGACGCAGCTCACGGTCCGGTTGCGGGCGGCGTACACCTCGGCCGAGCTCCTGGCGACGTACGGCCCGCGGGCGTTGCTTTGCCTCGCGGCCCGGGGCATCGGTCCCGATACCGCACGGCGTCTGCTCGCCCGGCACTTCCGCGACGAGGACGCGCTCCTGGCCGAGGTCCTCCGGGCCGAGCGCAGCTACGCCCGAACCCGGGCGTTCTGGGACTAACGCGCGTCGGCGAGGCCCCGGGCGAGCCGCTGCACGACCGACCGCGGCGCGGTCGTCCGAAACGCGCTCGGACGCACATGGGTCCGGCCCACGGCAAACCCCTCGGTCCGGATCGCCTGAACCAAGGCCGCGAGCGAGGGCGGTTCCTGGAGGTGCAGGTCCGAGGCGAGCGTGTTGGGTTCGTAGTAGAACGGCCGGTCGGCACGGGACTCCTCCCTGACGCGGTCCAGGAACTGGCCGAGGTCCCTCGGCCGGGCGGCCGTGCGCGGAATCGCCAGCCGGGCGACCAGGCCGGGGTCGAAGAGCGGACCCAGCCACATCGGGCCGAACGGACCACTGCCCCGGATCTCAGGACCCTCCGGAACCTCCGAGGGATCTCCCACCGGCAGCGGGACCCCGGGAGCCTTCGACCAGGGCCGAACGGACAGGTAGACCCGGACGTAGTGATCGTGGACGTACCCCAGCACGGGCGTCAGTTCGCGCGACCGAGCCACTCCCTCCCGCACGAGATGGGCGATCAGGATGCGAAGACCGGCTTCCGGCCCTTGAGAGCCCCGGACCGGCCACGCACCGTAGCGGACCTGCGCAACGCGCCTCGCCACCCCGGTCAGCACCGGCATATCGGTGGCCGTGACGGCCAAGAGGCCAACCTCCCGGAGCGCGTCGAGCGCCGCCGGGATGAACGGCACCGGTGTCCCGAACGGATCGAGGTCGACGTAATCGAAGACGTGCGATGCCCAGGGCCGGGTCGCATCCGCGGCGCGCGCCGAGAGGCCGGCATGGCCCGACTCGTGGAGGTTCTGCTCGAGTACGGCGACCGCGGCCGGAGTGCGCTCGGTGAAGGCGAATGCTTCGAAGGCATCGGTCTCCTCCACCAGACGGAGGCCGCGCACGCCGGTCGCCGCCAGCATCTCCCAGCCGCGGCGTGGGGGGACCGGGTCGGGCCAGAACGCACGGACGAGGGCGACGTTCAGGTCGCGGTCGAATTCCATGGCGGCGTTGTAGAACACCGGCCTCCGGCGGGCCGGCCCCCGGGAGGTCGGGGACGGAGGAAGCCACAGTCGCGTGCCGCCCTCCCTCCGGAGGGTCAGCGGCTCGGTCAGCGGGTCCGTTCCGTCAGGAGCTTGACGATCTTGAACGCCAGCAGGTTCTTGTTGACCGGCGTCACCTCGAGCAACCGTAGCTCGTCCCTCCGACGGATGTCCTGCAACAGCGGGTTCCGGGATTTCTTGTGGAGCGTCATGATGATCGACTTGTCCTGGTCCAGGGTGTCGACCACCGCCTTGGTGAATGCCTCGCTCTCGACCTCCATCTTACCGACCTCGTCGATAACGACCACATCGGCGTTCTCGCGGGCCTCCTGCAAGGCCCGGATCCCCAGGTCCTCCAGCGCCGCCAGGTTCACCCCGTACCGGCCAGACCGCACCCGGGACTTGAGCCCCTCGTGGGCGAAGACCATGCTTTCCTTGCTCTGCCAGTCGACGATCTGGAAGCCGCTCCGACGCTGCTTCTCCACGATCGGCTCCGTGACCATGCCGCCGACCTTGATCCCCTCCTCCTCGAGGAGATTGATGATCCGGAGCAGTGTCTCGGTCTTGCCCGAGCCCGGGAGCCCGGTGATTCCAATCTTCACGGAAGGAAGATGAGACGGCACGTCAGGTACACTCCTGCGGTTACGTCTCCGATAGGCCAGCCAAAGCTAAGAGGACTTCGGAACGCGGCGGTCACCGGAGCGTGAGTCGTGCCGCATCCTCGCACGGAGCGGGAGATAGCGGTGTATCCCGTCCGGGAGGACAGCCGGTTGCTGGCCCGCTTCGCCCAGCGCTGCCGTGGACTGCGGGTGCTCGAGATCTGCTGCGGACGGGGACTCGCCTCCCTGCAGGCTGCCCGAGCCCACGCCCTCGGGGTCGTCGCGACGGACCTCAACCCAGCGGCTCTCTCCTCTCTCCGACGCCGGGCCCGATCGGAACGCCTTCCCGTCGAGGTCGTCCGGACGGACCTGGCCCGCGGCGTTCGGCGGTTCCACCGGATCCTCGCGAATCCCCCGTATCTTCCGACCCTTCCCAAGGACCGGGACCCCGACCCCTGGGAGAACCTGGCCCTCGACGGAGGACGGGACGGCTGCGCAGTGACGGCTCGGATCCTCAGGGACCTCTCGGCGCATCTCCTCCCGGGGGGGACGGCGTTCCTCGTCGTCTCGTCGAGGCAGTCTCCGGGCCGGATGGGCCGGCTCCGGGCGAATTGGAGAAAGAGCGGCGGTACGGTACGAACCGTCGTGAAGGAACGCTGGGGCGAGGAGCTGCTCTCGGTCTGGAAGCTCAGGCGTGGGCCCCGGCGTACTGGACCAGCGACTCCAGGAAGCGGTGGCCGTCGCCCGGCCCGTCGGCGCCGCCCTGTCGGGTCCAATCCGGGTGCTGGATCCGGTAGAACGAGCGCTCCGGGTGCGGCATAATCCCGAAGACGTTGCCGCTGGGATTCGTGAGGGCGGCGATGTCCGCCGCCGACCCGTTGGGGTTCCACGGATAGACCGCCGGCGTCCCGTCCGGCTGGACGTAGCGGAACAGGACCTGACCGTTCCGTTCGAGGTCATCGAGCCGGGCCCCGGGCTCGCCGGAGAGCACGAGCTTGCCTTCCCCATGAGACGACGGGATCAGGTAGCGCGTTCCCGGCGCGAGCGACTGAAGCGGGGCGAAGCGGCCCCCCTCCCATCGGAGGAAGGTCGGTCGGCACTCGTGGTGGCCGGAGTCGTTCGTCATGAGGGCGGCCTGCGGAGGGCCGAGGCGCCCGTCCGGCCGGCCGGGCAGGAGTCCGAGCTCGGTCAGGACCTGGAAACCGTTGCAGACGCCTCCCACCAGGTGCCCCTGCCGAACGAACTCCTCGAGCTGGGGTCCCAGCGCCGCCCGCACGCGGGCGGCGAAGATGGCGCCGGCTCGGACGTAGTCCCCGGCCGAGAAGCCGCCCGGAAACAGCACGACGCGATAGTCGAAGAGGTCCCGACGCAGGGAGCGCTCGACGTCTCGGCCCTCGAACTGCTTGAGCTGGACGACCTCGGCCGCCGTGCCCAGGGCTCGGAGCGCGGCCAGGAGCTCCTCGTCGTTGTTCGTTCCCTCGATGGAGACGAGAGCGATGCGAAGCGGTTCCCGCGACACGTCGGTCGGATCCGGTCCTCGCGTAAAGCGTTGTTCGGACTCAGCCTGCGGCATCGCGGGGGGCGGCGATCGGCTCGGGGAGGAGGTGCACGCGGATCGTCTGTCCGCGGCGCCAGGGCCGGCTTCCCGGGGCCATGACCGCGAACGCGTTGACGCCCCGCAGTCCGGTCACGGCGTGCGAGCCGTGATAGGTCGGGTATCCGCGGCCCCCGGAGACTCGTAGGGGGACGACCACCGACAGATCGGGCGACGGGTGGTCCCCGGCCCGTTCCAAGCGACAGACCCCGTCCGTCCATCCCGGGCCGGGCAGCTGACCGAGCCGTCGCACCAGCGGAAGCAGGAGCCAGAAACTGTTGGACAGCGCCGACGTCGGATGCCCCGGCATGCCGATCATCAGCTTTCCCCGCGACTCGGCGACAATCGTCGGCTTACCGGGACGGACGGCCACTCCATGGAAGAGAACCCGCCCGATCCTCGGGAACACTTCCGGAGCGTAGTCGTGCTCTCCCACCGAGCTGCCCCCGGTGACGAGTACCAGGTCGCTGGCGGCCAGCGCCCGCCGGACCGCCCCCTCGATCCGCCGGGGATCGTCTCCGAGCGGCGTGTGGGGAGCCGGGATCCCGCCGGCGGCCCGAACGACGCCGCCGAGGGTCAGGTTGTTGGTCTCAAAGATCTGGTCTCCGTGCAACCGACCCCCGGGAGCGACCAGCTCGTTGCCGTTCGGGAGTACGGCCACCCGGGGCCGAGCCACGACGGCCAGCGACGTCCGGCCGATGGCCCCCAACGAGCCCACCGTGGCGGGGTCGAGGACTTCGCCGCGTCGCACGAGGACCTGGCCCCGACCGAAGTCTGCCCCGGTTAGAGCCACTCGTTCGCCGGTTCGAACGAACCGCGGGACCTGGATCGACGACCCCTCCCGCGAGGTCTCCTCGAAGATGATCATCGTATCGGCGCCCGGGGGCAATCGTCCGCCCGCGGCGATGGCGACCGCTTCGTCCGGTCGAAGGCTTCGAGCGTATCCGCGGTCGGCGAAGACCTCCCCCACGACGCGAAAGGTAGCGGGTCGTCTGGGAGTCGCTCCACGGCTCGACCGCGACCGAAAGGCGAAGCCGTCCCAGGTCGCGCGGGAGAAGCGGGGCACCGGGAAGGACGCACGGATCGTCACAGCGCTGACGCGGCCGAGCGCCTCCAGAAGGGGAATCCGGTCGACACGGTCGACCGGCCGCGCGGCGGCGAGTACACGCCGGGCCGCACCCGCCATGGGGAGGAGCCTCCCGAAGGGCCGGATCTTCAACGCGACACCCCGGGGATCTCGAGGCGAGACCCATGACGGGCTACCCTGGGATGGAGCCGAGCGGGACCCCCGGTCTCGCGCCACCGGGCCGCCGCCCACGCACCGTGCTCGAGGCACGTTCTCAACGGGAGCCCCGCGATCCAGCCCGCATAGAATCCGCCGCGGAACCCATCGCCGGCCCCCGTGACCTGTTCCACGCGTGAGGAGCGGACGGGGGCCGCATGGACAGCACCGGCTCGGGTCCACGCGACGGAGCCCGCCGCTCCCCGGGTCTCGATGATCAGCGGTACCGTCCGGAGAAGGTCTCGGGCGGAGGCGACCCGACTCAGGTCGCAGATCTTGGCAAGCTCGTGCTGGTTCGCGAACAGAATCTCAGACCCCTCGAGCAACGTCCGCAATTGGCGGGCGGACCACCGGTAGTAGATCTCCTGGGCCGGGTCCGCGACGACCCGAATCCCGGCCCTACGGGCCGCCCGAAGCACCCGAAGCTGAAAGTGTGGGTCGCCCGTGGTGAGGTGGATCCACGTCGCTCGTCGGACCAGAGCGGGAGGAATGGGTGTTCCGGGGTCGGACCCCATCGGACCCTGATCGATGAAGGTCACCTGCTGGCTGCGGTCCGACTCGATGATGAAGCACGCCGGCGACTTGGCGTCGGGGACGATCTCGAACCCGGCGAGGTCCACCCCTTCGACCCGCAGTTGCTGAAGGAACTGCGGCGGAAAGTCCGGCCCCACACGGGACCAGAGTCCCGTCCGGACCCCCAATTTCGTCGCGGCCCTCGCGATGTTGGCCGCCGTCCCCCCGAGGCGCATCTCTCGGCGGAGGATTGGGACCGTCCGATCCGGTGCGGGAAGAGACCGAACGTGAAAGAAGTGGTCCAGGTTCGTGTGGCCGACCACGAGGAGGTCCAGGGGACTAATGCCGGAACGCAGGCGCCGCACGGGGACCATGGTGGATCCCTCCACCCAGCGGCGGCGAGATTTAGATACTGACGGTGGTAGAGCCGCCGAGGAGACTCCGGTGATCGTCGAGGGCGCCATCGTAGACGTGGACGGCGCCCGGCCGGCCTATGTCCGCTTCCAACGGGGGCGGATCGTCGAGGTCGGGCAACCCGGAACCGACTCCCGGCGTGGGAAGGACAAGAAAGTCCAAGGGATCGTGACCCCCCGGCCCGTCAATTCCCACACGCATCTGGGGGACGCCGCGGCGGCGCAAGACCCGCCGCGGGCCCCCGTGTCCGAAATCGTGGGCCCCGGGGGCCTCAAGTTTCGCCGGCTCGCGGCGCTCTCTGCCGACCAGAAGACCCAGGCGATGCGTTCGGCGCTCGAGCGCATGGTGGGCGAGGGCGTGGCCGCCGTGGTGGACTTCCGTGAGGAGGGAGTGGCCGGTGTCGAGCAGCTCCGGAACGCCGCCCACGACCTGCCGATCGAAGTTCGGATCCTCGGTCGTCCGCTGCGACGTCCGGTCGAGGCGGGCGAGCTCAACCGTCTGCTGCAGGTCGCTGAGGGCATCGGAGTCAGCTCCGCTCGGGAGGAGAACTCGCTGACCCGAACCCAGATCGCGGAGCGGGCCCACCGCTCCGGAAAGTGGTTCGCACTCCATGCTAGCGAGGAGGTCCGCGAGAGCCCCGATGCGTACCTTCTACCGAAGCCCGACCTGCTGGTCCACCTGACCAAGGCCTCGTTCGACGACCTCGGGGCCGTCGCGAAGGCTCGGATCCCGGTCGCCGTCTGTCTGCGGTCGAACGCGCTCTTCGGTCGCGGCCCTGACCTGTCGGAGTTCGCCCGAGCGGGGATCCGCCTGCTCATCGGGTCGGACAACGCCATGCTCAACGCGCCCTCGGTCTTCCGGGAAACCGAGTTCGCCTACCTGTCGGGCCGGCTGCTCCACCACCCGGTCGATGCAGCCTACCTGGCCCGCGCTGCGTTCGTGGAGCCCTGGCTCTGGCTCGACGAGCCCGGCCGGGCTCGTGTCGCGCCCGGGATGACCGGAGCGCCGCTCGTCCTCCGGCTGCCTCCCGACGACCCGGCGTATCAGGTCGTCACGAGAGCAACCGAACAGCTTATCGTCCCGACCGGGGCCGAGTGAGCGGGACGGTCTCGAATGAAGTACGAGGAGCTGTACGCCACGCTCCGCCGCCGGGGAGTCCTCTGGCCCACCGCCGAGATTTACGGGGGGGCCCAGGGGCTGTACGACTACGGTCCGGCCGGAGCGCGAGTCAAGCGGCAGGTCGAAGAGGCGTGGTCGGCCTGGTTCCTCGGACTCTCGGACGACTTCTATCGGATCGACCCGGGCGAGATTCTTCCCGAAGCGGTCGTACGCGCCTCGGGCCACCTCGAACATTTCACGGACCCCGAGGTCGTCTGCGGGAAATGCCAGAGCCACTTCCGGGCGGAGACCGTCCTCGAGAAGTTCCGGCCCGAAGGGGTCGACGGGCTGTCTCCGACCGAGATCGGCGACCTGCTCCACCGGTTCCCGGTGAAGTGCCCCCAGTGTGGCTCGACCGAGCTTTCGGTGCCTCGGCCGTTCAACATGATGTTCGGCTTTCAGTTCGGCGCGACCGGCGGAGAGCGGGCCTATCTCCGTCCCGAGACGGCCCAGAGCAGCTATCTCGCCTTTCCCCGGATGTGGGACGTCGGGCGCCACGCGCTCCCGCTCGGGATCGCCGTCGTCGGCAAGGCATACCGGAACGAGATCGCGCCCCGACAGGTGCTGTTCCGCCTCCGCGCATTCACCCAGGCCGAGCTCCAGGTGTTCTTCGACCCCGAGTCGTTCCCGCTGCCGTTCGCCTCCGTCGCGTCGGAGTCGCTGCCCGTGCTCCGGGTCCCTCGCCGCGCTGCCGGCGAGGAGACTCCGGTATGGCAGACCGCGCAGTCGCTCGTCGAGGAGGGCCTGCCCCAGTTCTACGTGTTCTTCCTGGTCCACCTGTTCCGATTCTTCCGGGACGTCCTCCGCTACCCCCGGGAGTCGATCCGACTGTTCGAGAAGTCGGACGCGGAACGGGTGTTCTACAACCGGATCCAGTTCGACTTCGAGGTGAAGCTCGAAAGCCTGGGCGGCTACAAGGAGCTCGGAGCGGTTCACTACCGAGGGGACTACGACCTCTCCCGACACGGCCAGGGATCCGGGAAGGACCTCTCCGTGGCCCTGGAGGGGGGGCGGCGGGTCCTCCCCCACGTCCTCGAGGTCACGTTCGGCGTCGACCGGAACGTCTGGTCGCTCGCCGACCTCGGCCTCTCCGTCGAGGGGGACCGCACGGTCTGGCACCTTCCCCCCTACCTGGCGCCGGCGAGCGTCGGGGTCTTTCCGCTCATGAAGAAGGAGCATTCCGCCGAGGCGCGTCGCTGGCTCGAGGCGATCGGTCGGGCCGGCGTTCCCGCCGAGATGGACGCGGGGGGCTCGATCGGCAAGCGGTACGCCCGGATGGACGAGCTCGGGGTCCCGTTCTGTGTCACCATCGACCGGGAGACCTTGGCCGCAGCGTCGCTCGCGGATCGGACGGTAACGCTCCGAGACCGGGACTCCAAGGCGCAGGAACGCGTCACGCTCGCGACGCTACTCGCTCGGTTGGGTGCGACGCGCGTAGCTCCCCAGCCCGTGCGCCTCGACGCGGTCGGCTGAGCCCTCCCCCTTCGGCGCCTACCCCCGCCGGCGGGGGAACGCATATATCCGCCGCCGCACGTCACAAATCTCGGGAAGCATGCGAGGAGATCAGGCGCCTCCTCCCGCCTCCTCCCCCACGCCGTCGACCCATCTGACCGGGACGACCCACTGGCTGAGTGGGGAGGGGTTTGCGGACATCACGAAACTCCGGGAACTGGCGGCAAAGTACGAGCGACAGGCCGCGAAGGTCCTCGCCCGGATCGCCCGATACCACACGAAGATCGAGAAGTTGCGGCACACGGCGACGCTTCTCCGCGAGAAGGCCGAGAAGGCGCTCGAGCGGATTCCGGAGTACCAACAGGAGATGAGCCAGCACGAACGGACGATCCAGGCCTCGACGTCCCAGCAGACCACGCACACGATCGGGTCGGACATCACGAGTCTTCATTACCGGATCCGACAGCTCCAGCAGAAGATCGTCGACCTGCAGCACAAAGCCCGCCGCATCGAACACCGGGCGGCCATCCGGACGCAGCAGGCCGCGGTGCTGAAGGTCAAGGCCGACCGGCTCAACGACCAGGTCCGCGCCGCTCAGACCGAGGCGCAGAACTACCGCAAGCGTGCCGACCGGCTGCAGCTCGCCGCCGAGTCGGACAGCCCGGCCCCCGCCAGCGGTGCGCCGCCTCCTCCCCCACCGCCGCCCGAGTCGAGCGAAACCCCCGGCGAGCACGACCAGCTATGAAGCTCATCGTCACCGTCGGGATGCCGGGCTCCGGCAAGGACGAGCTCATCGCGGTGGCGCGGTCGATCGGTCTCTCGACGCTCAAGATGGGCGACCTGGTCCGCGACGAGACCCGTCGGCGGGGTCTCGCGCAGACCAATGCGAACCTGGGACGCGTCGCCAACGAGGAACGCGAGAAGCACGGACCCGGGGTCTGGGCGCAACGGGCCCTGCCGAAGCTCACCGAGACCCGGATGCTGGTGGACGGATGCCGGTCCGACCACGAGGTGACGGTGTTCCGGCACCACTTCGGCGACCTGTTCGTTCTCGCGATCTTTGCCTCGCCGGAGACCCGGTACGACCGGATGATCAAGCGCAGCCGGGGGGACGATGGCATGTCGCTCCAGGAGTTCTACGACCGCGATCGTCGCGAGCTCAAGTGGGGCATCGGAACGGCCTTCAGCCTCGCGGACGGGATGCTGATCAACGAGGGCTCGCTCGATGACTTCCGGCGCTCGGCGCGGGAAAAGCTCGAAGAGATCCTCGAGTCCGAGGCCTGACCGGGGCGGTCAGGTCCGGCGCGCCGAGCCACCGAAGGCCGCGTAGAACGCATCGAACCGCTCGCGGTCGACCACGACGGCCACGGTGGCGGCCGTCCGGCCCATCTCGCGGACCTGGTCGGCGGCGTAGGCGTCCCGGGCCCGAGCGAGGGTCTGCGATCCCGCCCCCGGCCGCATCGTGCGGTCCCACGCGAGGGCATACTCGTCGGGGGTGTCGGCCTCGGGAGGCGCCTTCACCAGCTGGCGCTCCCGCAGGGTCCGCCGGACGAGCTCGAAATACCCGATATGGGCGGCGAACATCTCCGCGTAGGAGTCCTCGGGCGGGTCGATCCCGAGGACGGGTCGGTCGTGGCGCCGGGCCCAGTCCACCGCGCTCAGGAGTGCAGGCGCCGGGACCTGGACCTCTCCGAGCCGCGCGAGGCCGACGGCATGGGCAGCCTCGGAGGCGCTCAAGGGCACGACCGGCTCGGTGGGCGTCCCGACAAAGTACTGACTCAAGGTCTCGGTCTCCTCGGGCGAGAGGCTCACCGCAACCGCCGAGGGGGCGAATTCGTCGAGCTGGTTGGCCACCGCAGCTCCCTCGCCCGCGAGGCCCCGGACGCTTCCCACCAGGAGGACGGTCGGGCGACCCGGCAGTCGCTCCACGATCACCAGGACTCGCGCTCCTCGATCAGCTCGAAGAACTCGTCCCGGGCCCGCGTCCGCCGAAGCTCCTGCGTCGTGACGACCGGGACGCCTTCGACATCCTTGCGGCGGGCCGCGTCGCCGACGACGAAGACGGCGTGTCCCTCGGCCACGCGGGCCAGTCCCGAGAGGACCTCCGCGCGGTGCTGGGCGCTCCGGAGGGTGCCGACGCCGGTGAGCACGAACTCCTGAGCTCCCCCCGGGGTTCCCCGGGTGAAGGCGTCGAACGGACTTCGGATCGTGACGTGGACTTCCCACCCCATCGCATCGAGTTGACGAAAGACGCCGTCCCGCAGAGGATCCCCGGTCCGCGCCAGGCGTCGGGGAGGTGCGCTCGGGCCGGAGGGCTTCTCGTCCTTGTCTCGCGTACCGGCCTGCGCCGCTGGCTCTTCGGACGAGTCTCTCCTCGGCGAGACCCCGGTCAGCGCCGAGAGCAGGTCGATCGCTTCGGCGATCGGCTCCTGGAGGAACCGCTCGAGCCGCTCGACCACGTCGACCTCGGCGCCGCCTCCGCCCTCGTAGAGCTGGATCGTCCTCCGAGAGACGCCGGCCACCGATGCGAGGGCGCCCAGCGACAGGTTGTGGGCCTCGCGAAGCGCCCGTAGCCGGTCTCCGTCCACGCGAACGAAGATTCCGCCCGGGCTAGAGAACAGGAACGGTGGAACGCCCTCGAGCAGGTACTCCTCGAGGCTGGCCTCGGTCAGAATTGGCACGCCGTATCGATAGTAGACCACGCCGTTCTCGAGGTCGGTCGCCCCGGAGGCCTGCCCCACGACGAGCACCTCCGCCCCGAAGAGCCGGGAGAGCTCCCGGAGCCGGTTGGCTTCCTGCGCGTCGAGCGCGTCGATGTTCTTCAGGATCTTGACGATCACGAGGGTGGAGTCCCGTCGGGCCATCAGGTCAAAGCTCGTGGGACGTACACTGTGCGTGTCGGTGACGTAGAATCCGGCCTTTTCCAAGACCGCCCGCGCCGACGTGACCGACCGGTCCCGGGTTCCTTCCAACGTCATCCCCCAATCGAATCAGCGAAGGCTCGTATATAAACCCAGACTATCGGCCTCGGCGAGGAGAGGTCGTCCGGGTGGGCGCCGCCCTCCGGGGAAGGTCTATGCCCGACCCGAAGGTCGAGGGGGGGTGGCACCCGAAGTTCTGCGTCCGGTTCCGGGTCACCCGTTCCTCCATGTGCGCGGGTCCGGGGCGGACTCGGGCGGACTTCTCATCGTCGCGGACATCCACCTCGGACTCGGGAGCTTCAAGCCGGGCCAGCCGAGTCCACCCGGCAGTCGACCCGAGCAGATCGCCTCGGAGGTTCTGGCGGTGGCACGCTCCACTCGTTCCCGCTCGCTGGTCGTGGCGGGCGACGTGAAGCAGCCGATCGTCGGGACAACGCCCCCGTTGCGGCGAGAGATTTTCGAGTTCTTTTCCGCTTTGCTCTCGGACGGCCTGCAGGTAGCCGTCGTCGCAGGGAACCACGACGTCGGCCTCGCCCGGGCGTTGCCCAGGGAGGTACAGCTCCACTCTTCCCGTGGGATCCGGGTCGGGGACTTGGGCATCTTTCATGGCCATGGATGGCCCTCCAACAGAGTGCTCAAGGCGAGCACACTCGTGGCCGGCCATCTGCACCCCGGTTTTCGCCTGGCTCCGTCGTCGGACGGCCCGGGCGGCAAGGCGCGTTGCTGGCTACGAGTGGAGCTGCCCCCGCCGGTCCGGGACCGTCGGCGGCGGCGACACGGGCCGGTCCTGGCGCGGGAGCTCATCGTACTGCCGGCCCTGAATCCGTTGACGGGGACCGAGGCGCTGAATCGGAATGCTCCGGCCCGGTACCGCACCTTCCTGTGGAAGCGATTCGTTCTCCGCGGAATCGCTCGTGCCTACCTGCTGGACGGAACGGACCTCGGTGTGCTCAGGCCGCCGGGCCCCGCGCCGGCGACTTCCCAATGAGTGCCGCGAGGGCCGCCGGGTCCTCCACTGGCGGCGCGCATCGGGTCCCCCAGCACACGAAGGCGCGTGGCCGGTCCGATGCCATCGTCGCGGCCGCGAGCTCCTCGGGAAGTGAGAACGGCTCGGGAGGGGTCCCCCGGAAGATCCACGCGTTGGGATGCCAAGCGGTCAGGGTCGAGCTCCATAGCGCGTCGGCCAGACCCCCGGAGCCCTGGACCACCACCCGGACCGGTTCCGTGTCCAGGAGACCGGCGGCCAGGGCCATGCCGGAAGCGAACATCCCGGCACGTTCCAACCGAGGTAGGCACGCCCCGACGATGTTCCGGGCTTCGGTCCGCCACCGTTCCTCTCCGGTCAGCGAGGCCAGCCGGACGAGGCCGAGGGCCACGGCGGCGTTCGGCGATAGATGGGGCATGTCTTCGACCGGGAAGGCCGGCTCTCCTACGGCCCCGATCGCCGGGCCGTCGTAGAGTGCGGGGGCGATGTCCCGGAGCGGCATGCCGGATACCGTGAAGCGCGAGAGGATCAGTTCGAAGAGCTCGATGGCCCGCGCGAGATATCGGGGCTCGACCGTCACGCCGGCGAGCTCGACCAGCCCCCAGGCGAAGTCGGCCTGGTCCTCGAGGTGCCCGTAGCCGGCCGGTCCCGGCGACGCAATCTGGTGCGGGACCCCGCGATCCGCCTGATATCCTTCCGTCAGGAACCGGTCCGCCGCTCGCCGCGCCGCGTCCAGATAGGTGGGGTCCTGGAGCGAAACGAACGAGGCGCAGAGAGCGCGAATGAATCCGCCGTTCAGGTTCGCATAGAGCGCTGGGTCGACGATCGGCCGGGGCCGCCGCAGCCGGGCGGCGGCCAGCTTCCGCACCGCGGAGTCGAGCGTCGCGGTGGCCTGAGTCCCCTCCAGAGTCGTTCCCTCCGCCGCTTCCTCCACGGGCATGAGCCGGAACAAGACATTCCGGTCGGGGTCGTGCGGCATCCGTCCCTGACTCCCGACGCCGAAGAACCGGCTCGCGATCCGGAGCTCGACCGGGTCGAGCACCGCCTTGAGCTCGGACCGACTCCAGGTGAAGTAGCCGCCATCGTCGCCGGGCGCATTGTCCGCGTCCTGGCTCGCGCCGAAGCCGCCCTTCGGGTCCGCGAGCGTAGCCTGTGCCCAGGCCAACGTTCCACGGACGACGTCGGAAAACCTCGGCTCGGGGAAGCGGCGCGCGGCCTCCGCATACGCGCTGACGAGTGCCGCGTTGTCGATGCTCATCTTCTCGAAGTGCGGGATGTGCCAGGCTTCGTCCACCGAATATCGGTGGAACCCTCCTCCGACCTGGTCGTACATCCCGCCGTCCGCCATCTGGCGCAGCGTCGTGCGTGCCTCCTCGGCGCACCGTTCGTCACCGGTGGCGAAGGCACTCCAGAGCAGGAAGGAGACCGCCGTCGGGTGCGGGAACTTCGGCGCCATGCCGAAGCCGCCGTGGACGGGGTCGTACGAGGACCGGATCGAATTCCCAACCCCCTCCAAGAACTGGTCGGCCGACAGAGCCTGCGTCCGGCCCGTCCCGTGGTGCTCGTGGGTCAATGCCGTCGCCAGCGCTTCCGTGTTCTCGCGGATCTTGTCCGGCTCCTCCCTCCACAGGCGGGAGATCTCCAGCAGGACGCGCCGGAACGCGGGTCGGCCCATCCCTTCCTGCGCCGGGAAGTAGGTGCCGCCGAAGAACGTCTCCCCCTTCGGAGTCAGGAATGCGGTCAGCGGCCATCCGCCCTCCCCCGTGAGGGCGTTGACCTGGCGCTGGTATCGCCGGTCGACCTCGGGGTTTGCGTCTCGGTCGACCTTGACGGCGATGAAGTGCTGACCGATCAGCCGGGCGACCGTAGCGTCCGAGTACGTGCCCTCGTCCATGACGTGGCACCAGTGGCACCATACCGCACCCACATCGAGAAGAATCGGCCGGTTGAGCCGGCGGGCCGCCTCGAAAGCGGCCTCGCCCCACGGGTACCAGTCGATGGCCTGCTCCCGGGCGCCGCGCAAGTACGCCGAGGAGGATTCGGCGAGACGCCACGCGCCGGCACGGCCCTCCGACTCCGTCCCCTCCTCGCCCACGAGCGGCCGAGACCTCGGCACGCATTAGACGGCTCCGCGTTCGACGCCGCCGCCGTGTCGATAGCGCCCGCGTCCGGTATGCCTTATAAACCCCCCATTGGTGGCCTCGCCCCGAGGTAGCTCTTCATGGAGATGCAGCCCGGCCAGATGGCCTACGACCGCGCCATCACGGTCTTCTCCCCCGACGGGCGCCTGTTCCAGGTCGAATACGCGCGAGAGGCGGTTCGGCGGGGCGCCACCACCGCCGGGGTGATTTTCAAGAACGGGATCGCGCTCGTCGCCGACCGGCGCATCCCGAACCCGAAGCTCGCCGAGCCGACCAGCCTCGAAAAGATCCACCAGATCGACGAGCACGTGGCCTGTGCGACGGCCGGCCTCGTCGCCGATGCCCGGGTCCTGGTTGACTACGCTCGTCTGGCGGCCCAGATCAATCGGGTCACCTATGCCGAGCCGATGCCGCTCGAGCTCCTCGTCCGCCGCATTTGCGACTACAAGCAGCAGTACACGCAGTTCGGCGGCGTACGTCCGTTCGGTACCGCGCTCCTCGTCGGAGGCTACGATGACGTGGGCTTCCACCTGTTCGAGACGGAGCCGTCCGGCTCGCTCACGAGCTTCAAGGCGACAGCGACCGGCGGAAACAAGGGACCCGCGATGGAGCTCTTCGAACAGAAGTACCGCGACGGAATGGACAGCGACGAAGCGATCCTCCTCGCGCTCGAGGGCCTACGCCAGTCGCTCGATGAGGGTGCCAATCTGGCTCAGGTCGAAGTGTGCACACTGGTCGAGGGGAAGGGCTTCGACCGGCTGACCCCCGAGGAAATCCAAAAGTACGCCTCCCGTCTCCCGGCGGTGTCGGCCGGGGCGAAGTCCGGCCGCTCGTAGGCCCTCCGCCCACCGGCGGAGACCGGCCGAGGAAGGCAGGGATGGTCAAGGACATCGGGCGAGACCGGGCCGGACACCGGGAGGCCGACGACGCCGTGGTCGCTCGATGGGAGCACGAGGGCTCCCGATTCGAAGTGTTGGTCGACCCGACCGCGGTCCAGGAGATCCGCGACGGGAAGGCGGTGGACCTGCGCGCCCGGCTCTCGAGCGAGCATGTGTACAAGGACGCGCGAAAGGGTGACAAGATCTCGGAGGAGTACCTGCAGAAGGTCTTCCACACCTCGGATTCGGTCGAAATCGCCCGACTGATCATCCAGAAAGGCGAGGTGCAGGTCACCATCGAGCAACGCCGGCTGCTGCAGGCCGCCAAGCACCGGCAGATCGTGGCGCTCATCGCCCGGAACGCGATGAACCCGCAGACCGGCGCTCCGCATCCGCCGTCTCGAATCGAAGCGGCCATGGAGGAGGCGAAGGTGCACGTCGACCCGTTCCGGCCGGCCGATGCCCAGGTCCAGGAGATCCTCACGAAGCTCCGGCCCCTGCTGCCGATCCGGTTCGACACGGTCCGGATGAAGCTCCGGGTTCCGGGGCAGCACTACCCCCACGTCATCGGGGACCTCAAGGGCCTCGGGAAGCTGGCCGAGGAGACTTGGGGCAGCGACGGAAGCTGGTCGGCGATCCTCGAGATACCGGCCGGACTCCAGACCGAGCTCCTCGAGAAGCTCAACGCGCGCACGAAGGGCGCCGCCGAAGCCGCTCGCGTTAAATAGCGACCTTTGGTCGGACGCGCCGGTGACGACAACGCAATGGGTAGTGGTCAGGGGCCGCGCCATCGTGGGCGCGACCGCGGGGGGAGACCTCCGCGCAGTGAGCCGAGGGTACTAGTTCTTCCGGGCGACGAGATCCCGGACCGGGGTCTCCAGCCGGGGTTCGGAACCTACCGAGTGGGCAAGCGCCTGTTCGCGAGCGTGATGGGCTATGCCACCTGGCGCGAACCGTACGTCCGGGTGGTCCCGTTCGCGGGCCGGTACAGCCCCAAACCGCACGACGTCATCGTGGGCATTGTCCAGGACGTTCAGAAGACCTTCTGGCTGCTCGACATCGACGCCTCCCGGTGGGCACCGCTGCACACGAGCGGCACGTCGTGGGAGCCGGGGCCGGGGGAGCTCGACCAGTTTCTCCGGATCGGGGAGGCCGTCCTCGTGGCCGTCGAGAACCTCGACGCGACCGGCAAGATCGGGGTCACGATGAAGGGCGAGGGCCTCGGCAAGCTGTCCGGCGGCACCCTGGCCACCGTCTCTCCCGCCAAGATCCCGCGGGTCATCGGGAAGGGTGGGTCGATGATCCACTCGATCACCCAACTCACGGGCACGCAGGTGGCGGTCGGTCAGAACGGCCGCATCTGGATCGAAGGGAGCTCGGAGGGGATCCTGCGGGTCCGCGAGTGCCTCCGGATCATTGAGACGGAGGGCCAGCGCTCCGGACTCACCGAGCGCATCGAAGGCTTCCTCCGCAGCACGGGTCCCACGGACGACACGGGACCGCGTATGCCCCCGTCGGCCGACGAAGACCGTCCCGACCGCAACGGCGCTCGGGAGGAGCCGTCCGGTCCCGACGACGCCCCGGACATTCCATCGAACGAATCACACGAAGGAGAAGGATCATGGGAAACGTAGGAGCCAAGGAGATACCACAACTGCTCAGTGCGGACGGCCGTCGCATCGACGGTCGCCGGCTGGATGAGCTTCGATCGATCACGATGAAGGTGGGCCCGCTCACCCGCGCCGACGGATCGGCGTTCGTGGAGTGGGGGGAGAACAAGGTGATGGCCGCGGTCTATGGGCCGCGGGAGGTCCACCCGCGGCACCTGATGCAGACCTCGAAGGCCATCATCCAGTGCCGGTACAACATGGCCGCCTTCTCCGTGGACGAGCGCAAGCGTCCGGGCCAGGACCGGCGCTCGCAGGAGATCTCGAAGGTCATCACCGAGGCCTTCGAGTCCGTGGTCTTCACGGAGGAGTTCCCGAAGACGAGCATTGACGTGTACATCGAAGTGCTCCAGGCCAATGCCGGCACGCGCTGTGCCGGCCTCGTCGCCGCCTCGCTGGCGCTGGCCGATGCGGGGATCCCGATGGCCGACCTGGTCTCCGCCGTCGCGGTCGGAAAAGTCGCAGGCCGGATCGCCCTGGACCTCAAAAAGGAGGAAGACAACTTCGGCGAAGCGGACCTTCCGATGGCGCTCGTGCCGCAGTCCGGCCGGCTCGTTCTCATCCAGATGGAGGGGCACATGAACCGGGACGAGCTCCGGCAGGCGCTCGACCTCGGGACGAAAGGCTGCCGGGAGATCTACGAGCGGATGCGAGAGGCGCTTCGGGCCAAGTACGACACGCCGGGCCGCGCGGAACCGGCGGGAGTACCGGCATGAGCGAGGTCGTTTCGGCCGAGATCCAGACGACGCACATCATCGACCTGGCGCGGGCCGGCCGACGGCTCGACGGTCGGGGCATCGATGACTGGCGGCCCGTGAGCGTTACGCCGGGCTACGTCAAGAGCGCGGACGGGTCGGCCCTCGTGCACGTCGGGGACACGACGGTCCTCTGCGGCGTCAAGCTCGAGATCGGCAAGCCGTTCCCCGACACGCCCAACGCCGGGGTTCTTACGACCAATGCCGAGCTCATCGCACTCTCCTCGCCGACCTTCGAGCCGGGACCCCCGCAGCCCGAAGCGATCGAGCTCTCCCGGGTCGTGGACCGGTCTATCCGGGCGGCCGAGACGATCGACCTCACCAAGCTCTGCGTGACGCCGTCCGAGAAGTGCTGGACCTGCTACGTCGATATCCACTGCCTGGACCACGCGGGGAACCTGATCGACGCGGCGCAGCTGGCCGCTCTCGGGGCCCTGACCCATGCGACCGTCCCGGCACAGCGGTTCGGCGTCGCAGAGCACGACTACCCGCTCGATGTGAGCCACTTCCCGGTCGAGTGCACGTTTGTCCGCCTCGGAGACCGGATCGTCGCCGACCCGACCTTCGAAGAGGAGACCGCCGGCCAGGGGCGGCTCACGGTGGCCACGGACGAGCTCGGGAACGTCGTGGCGATGCAAAAGGGTAAAATCGGCGCCTTCTCCCCCGATGAGGTCGTCGAGACCGTCGAACGGGCGTTCCGGCACGGCGACCGCCTGCGGAACGTGGTTCGAGGAACGTAAACCCCATGCGGCGTACGAAGAAGGTCGGCTCCACGGGCTGGATGGGCCCCCGATACGGGATCCGGATCCGGCGTCGGGTGCTCGACATCGACCGGGCCCAGCGCCGGGCGAACCCATGTCCGCGCTGCTCGACCGTCACGCTCTGGCGGGTCGCGTCGGGCGTCTACGAGTGCCAACGCTGCGGCACCCGGGTCTCCTCGGGCGCGTACGTCTACTCCCCGCCCCCGCCGATCACCCGGCAGGAGCGCAGCGAGGCCGAGGGCAAGGCCGAAGCGCCGGCCAAGCCGGCGCGTAAGCGCTAGCTGAAGTATCGCGGAGCGGAGTACGGTCCATGTTCCGTTGCATCCGATGCGGAGAGGCGCTCCCCAGTGACGCCAACCTGTTCGGGGTCCGGTGCGACAACTGCGGCGGGAAGATCTTCACCAAGGAACACCCGAACGTCAAGAAGGTCCTGAAGGCCCGCTGACCATCGGCGCTCAGCCCTTCGGCACCGGGCTCTGCACCTCGATCCAGATACCGTCCGGGTCTCGCACGAAGCCGATCCAGTACCGTCCCTGCTCGAGCCACGGCTCGATGGCCGGGCTCGCCCCCAGCCGCAGCAGCCTGCGGATGGTCTCACGGGCGTCCTCCACCTCGAAGCCCAGGTGGTCGAGCCCTTCGCCGACCGCGTAGGGCGTCGCGTACGGGGAGTCGTCGGGATACCAGTTGAGCTCCAGCTGCTGCATCGTGTCCGGGTCCTGGAGCCCGATGAAGAGCCCCCCATGGCTCATCGTCCCCCGGCCGGTCTCTTTGAGTCCGAGCCCCTGGGTGTAGAATTTCACGGACCGGTCCGGGTCGGATACGCGAATGCCCGAGTACACCAGCGCCATTCGCCGCACCTACGCGGCCTCGGGAGCCGCCGTGACCTCGGTCCCGGTCAGCGGGAGATTCTTCGCGGGATGCGAGGACGTGGAGTACAGCTCGAGATACGGGACCAGCGCGGTCAGGATCCGGTTCTCGGCCTTCCGAAGGTGCTCCTCGTAGGTCGAGCGGCTGAGACCGAGTCCCCGCGCGATGTTCTCCGTCTTCACCTGGCGCGGAGACGCGTAGTATCCGTACCGGTGGGCCTGGAGCATGGCGTCGCGCTGCTTGGGCGTGAGCTCTGCGAAGAGGCCGTGAACCCAGATGTTGGTCGGGAGGGAGTTCAGCGGAAGCTCCCGCTTCCGGATGAGCTCCGTCGGTCCGCGACGGGACATATCCTGGAACAGGCTCCGCGTCCGCCGGTCGTCGATGCTCAGCAGCCGGAAGTAGCCCCAGCCGTCTCGGTAGACTGCCGGCGGCGCGTCCATGCACTCGTGCTTGTCGGCGATGTCCCAGATGCTCTCGTACTTGCCGCAGGTGCAGTCGAGGAGGAAGATCCGGCCCTGGCCGGCGTCCACCCACTCCTCGACCACGCGGCCGGCTTTCCGGATCCCCCGCTGGATGCCCTCCAGCGTCCGGGGGTCCCGGGTCGGTACCTGGAGGAGCTCCTTGTCCCAGAGGCACCACATCGAGATCGGGGTGTCCGGGAACTCCCGGGACAGGGCGATGAACGGGTAATCGAAGCG
>JASHPT010000006.1 GCA_030037955.1 Thermoplasmata archaeon
GGAGGGCAGTCGATGCGCCTTGGCCGCCCGCGCGGCGAACCGCGAGGTGCCCTCGGGCGTTGCCGCCCCCGGAATGCGGGGCACACCCCGTCGGTACGCCGACGGTTCAAAAGCTCTGCCAAAAACGGTCGCCGGCTCGGCGTCGTACGAAGCATTCAAACGCCCCCGGCGGTGGCCGGAGCGGGTCGGTCGTGCCGCGTCGCAAGTACGGGCACATGCAGAAACCGATCCCGCCGGTCAAGCCGGAGCAGTGCCGCTATTGTCGACTCAAGCGACCGTGCCCGGTGCACGGACGACCGCGGGCGTGACCCCGTGGTCAGGCCCTGAGCTCGTAGAGGTCGCTTTCCGCCATCGGCGCGAAACCGAGCGGGATCAGCGACTCGGCGTCCGAGTTGAGCGGCACGGGCACGGTCGTTCGTACGCGCTGGGCGCCGGTCCCGAGGAGCCACGCAGCGAGGGTCGAGAGGAGGTCCTCGGGGACGGAGGTCGGGACTCCGTCGGCGAGTACCCACGGTCCGAGGAAGCCGATCGCCGACCCGGTCCGGTGGGTTCCGCCGGCTACGCCGAGCAGCTCTCGCTTGGGGCTCGCGATCCAGATCGATCGCTGCATGTCCCAGGCCGGGTCCCGGAACCAGCCGCCCCGAAGCTCGAGGAATGCGACCGGGATCGGCGGAGGAAGCTTCTCCGGATGCCGCGCGCCAAACAGGCTCTGGGTGCTCGCGAGGTCCGAGCGACGGAAGCCCCGGACGCCCGAGGGTCCGGGCGGCGCCGGAACCGGCTGGCTCAGGTCCCGGTCCAGGATCTGCCGGTGCCAGAGCTTCCGGCCGGAGGGCTGCACCGCGCTCAGTAGGTCCGACCTGCCCTCCGGCACGTCCAGGACGAACCGCCGGGCCTCCTCGCCCAAGAACCAGGTTCGGGCCGAGGCGAGAAGGTCCGGTAGGTCCCCGGCGGGGTCGCCGGGCGGCACGAGCGGCACCACATAGTTCTGCTCGGGGTCGGCCCGCGCGTAGAGCCACGCACCGATCGATTTGCCGGAGACGGCGACCCAGGCCGCCTCGACCGGAGCGCCTCGTCGGGGCCGGCGACCCGTGGCCGTCTGCCGAAGGATCCGACCGATCGCCCGGTCGACGTCCGCGTCCGAGGCGGGCGACGTGTTCCGGTACCAGCCGCCGAGGTCGTCCCAGAGACGACGGAGCTCGCGTCCGTCCCCGCTGCCGAGTGGCCGGACCGTCATCGGGGGTCAGGCCGACGGCCCGCCGTCCCGGGGGCCGTGGCCGATCACAGGGAGCTGGTCCAGGTCCGTCGTTCCGCGGCCGGGCCGCCCCCGGTCGCGGTTCCGGCCGAGCAGGAGCGGCTTCGCGACGCGTTCATGCAGTTCGTCCGCCGCACGGGAGAGCCGGTCTGCGACCTCCGGTGAGAACCGGTGCCGAACGTGCCGGAGCCGAGCCTCCCAGGCGAATCGGACCTGTTGCCACCGGTACAGCGACTCCGGATACGCCGCCTCGTAGAGGAGCGAGCTTCCCCCGGAGCCCGACGTCGAGGAGACCCGGCCCCGGAGCCGGTCCTTGACCGCGTCGTAGAACCTCGTGCCGGGTACGGGCACCGCGATCGAGACGGAGTACTCCTCCGGGGAGAACCGACGGAACATCTCGAGCGTGGCATCGATGTCCTCGAGCGTCTCGCCCGGATATCCCAGCATCAGGAACCAGAACTGCCGGACGTCATGCTCCCGCAGACTGGCCGCCACGCGTTCGATCTGTGCGAGCCGCGTCCCGCGATTCATCGCGTCGAGCATCTTCTGGCTGCCGGACTCGACCCCGAGATACACCCGCTGGAGGCCGGCCCGTTTCATCCGGTCCAGCAGGTCCGTCTTCAGGAGGTCGACGCGGGCCAGGCACTCGAACTTGAGATGGGGCCCGTTCGAGATCATCGCATCGAGCAGGGCTTCGAGCCAGTGACGGTCGACTCCGAACACGTCGTCGCAGAACCGGACGTAGTCGACCCCGTAGCGCTCGTGGAGGGCCCGGAGCTCACGCAACACCCGGTCGACCGACTGCTGGCGATAGGTCCGGCCGAACGTCGGCTTCGAGCACCACGAACAGTCGAAGGGGCACCCGCGGGAGGTCAGGATCGCGGCACGACGCTCGCCGGTCCGTGCCTGCCACGCCGACAGGTACGCCTCCATGTCGATGAGGTCCCACGCCGGCAATGGGAGATCGTCCAGGTCCCGGAGGAACGGCCGGGCCGGTCCCCGGACCACCCGGTGACCCGCGAGGGCGACGGTCCCGGGACAGCCCGCCAGCGGCACTCCGTCCCGGATCCGTGTCGCCACGTCGACCAGGGTGAGCTCGCCTTCGCTCGGCACGACGGCGTCGAAGCCCTCCCGGAGATACCGGTCGGGGCGGGTGGCGGCATCGGGACCACCGGCCAGGATGGGCACGCTCTCTGCGCGGGCCCGTTCCGCGATCTCGAGCGCGCGAGGGAGCGTGAGCGTCTTGGTGTGCACGCCCACGAGGTGGGGGCGGAACCGCCGAATGTGCCGGGTCACCGGCTCGGCATCCCGGGCAAAGGTCAGGTCCGTGACCTCGGTCTCTATGCCGTGGTCCCGGAGCCAGGCGGCCAGTGTCAGGATTCCTAGCGACGGATAGAGCTCGACGAACTTCCGCTCCATCGGGTCTTCCCGAGCGACGTACGGGTCGACGAGGAGGACCCGCGGCGCATCCTCCGGCAGTGTCTCTCCGGGACGGCCCGGTTCCCGGCTCTCAGCCACGGCGACCTCGCTTCCGGGGCAGGCCCCGGCCGCCGGACAGCGCCCCGACGGGGCAGTACGGGATGCACCAGCCGCAGCCGGTGCAGTTCGACAGTACGGTCAACCGGTCCGGGTCGAGCTCCAAGGCATTCGGGGGGCAGACCCCGGTACAGAGCCCACAGAGTACGCAGATGTCGGGGTCCACATGGATGAGGCTCGGGTCGGTCACGGCTCAGCTCTGGGAAGGCTCCTCGGCTCCGGAGCCCCCGTGCAGCGCACGGCCGAGCGCCGTGAAGCCCGTGAGGGCGCATTTGACCCGGACCGGCGAGAGGGGGATCGAGAGCATCTGCAGCACGTCGTCCCGGGTGACCTTCTCCACCGCGCCCAGGGACTGACCGGTCAACTTCTGCGTCAGCATCGAGGCACTCGCCATGGAGATGGCACAGCCGTCCCCGGAGAACTTGACGGCCTCCACCTTCGTGTGGCTCGGGTCGAGTTTGAGGTCGATCCGGATGTGGTCTCCGCAGAGCGGATTGCTCTCCTCTCCCGAAAAGTCCGGGCGTTCCAACTGCCCGAAGTTCTGCGGGGTGCGGTAGTGCTGGAGGATCCGCTCCTGGTACATGTCGTAAGCCATCGGCTGGACCTCCGAGAAGCGCCGCTACCGGTGGTACGCGTCGGGCTTTATAAGGACCGGCCGACGCCGGGGGGAGCGCGGCCCCGGCACTCTAC
>JASHPT010000059.1 GCA_030037955.1 Thermoplasmata archaeon
AGCCCCATCTCGCAGGCCGAGAGCGACCTCGCGGTCGGACCCTACGGCTACGTGATGACGATCAACTTCGTCCTGCGCGGTCTGCTGTCGTTGGCCTTCCTGCTCGGACTGGCCGGCGCAACGCGTCTCACCCGGGAGGCCCGCGTCGGAACCGCCCTCCTGGGGATCTGGGCCGTCGGGGCACTGATCCTGGCGGCCTTCCCCACGAACATTGGCGCCGAGGTGACGCTCCACGGGCAGATCCACCTCGTGGTCGCACTCATCGCCTTCGCCGGCGGTGGCTTCGGCGCCCTGTTGCTCTCCCTCCATTTCCGAACGGACCCACGGTTGCGGAACCTGGCAACCGCCGCGACCGGGATCTCCATCCTGGCGATCCTCTTCATGCTCGCCGACTTCTCGGCGGCGAGGATCCACCGGCTCGCCCCAATCTCCGGACTCCTCGAGCGCCTGTTCCTCGGGCTGGTGCTGCTCTGGATGCTGGTCACGGCGCTCCAACTGTTGCGCGCCGGTCGCCTGGCCCCGTCTTCAGTACCGACCAGCTGAGCGGGACATGGACGTCCTCGGGCTCGACTGGGTCGGGACCCGGACGCAACGATTCCAGGACACCGTCGCGTTCTTCGAGCACAACCTGGGACTCCCGATCGGGCTGGAGCGGGAGGACTTCGTCCGCTTCGACCTGCCCGACGCCTCGGCGGTGGAAGTGTTCGGGCCGAGCGACCGGGAGCACCTCTACTTCACGACCGGCCCCGTCGTCGGGTTCCTCGTTCGGGACGTGGAGCGCGCCCGGGGCGAGTTGAGCGCGGCGGGGCTGGAGCTTCTGGGACCGCTCTCCGGGGAGCCGGCGAGCGTACGCTGGCAGCACTTCCGGGCCCCCGACGGATACGTCTACGAGGTCGTCCAGAACCCGGGCCGGTCGGGCCACCGGCGGGCTCCGGGTCCGCTGGGCATCACCCACATCGCCTGGTTCGGGACTCGGACCCCGCACTACGCAGCGATGCAAGCCTTCTTCGCGACGACCTTGAGTCTCCGACGGGTCGAAGAGCTTCCCGGGCTCACCGAGTATGGGCTTCCGGACGGATCCTCGGCGGAGGTCTTTCTGCCGGGCTCCTCGCTCGACCACCCGCACTTCTCGACGGGGCCGGCACCGGCGTTCGGGGTCACGGACATCGATGCGGCGATGCACGCGCTGGAGGCCCAGGGTATCGGACTGATCGTCAGCAAACTCCGGGAGACCGGGGGATGGGCGCACTTTCGGGCACCGGACGGCAACGTCTACGAGGTCAAGGGACCGCGACGCCCGGCGGGGCCGGGCACCGCGTAACGGCTCACTCGAACGAGATGTCCGACCGCAGGTAGGCCCGGGTGGCGAGGGCCAGGATGACCACCGCCTCGACCGTGAGCAGGAGCAGCTCGTAACCGTCCATCACCGTGAGCGAGCCCGTGTAGCCCCCGCGCACCGCGTTCGCGACGTAGGTGAGCGGATTCACCCAGAACATCGCCCGCAGGACGACCGGGAGGCTGTTGCTCAGGGGATAGAACACCGTGCTCGCGAAATTCACGACGAACAGCACGAGGATCTGGATGCTGTTGTACGTCGTGTTCGACTTGACCAGCGCTCCGAGCAGGAGCATGAGGCCGCCGAAGAACAGCGAGCCGAGGACGATCGTGCCGAACATCACGGCAAGGGAGAGCGGCAGGGTCGGGACCGATCCCAGGAGCCCGAGTGCGACGACGAGCATCACGGCCGCGCCGCCCAGGCCGAACAGCACCGAGGCCAGGATGATGCCCAGAAGGTACTGGAACCGGGTGAACGGGCCGGACAACAGCTGGGACAGCATCCCGTAGCGTCGGTCGGCCCAGAGCATGCTCCCTCCGACCGTGCCGGCGAGGAGCACCTGGAACGACATGATCCCCGGCGCGAGAAAGGCCAAGTAAGCCCGGCTGTCACCGCCGGCCGAGGCCAGCGAGCCGAAGCCGAACCCGAAGAAGATGAGGTACATTCCCGGAAGGCCGACCAGGATGACCAGGCTCCCGGGGTCCGTGTTGACCCGGATGTTCCGGTAGATCAGGCGGAACAGGTTAGGCAGCGCCATTCGACCTCTCCGGGTGGGCCACGGACCGGAGGAAGACATCCTCCAGCGTGTTCCCACGAACGTTGAGCCACTCGAGCTGGACCCCGGAGGCCTGCGACAGCTGGGCGATCTCCGAGAGCACGGACTTCGTCTCGTCGCTCAGGATGACGGCCTCCTTGCCGTGCACCGTGACCGCGGCCCGGGCGCCGAGGCGCTCCCCCAGCTGGCGATAGAACTCCGGCACGTCGGCGCCAGAGACGGTGAGGTCGACGGTCTTCTTCCCGCCGTAGAGGCGCTTCAGGTTCTCGACGGAGTCGAGCAGCAGGATCCGGCCCTCGTCGATGACCGCCACCCGGTCGCACAGATAGTCGGCCTCCTCGAGGTTGTGGGTCGTGAAGACGACCGTCAAGCCCCGCTGGGCCTCCGACCGAATCGAATCGAGCAGGGTGTGACGCATGATCACGTCGAGGCCGACCGTCGGCTCGTCCAGGAACAGGACGTCCATGTCGTGCATGAACTCCCGAGCCACCTGGACCCGTCGCTTCTGCCCGCCGGAGAGGTCGAACGCCCGGCGCTTGCGGACATCCTCGAGGCCGAAGCGGGCCAGCAACTGCTCCCGGCGCTGGACCCGCTCCGGCTTGGACAGGCCCCAGAGCACGCCGTAGATGTCGAGGTTGCCCTGGACCGTCGAGAAGTCGAACGATTCCCCTTGCTGCACCACTCCGACGCGGTTGCGGATCTTCTGACCCTCCCGGGCCGGGTCCATGCCGAGGATCCGGAGCGTGCCCGAGGTCGTCTGAATGAGCGTCGTCATCGCCTTGATGAGCGTCGACTTGCCGGCGCCGTTGCGGCCGAGCAGGCCGAAGATCTCCCCTCGACGCACCGAGAAGCTCACCCCGTTCAACGCGAAGCGCTTCCCGTCGTAGGAGTGCCTCAGGTCCTGGGCGAAGATCACCGGGTCCGGCCCGCCGGGAGGGCGGGGAGACGACGGAGGATCGGCGAGCGCCATGCGGCCGCGGTGTCTCTGCCTCCGCAAAAGGTTTCGGGAGCCCGAGCTCGGCTCTCCGCCTAATCTCTCACGGGCGCAGAAACGGAACAGACAGTGATCGCCGCTACTCTCCGGCTCCGGGAGGACGCTCGCTGACTCGACACGCCAGATAGAGCTGGCTCTCGAGCGAGCCGGTGATTCCCTCTTCTTGAATCGTCGCTAGAAGCTTCCCCCCCCCCGCTGCAATGGTTGCCTGGACCCTCCGTTTGGACATCCAGTGGGTTTCCCACGGGGGATAGTCTTGGGGCCGGACCCAGCGCAGCAGACGGCGTAGCCCGTTGAACAGAGGGTCAAGTACGCGTTGGGGAATCCAACCGGTCAGCCGAGAACTGGGCCGGCTCGGGAGCTGGAAGACGACTCGTCCGTCCGACCGTACGATCCGGAAAAATTCTCGGATGTAACCCAGGGCGAGGCGAGGAGGTACGTGCTGCAGCGCGATATCCGAGAACACGAGAGCGAAGGAACCGGACGGGAACTGGGAAAGGTCCGGGCGGGTGTTCACGACATAGGTTACGCGGCTGCCCTTCGCGTTGTGGATGTCGGCCCAGTGCACCATGGCCGAGGAGATGTCGACACCCACCACCGAGGAATACCGGTCCGCCAGGGCCTGAGTGAGACGCCCGACTCCACAGCCGAAGTCCAGCGCGGTATCTCCCCGAAAAGCGAAGTCCTGTTCCTCCAGCCGGGCCGCGATCTTGCCGATACGCTCGACTCCCGTGGCGAAGAACTCCTGGACGTTCCACCGGTTCCCCCGATGGCCCGGGGCCGAGACGACTGCCCAAAGCGGGTCCGCCCGACCCAGGAGCTCCCACTCCGCCCGGACCTTTGCTAGCTCCTTGTCCTCGGGCGACACGGCCGCAATGATTGTTCGTTGTGTCACGCTCGTTGTGCTTCGAGAGCGCGTGGCATCAACTGGCGAGAGTGGGCTAAACGCTCGAGGTCTTCCGGGGCCTCGTCACACAAGTTCACAAGGGCCCCGAGAGTTCCACCGAGCACCATAGACTTGACGCTACCGCTAGGTCTCCTGCCCGTGGCTTCTCTCCGGAGTGTGAAGGAAACGTGCCCCCTCATTCCTCGGCCTCTACAGCGGCTGGACGCGTCCCTCGCTAAGGAACCAGCTTTCCCGCGGAAGCCCACGGCGGTGGCGGAAGCTGGAGGAGCTCGCCGAGCGTGCGCGCATTCACCGCGGCGTCGCCGCGGAAGTGGTTGTTGAAGAATCCGTAGACCGCCTCGGTCCGGTCCCGCAGTTGCTCGATCCGGGGTACCCACGCCTGCAGCTCCTCCGACCGGTATGTGTAGTCGTACCAGATCCGCGCACCGTGGCCGTGCCAGCGGACGTAGCTGAACGGCGCTGTGACGGTGAGGTCGATGGGAAGCAGCGGTTCGTCCACGACGACGTAGGCGTAGCCGAACTCCTTCAGCAGCGCCTTCGACTCCGGCACGAGCCACGAGCGTTCCCGCGGCTCCACCGCGACCGGGATTCCCTCGGGGATGCTCTCGTAGAAGCGGCGGACCGTGGCCGGTTCGAAGGCCAGCGACGGCGGCAACTGTACGAGGGCGGCGGAGAGCTTGTGCGCCTCCCGGAGCGGCTCGAGGAACGCGGCGAACTCCGCAACCTCGCGTTCGGCACCGATCAGCTTGCGGTCGTGCGTGATCGTCTGCGGAAACTTGAGGGCGAACCGAAAGTCCTTCGGGGTCCGCCGGACCCAGGAGTGCGCCACGGACACCGGAGGGAGTCGGTAGAACGTCGAGTTGACCTCCACGGTCGGATAGAACCCGGTGTAGTACCGGAGCTGGTCGGACACCCCGCGCTTCGGGTAGAATCGACCCACCCACTCCGGGTAATCCCATCCGCTGGTGCCCAGGTAGACCGCGCCCACGACCCGTCGCTTCCGTGAGTTACGGAGGCCCCAAATAGAGGTGGGACAGGGGGTGAAACGGCCCCGACCGGGCTGTCGCAGCCTGAGTGGGCCAAAGCCCAAATAGGCAGGCCGGGGTGAGTCAATCGACCGGCGTAGGGGCAAGCAACATGGTTCAAGTGGACGTGGAGCTCGCGAAGTGCACCGGCTGTTCCCACTGCCGGGACGTCTGCCCGGTGAACGTCTTCGAGATGAAGCCGCGGGACCAGTTCCCCGGGGTCGTTGACGACCCCGCGGTCGCCGCCAAGTTCCAGTTCCGGGCCGAGCGCTCGGCGGTCATCAACGGCCCCGAGTGCATCGTGTGCGAGGCCTGCCTCTTCGAGTGCGAAGGCGAGTGCATCACGATCACCGACGACGAAGGCAACCTCCACCACTCCACCTACAAGTGAGCCGCCCGGGACCCCCGGTTCCGTGCGTTTCCGGCGCACGCCGGCGAGTCGCTCCGGCAGTCGTTAAATAGGGTGGTTCCCCGGCGGAGCCGCCGTGGACGACGCGGGTCCGGGGACCGGGCGAACCGCTGTGATCGGCGAACGCGAACTCGCCATCGGTTTCCGGCTCATCGGGCTCCAGGATGTGGTCGAAGTCACTCCGGCCACCGCAGCCTCCGAATTCCAGAAACTGCTGAGCCGCGAGGACATCAACCTGGTCGTCGCGAGCGAGGGAGTGCGTCGTCACCTTTCCGAGAACCAGCGCGTGCACGCGGAGGGATCCCTCCAGCCGCTGGTCGTCTTCGTGCCCTCGCCGACCGGGGAGTACGAGGTCGAGAGCCTCGCGGCCCTCGCGAAGCGTGTCCTCGGAGTCTCGCTGCAGGTCTGAACCTCTTCGGGAGCACATCATGGGAGTTGTCACACGGGTGTCGGGTCCGGTCGTCGTCGCCGAAGGCCTCGCCGGCGCGAAAATGTTCGATGTCGTCCGGGTCGGCGAGCTCGGTCTCATCGGCGAGATCATCCGGCTCGTGGGGGACACGGCCTCGATCCAGGCCTACGAGGATACGACCGGGATCCGCCCGGGCGACAAGGTCGAGAACACCGGCCAGGCGCTCTCGGTCGAGCTGGGCCCCGGGCTGCTCACGTCCATCTACGACGGAATTCAACGCCCCCTGGACGTCCTCAAGGCCAACCTGGGGGATTTCATCACTCGAGGGTCGGTCGCCGCTCCCCTCGACGAGAAGAAGAAGTGGGAGTTCACGGCGAGCGCCAAGGTCGGACAGGAGGTACAGCCCGGTACCATCCTCGGCACGGTTCCCGAGACGCCGCTCATCACTCACAAGGTCATGGTCCCGAACGGCGTGACCGGCACTCTGAGCCGGATCTCGAGCGGGACGTACACCATCCGAGATCCGATCGGGGAAGTGAAAGCGCGCGCCGGCGCAGTCCCGTTGTTCCTGAGCCAGAAGTGGGTCGTACGGGTGCCGCGGCCGGTCCAGGAAAAGCTTGCGCCCGACATCCCGCTCCTCACGGGGCAGCGCGTCATCGACGGTTTCTTCCCGGTGGCGAAGGGAGGCGCTGCCTGTATCCCGGGACCGTTCGGAAGCGGCAAGTGTGTCTCCGGGGACACGCCGGTACAGCTCGGGGATGGCCGGATCGTCCCGATCGGGGAGTTGTATGCCTCGGCGCGCGAATCCGGAGAGGTCACCGTCGACGGCGCGGACGAATGGGTTCGTCTCACGAACGATATCGGACTCTTCTCGCTCGTCGACCATCGCTTGGTCCGCAGCCGAGCGAAGACTTTCTACAAGGGGAAGAGCGACACCCTGGTCCGGGTCCGGACCAGGAGTGGCAGAACCGTTCGGGTCACCCCCGTTCATCGACTTTTCACCGTTCGGCCGGACGGCACGCTTCGGGAAACGATGGCGCAGGACGTCCAGCCCGGGGACTACATCGCATCGATCCGCCGGCTACCGGCTCCCGGATCGAACGCCGAGATCAACGTTGACCTCCCCAAGCGTCAGCGCCACGGCTACTCTCTCCGGCTCCCGCAGAACATGAGCCCGGAACTTGCTGAGTTCCTTGGCCTCTTCGTCTCCGAGGGATACATCCGGGGCGGTCGGACCGTCGTCTTCACGAACTCGGAGGAGCCGCTGCTCCTCCGCTTCCTTGCCCTGGTCCGAGAGTTGTTCGGGCTGCCCGGAAGGATCGAGAGGCCGAAGAATCGGGCTCCGAATGCCTCGGTGAGCAGCACAAATCTGGTCTACCTACTGGACTTCCTGCAGACCGGTCGGGTCTCTCACGAGAAGCGGATTCCACCGCTCGTGCTGGCCTCGACCAACGAGTCCCTGGCAGCGTTCCTCCGGGCCTACTTCCTGGGCGACGGGAGTTTCGCGGACGGACAACTCGAGTTCACCACGGCCAGCCAACGGCTACAGATCGAGCTCGCGTACGCCCTGCTCCGGTTCGGCGTCTTCTCGACGCTCGGCCGACACGTGATCGAGGGTGCACCCTGCTTCCGCCTCTTCGTCCGGGGGGTCCCGACCCTCGATCGATCCAGAGAATTCCTGGCCGGTGGACATCCCAAGACCGACGCCATCGAGCAGTACCTCGCGGGCAAGCGCACGGCCTACACCGCCACGGACGTTGTCCCGCTGTCGCCGGAGGTCATCGAGAGAATCTACCGCGGTCAGTACACCCACTCGTCCGTGCAGGCTCGCGGGACCGATGTGTACAACTACATCGGAGATCGCGAGCGCATGGGGGCCGCGACGTTCCCGCGCTTCCTGGGGACTCCGGCCCCGGAGGACCGCCCCGACAGTCCCGAGCCCGAGGCCACTCGGCTCGTGGAGCTTTCCGAGGGACTGTTCTGCGACGAGGTCGCAGACGTGCAGGAAGAGCTGGACGGGCCGTACGATGTGTACGATGTCTCTGTGCCGGAGTTCGGGAGCAACTTCGTCGGCGGGTTCGGGGGCATTCTGCTCCACAACACCGTCACGCAGCAGCAGCTCGCGAAGTGGTCGGACGCCGACGTGGTCGTCTACGTGGGCTGCGGCGAACGCGGCAACGAAATGACCGAAGTGCTCGCCACCTTCCCGAAGCTGGTCGACCCCAAGTCGAAGCGACCCCTGATGGAACGCACCATCCTGATCGCCAACACGTCGAACATGCCCGTCGCGGCCCGAGAGGCCAGCGTCTACACGGGCATCACGCTCGCCGAGTACTATCGGGACATGGGCTACGATGTCGCCCTGATGGCCGACTCGACCTCGCGGTGGGCGGAGGCCATGCGAGAGATCTCCGGTCGACTCGAGGAGATGCCCGGCGAGGAAGGGTATCCGGCGTATCTCGGGCGACGCGTCGCCGAGTTCTACGAGCGGTCGGGACGCGTCACCACCGTATCTCCCGAGGGCCGTCGGGGGTCTGTGTCCGTGGTGGGCGCAGTGTCTCCGCCGGGCGGAGACATTTCGGAACCGGTGTCCCAGAACACGCTTCGAGTGGTCCGGGTCTTCTGGGCCCTCGATGCATCGCTGGCGGCGCGCCGACACTTCCCGTCGATCAACTGGCTGCAGAGCTACTCGCTCTACGCCGGAGAGCTCGAGCCTTGGTTCCGGGAGAACGTGGCCGCCGACTGGGGCCCCCTCCGTCAGAAAGCGATCGAGACGCTCCAGAAGGAGTCCGAGCTCCAAGAGATCGTCCAGTTGGTCGGCGTCGATGCCCTTCCGGAACGTGAGAAGGTCACCCTGGACGTCGCTCGGATGATCCGGGAGGACTTTCTGCAGCAGAGCGCGTACGACGACATCGACACCTACACCTCGATCAAGAAGCAGTACCGGATGCTCCGGACCATCCTGCGCTTCGGCGAGCAGGAGCAGGAAGCGGTGGCGAAGGGCGCGACCCTTGCCCAGATCGCCAAACTCCCGATCCGAACTCAGATCTCGCGGATGAAGTGGACCCAGGAGACGGACCTCGACACCGCCTTCAACCAGCTCGAGCTCGACATCTCCGCTGCACTCGCCGGAGTGGTACAGGCAGCTTCGACCCCGGGCTCCGCGGGCGGGCTGGCTGCGGGGGCGGCGTAAATGGCGCAGTCCAAGTCGAAGGCCTCGGCGGCCGCCGATACCGGCTCGGGCGTCCCGGTCGAGTATCGGACCATCGACCGGATCGCAGGGCCGCTCCTCTTCGTCCAGGACGTGGCCAATGCCGCCTACGGCGAGCTGGTCGAGATCGGTCTACCGGACAGCACCCGGCGTCAGGGCCAAGTCCTGGACGCTCGACGAGGGCTGGCCGTCGTGCAGGCGTTCGGCCCGACGATGGGCATGAACCTGCGGGACACCTCGGTCAAGTTCCTGGGCGAGACGGCCCGGCTGCCGGTCTCCGAGGACCTGCTCGGTCGCGTCTTTGACGGACTCGGGCAGCCCCGGGACGGGGGCCCGCGGATCGTATCGAAGACGGCGCTCGAGATTGTCGGCAACGCGATCAACCCGTACTCGCGGGAAGAACCGGCCGAGTTCATCCAGACCGGCATCTCCGCGATCGACGGAATGAACACGCTCGTCCGGGGGCAGAAGCTCCCGATCTTCTCCGCGGCGGGCTTGCCGCACAACCAGATCGCTGCCCAGATCGTTCGACAGTCGAAGCTCCGGGACTCGAGCGAGGGCTTCGCCGTCGTCTTCGCCGCGATGGGGATCACCAGCGAGGAAGCGAACTTCTTCCTGCGCGAGTTCGAGAGCACCGGCGCGCTGGAGCGGGCCGTGGTGTTCCTCAACCTCTCGAGCGACCCCTCGATGGAGCGCATCGTCACGCCGCGGATGGCACTCACCGCCGCGGAGTACCTGGCCTACGAGAAGGACCTCCACATCCTGGTCGTGCTCACGGACATGACGAACTACTGCGAGGCGCTCCGGGAGGTGGCGGCGGCACGGGACGAGGTGCCGGGCCGTCGGGGGTACCCGGGGTACATGTACACCGACCTCGCCACGATCTACGAGCGGGCCGGCAAGATCCACGGCCGCAAGGGCTCGATCACCCAGATCCCGATCCTGACGATGCCTGCCGACGACATCACGCATCCCATCGCCGACCTGACGGGCTACATCACCGAGGGCCAGACGGTCGCCAGCCGCGACCTTCAACGTCGGGGCGTATTCCCGCCCATCGACGTGTCGGTCTCCCTCTCCCGGCTGATGAACCAGGGGATCGGACCCGGCCACACGCGGGAGGACCACCGGGGCGTGGCCGACCAGCTGTTCGCCTCGTATGCGATCGGCCGGGACCAGCGCGCCCTCTCGGCCATCGTCGGGGAGGAGTCGCTCTCGGCGACCGACCGGCTCTACCTCAAGTTCGCCGACCGATTCGAGCAGGAGTTCGTCAACCAGCGCCCGGACGAGGACCGGACGATCGACGAGACGCTCGACATCGGCTGGAGGATCCTCTCGGAGCTGCCGGACTCCGAGCTCAAGCGCATCAAGCCCGAGTTCATCGCGAAGTACCGGAAGAAGGCCGCCGCGTAGACCGGAGATTGCGAGGGGCTCGATGGCGACCGAGAACGTGCGACCGACCCGGCTCGAGCTGCTTCGCACCCGCCGGCGGATCCAGGTCGCGAAGCGGGGGTTGAACCTGCTCAAGCTGAAGCGAACGGCCCTCATCCAGGAGTTCTTCGCGCTGTCGCGTCAGGCTCGGGAACTCCGAGGGGACCTCCAGCGCAAAGTGGCGCGAGGCTACGGCTCGATCCGGATGGCCGAGATGCTCGAGGGTCCGGTACGCCTCGAGAACGTCGCGATGCTCCTCCCGCAGATCCGTCCGATTCGCGTCGCTACGAAGAACGTCATGGGGGTCAAGACCCCCCGGGTCGACGGGAGCGCGTACGTCCCGCTCGGCGGGTCCGAGCTCCTCGACCTTCCCACGTCCATCGACGAGTCGATCCGGCACTTCCAGGGCATCTACCAGGTCGTGCTCAACATCGCCGAGAAGGAGAATGCGATGCGCCGGTTGCTCAAGGAGATCGAGCGGACGAAGCGTCGGGCCAATGCGATCGAGAACGTCCTCGTGCCACGCCTCGAGAACACCGTGCGCTACATCAAGTTCCGATTCGACGAGATGGAGCGGGACTCCTTCAGCATGCTCAAGTCCGTCAAGCGAAAGATCGAGCGGGAAGCGGCCGCCGCCGAGGGGGTCGCCGTTGCCGCCTAGGGCTCGACAGTTCGGCTGGCTGACCGTCGGGCTCAGCGCTCTGCGCCTCGGCGTCGTGCTGGCGACCTTCGTCGTGCTCCATCTCCTCGGGGTGATCTGATCCGATGG
>JASHPT010000060.1 GCA_030037955.1 Thermoplasmata archaeon
CGGCAGATGGATGACTTCCTCGAGCACCTGATCTGACCTCGGCGAGCCGGGGGTCCGATGGCGACCAGTGCCCTGTTCGTCTTCGGATTCGTCTTCCTGGTGATCGGGGGCCTCGAGCTCCTCGACCGGACGTTCTTCGCCCTGCTCGCGTTCAGCTCGAAGCATCCGCCGCTCCCGACCTGGGCGGGGGCCGCCGCCGCCTTCCTCACGACGAGTGCCCTGGCGGTCGTCGTGGGCGGGAGTCTCGAGGCGGCGTTCCACCGGGAGTTGACCTGGGTCCGGGTCGGCGGCGGGATCGTGCTGCTGAGCTACGCCGCGTATCTCTATCTAGTACCGGAATCCGACCGGCAGCCGCCGACCGGTCGGTCGGCGTTCGGCGCGGCGCTCATCCTGATCCTGCTGCTCGAGCTGGGAGACACGACGATGATCTTCACGATCCTGTTCGCGGTCGAGTTCGGCCAGCTGGTCGTGGTCTTCGTAGCCGCCGCGGCGGCCCTGGCGGGCGTGGCGGCCCTGGCCTCGACGCTGGGCTCGCGTCTCGGAGCCCGGGTCGAGCCTCGCGTCCTCGAGCGACTCGTGGTGGTGATCCTGGTCGTTGCCGGTGTGCTCACGATCCTGTATGCGCTGGTGCCCGGGCTCTTCCACGGAATTCTGGGCTAGTCGGTCGTAGTCTTCGAGGCCCGGGCCAGCTCGGTGACGAGGGCCGGAAGCTCGCCCGCCAACCGCACCGGAAGGTAGGGCTCCAGCCCCTCCGCCTGCAGTTGCTCGAGGCGCCGGCGAGAGCGGTCGAAAGAGCCCATCTGGAAGTTGAGTCGCGCCAATCGGAACAGCGCTTGGGCGCGGGTCCGGGGGAGCCGACAGTAGCCCGCGTGCGCGAGGATGTCCAGCCAGTCCTCGCGGGCCTCTTCGATCCGGCCCTGGAGCTGGGCGAGTCGGGCCTCGAAGCCCCACAGACGGAACAGCGCCGGGCTCGGGGGCATCAGGTGCAGGGTCTCGACCAGGTACTGGCAGCGTCGCAGCGGCGACAGCACGGCCTCTACCATGCCCTCGGCCAGGAGGAGTTCGACCTGCTGACTCTGCAGGTGGAGTTCGAGCCAGAGGGTGCCCGTGCGCTCCGCCACGATGAGGCCGCGCTGCGTCACGGCTCGCCCGGCTTCCCGGCCCTGCTGGAGCTCCGTCCACCGGGCCTCGACCACGGTGGACAGAATGTCGAGCTCGGTGAGGTGGCTTCCGCGGAGCAGGTGACGGATGGCGTCCAGGCTGCGGGGGAGCTCTGGCGCCGCGTGGTCCGCGTTCCACAGCTGGATCAGGGCATCGAAGAGCAGCGCGGCGATCCGGGCGACCTCGTGTTCCGGCCCTTCCGCCAGTCGGTGCGCCTTGCTGACCTCCGCCTCGGCATCGGAGATCCGCGCCGCGAGGAGTTCCAGGTAGGCTAGCAGCGTCCGGGTCACGGCCTCGGGCCCGGCCCACTTGAGATTCTCAAATCCGTCCGCCGCCTCCGACAGCAACTGCCGGAGGGAGGAGCGGGGCCCGAGCGTGTACACCACCTGGTCTAGCGTGAGCAGGAGCTCCTCCATCCGGCTCTCCGGCAGGCGGTGAGCGACGGCGCCCTCGATCGCCGCTCGGGTCTCCTGCTCCGCCTCGTCCGGGCGACCTGCACAGGCAAGCAGGTGCGCCCGCTCGAGCCGGAGTTCGATCGCCTGTTCCATGAGCGCCGGGTCGGGAGCGGAGGGGATGCAGTCGATCGCCTTCGCCATCGCCGTCTCCGCGGCGTCGAACGCCATGATGCGTTCCGAGAGATGGGCTGCCTCCACCAGGTGCCGGAGCGCAAGCGGCCCGGGCTCGGCGAGGTAGAAGTGGTCGGCGATCTGGAAGCGTCGCTGCAGGTTCGGCTCGGGGCTCAGCGCCTCCAGGCCCTCGGCGACGATCCGGTGCATTTCGCGTCGCTCGGCGTCCGGGATGCCCTCGATCAGGTGATCGACCCACGCGTCATGGGCCACCGAGAGGCGGCCGTCGCTCGCCTTCAGCAGGTTCGCAGAGAGCGCCGGACGGAGGACCTCGTTGAGTTCTGACGTGCGCCGTCGTGCGATGCGTGCGAGCACCACCTCCGAGGTAGAGCCGTCCAGCAGCGCGACGAACCCCACCAATCGCCGCGTCGTCTCGGACAGGGAGGCGAGGATCTCCTCGAGTCTCTCCGTTTCCCGGGCGTCGGCGTGCGTGTGACCGAGCCGGATCCAATCGACGTCCGCCCGGCCCAAGAGCTCCTCCTCCCACTGGCTGAAGGATGGCAACGAGGAGTCGAGCTCCAAGACGAGCAGGAAGGGGCGACGGCGGGCGAGGCGGGAGAGCTGGAGCAGGAGCGTGCGGCTCGCCGAGTCCAACAGAGTCGCCTCCTCGACGAGCAGGGCCAATCGAATGGGATTCCCCGAACGGAATCTCTCGGAGAGCGTCGTCCAGACCGTGGTCATGCTCTCGAAGCCCCCGGAGCCGGCTCGCGGACCCGGGCCCGCGCCGATGCGTCCCGCGCGCGCCCGCCGGCGGCCGCCCATCGCAGGCATTCCCTCGCCGCCGAGGAAGTCGGAGAAACCGCCGGGAAGCAGCGAGGGAACCGCTCCCCCGTCGGACTCGAGCTTCTCCGCGAGCTGCGAGGCCAGCGAGGCGAGGGCCCCGTAGTCGACCTCGCGGTCTCGGTACGACCCCTCGGTGGCGAGGATGATCACGCCCCGTCGCTCGAGCTCCTCCCGGAACTCCGCGATCCGAGCGCTCTTTCCGCTCGTGGGCGGACCCGCCAGAGCGATCGTGCGGCCCGACCGGGCGTCGAGGCCGGCGTACGCCCGAAGGAACGCGGGTGGCTGAGGCATGCCCGGACCTCGACGTACATGGGTAACCCCCCGAATTTAACTCACCGGATGTCGGGCCGAGCCCCTGCGTCTCCTCGAGGGAGGCCGGGGATTCCGCTCCCTTACGGTTTTATTCGATGCCCGGATGCGGAGCCGATGCCGGCCCGGGTCTCTGCAGGTCGACGGCCGTTTCTCCAGAAGGCAGTGCGGCCGGTGAACGTCGCCAAGGTCCGGGGCCTGGGCGACCTCCTCGACGCGTTCCGCACGACCTCGATCCAGGCACGGAACCTCGCGCAGTGCCTCGAGGTCTGGGAGAACGCGCTCAACGACCCCCGGCGACCGACCATCTTCCTGGGCCTTACCGGGCCGCTGATCGCCGCCGGTCTCCGCCGGGTGCTCCGCGACCTGATCGACTGGGGGGTGGTGGATGTCGTCGTGTCGACCGGGGCGATCCTCTACCAGGACCTCTACCAGACGGTCGGGGGCCGGCACTGGATGGGCTCGCCCCAGGCCGACGACCGTCGCCTGCGGGACCTCTACCTCGACCGGATCTACGACACCTACGTGGACGAGCTCAAGTTCGAGGACACCGACCGGGAGATCGGCGCCGTCACGGGCCGCTTTCCGGACCGGCCCGCCTCGTCACGCGAGTATCTCGAGTTCCTGGGCCGCAGCTTCCAGGATTCCGAGTCGATCCTGAGCACCGCCGCCCGCCGCGGCATCCCCGTCTTCTCGCCGGCCCTGATCGACAGCTCGATCGGGATCGGTCTCACGCTGTACTACCAGGCCCACCGGGGCAAGCCACGGTTCATTCTCGACTCCGTACGGGACAACTACGAGCTCGTTCAGATCCTGACGCATTCCCCCCGGACCGCCGTGATCTACGTGGGCGGTGGAACACCCAAGAACTGGATCAACGACGGCATCGTGATGGCCAACTACGCGTTCGAACGCGAGGGCGAGGGCCACTTCTACGCCCTGCAGGTCACGACCGATGTCCCGGACTGGGGCGGTCTCTCGGGCAGCACGCTCGACGAGGCTCAGTCCTGGGGGAAGATCTCCAAGACCGCGACGCGCGCGACGGCGCGTATCGAGGCGTCGGTCGCGATGCCGCTGCTGGCTGGCGCCCTCTGGGATCACCGACGCCGCTGGCAGCCTCGCTCCCGGCTCCGGTACGCCTGGAAGGGCGACCAGGTCGAGATCCGTCGTATCCGGGGATAGCTCCAGTAACCCGGGGCCCCCGGGAATCTGATAAGTGC
Organism: Thermoplasmata archaeon; assembly: GCA_030037955.1. GTDB lineage: Archaea > Thermoplasmatota > Thermoplasmata > Lutacidiplasmatales > UBA184 > JAKIWV01. The sequence continues at coordinate 4,100 of JASHPT010000060.1, forward strand.
CCGGCGGCCCCATCTCGGCGTGGACCCTCGGATCCCTCCCGGGCAGATCGTGACCAAGGGCTGGCCGGTGCTCCACGCCGGGACGGTCCCGTACGAGCTCACCCGGGCGAATTGGACGCTGAAGCTCTCCGGAGAGGTGGACGCCCCGGCCACGCTCAGCTTTGCGGACCTCCTCTCGCTTCCGCAGAAGAGTGTTACCGCCGACCTCCACTGCGTGACGTCGTGGACCAAGCTGGACACGGTCTGGACCGGTGTTCCCTTCGCGGCGATCCGGGAGCGGGCGGGCGTGCGGACGACGGCGCGATACGTCGTCATGGACTGCGAACAGGGCTTCACGACCTCCCTTCCGATCGAGGCACTCGAGGACGAGACGGTCCTCGTGGCGCACACCGTCGGCGGAGCGCCGTTGCCGCCGGAGCACGGCGGGCCGGTCCGGATGTTCGTCCCGAAGAAGTACTTCTACAAGAGCGCCAAGTGGCTCCGCGGGCTCCGGTTCCTCCGCCAGGACGAGCCCGGCTTCTGGGAGGTGCGCGGCTATTCGAACGTCGCCGACCCCTGGCTCGAGACCCGGTACACCGTCGATGACGTCCGGGAGATCCACCGGATGCGGAAGGCCAACCTGTTCCGGCCGACCGGGTGAACCGGCCCGCTCCGGCACCGTGCAGTGCGAAGGCGAGGGTTTTTAGCCCGCCCCCGCCTACGGCGCGACCCCGCGGACGTCCTCCTCGGCCCACCGGGAACGCACGCCGCGGCCGGCCACCGCGCACGGTCTGCCTCCGCCCTTTATGAGAAACCTCATTTTTATGCGCATCCGTAGGTATGGATGCGCGTTGTATAACTCGACAGACCGGCACAGGTCTGGTTCGAAACGTTGAAATATACACATTCGACCGCAGCGGCGGAGGTGTACACTGTGATCCCTGCGCTGCCCCCGCTCCAGCACGACGAGCTGTAACCGTTCTCGGGGGGATTCCCTATCCTCCGCGGCCCGGCCGCTGCGTCGGCACTCCTGGCCGGCGATGCGCCCGGGCCGCCGCGTGCCTAGGCCACTTCCCCGAGGTTTTCGACCATCTCCTTGTGGATGATCGAGTGGAGCCAGTCCGTCCCGAGCACTTTCGCCAGACGGAGCGCCTCCTGGTACTCCGTCCGCGCCCGCTCGAGGTCCTTCGTGTCGACGTAGACCATCGCCAGGTACGAGTGGGCGATGACCGACGTGTCGGAGGGCGGCAGGCGGGCCAGCACGGCCAGGCTCCGCTCCCCGTGATGGCGGGCGTCCTCCAGCAGGCCCTGCTTCCGCTCGGCCCAGCACATCAGTGCCAGGGTGTGCGCCAGGATCGCGTCGTTCCCGAGCCGTTCGGACAGGGAACTCGCCTGCTTGGCGTAGTTGAGCGCGTCGGACCAGAGACCCGCTTCCGCCGCCATCGCCGTGAGACCGCTGAGTGCGTAGGCGAGCTGGCCCAGGTACCCGAGCGCCTCTGATTCGCGCTTGATCTCGAGCATCGCCTCCTCCGCGAGCTTGTTCTTCCCGACCTCGGCGTACGCGCGCGCGCGGGTCAGGAGGAGGTTGAACACGATGTCCATCCGGGTGGACCGACGCGCCTCGGGCAGCATCTCGTCGACGGTGGCGAGCGCCGCCTCCTGGTCGCCGCGGAAGGTCGCGAGACGGGTCCAGTTCGCGACGCTCTGCAGCGCCACGTCCGAGTGGTGGAACCGGCGCGCCATCTGGAAGGCCGCATAGCAGGTGTCCTTCGCGCGGGGCAGCTCGCCGCGGGCCTCGAGCAGCCGGGACTGGTCGAGGAGGAACAGGGCCTCGAGACGCGGGGAGCGCGGACCGGCCCGCCGGACGGCCTCGAGGGTCTGCGTCGCCTCGTCGAGCTGCCGCATCCGGATTTGCGGCTCGACCATCTCGAGCAGGCACTCGCTGGTCGTCCGTTCGTCGCCCTGGGCCTCGGCGATCGCCTGGCGCAGCGCGAGGACGGCCTCGGCGTACTGGGAGTGGAGGTGCAGGATCGATGCCTCCGCGCGAAGCGCCCGGATCCGGCCGGACCCTGAGGGCAGTCCCATCGCCAGCCGTCGCAGGGAGTTCCGCAACTGGTCGGAGTAGCCCAGCGAGAGCAGGGCCTTCTGCTGCCGGGTCAACAGCTGGAGGGAGGTTCGCCACTCCTCTGCGGCGACCAGATGAAGGAACCGTTCCCGCAGCGCACCGGCCCGGTGACTCCGGGCATAGAAGTTCGAGAGGCTGAGGTGAGCCTGCCGCTCCCGCGCCGCCTCGGCCCGGGCGAGCAAGGCGGACCGAACGACCTGGAGCATCTCGACGCGGCTGCCGGAGGACTTCTGCAGCAGGCCCGACTGGACGAAGTTCCCCAGGGTAGCGAGCGGGATGCCCCCGGCCTCCGAGATCCAGCTCAACGGCAGCGGCTCGTTGGCGATGGCGATCGGGAGAAGCGCCTGGACCTCGGTCAGGTTGAGCCGGCCGACCACGACCGCCGGCAGCGCCGACGGGGTTGCGTCCACCCCGGGCGTCGCGACCGACAGCAGGAGGAGCAGCGGGCTTCCGAGGCTGCCCTGGAAGACCTGCTCGAACCGGTCGGCGAGGCCGCCCCGTCGGTCGGTGAGCTCGTGAGCCGCTGAGCGGTCGAGGCCCCCCACGGTGAGCCGGTGTGTCGGGAGGTCGCCCCAATCGAACGCCGGCATCTGCTGACCGACCACGAACAGCAGATCCTCGCGTTCCTGCAGAAGTCCCGGAATCAGCTCTTCCAGGAAACGACGCAGGTCGGGGGTCGCGAACTGGATGTCGTCGAGGACGCCGACGAGCTGCCGGCCTCCGACCGCCCGGGCCACGAGGTTGGCCACCTCACGGCCGACCGGCTGACGGGGCAGCTGGGCATAGTAGGCGAGCTGCGGAGACCCGAGGGCGGAGAGCGCATGCGCAAGCCCCAGGGTCAGGTCCCGCGGCGAGCTGGCCTCGCGGATGGCGAACCAGAACGGGATCCGCCCGGCCTTGATCGAGCGCAAGTGGCGGCTCACCAGCGCCGTTTTGCCCATACCGGGCGCGCCCTCGACGTAGACCAGGGACCCCGGGCTTCTCGAGAACTCTCTCAGGAGGGCCAGTTCGTCCTTTCGGCCCACGAAGGGGTTCGGCGGTGCCGGGAGGGCCGCCGAGATGAGCGGGACGGCGCGGGTCTGCTTCTGCAGGAACTGACGGCCGGTGTCGGTGAGACCGTAGACCAGCTGCTTTCGGAAGCCTCCGCGGACGTTGCCGCGTCGGCTTCGGAGCTGGCCCTCCGTGACGAGGTCTGCCAGGGGCCGGGACATCGAGCACGGGTGGTATCCGAGGGCGTTCGCAAGCTCCCGCTGGCTGATCCCGTAGGCGGCGTCCTCCGGCGGCTCGTGGGTCTCGATGTAGTCGAGAATCTCTATCGGCAGGTGCGTTACAAGCGGCACTCAAGAACCCCTACGCACTGGCACCTACATAGATTATTTTGTACAAAATAACGGCCGCGGATTATATACTCAGCCCGCCACAGGTGGGGCTACCATGGGCGCCTCGGCCGACCTCGAATCGACCCTGAGCGGGGGTCGCCTGGGGGGGATCAGCATGATGGTAACCCAGGCCGACATCTGCCCATCCTGCGGGGGTCACCACGAGAGCCGCCGGCGGTCCTTCTGGGACCGGTCGGGGCGCGTCGACCCCACCTGCCCGCTGTTCGTTCCCGGGCCGTTCCCGATGATGATGAAGCTGCCCGACCCCCAGGAGGTCTTCCTCGAGCCCACGGGCCTCGACATCCGACCGGCCCCCCTGGACCCGGAGCCCGGTACCAATCCGGCGGTGGCCCGGCGCCTGAGCCAGCTGCCCATTCCGTGGCCTACACCCTCCTTTGACGAGGGAAGCCTATGATCGTAGTCCTGGACCGGCAGGCACCGCTGCGGAGCCGGCCGACCATTCCACTCTCGGCGCCCGCCTCCCGAAGTGTCGTGCTGGGCCTCGCGCCGACCCCGGCGCGGCTGATCGAGTCGGCCTGGCCCAAGTGGCTCATGTCCGTTGAGAACGCATCCAAGTCGGTGGCCCGGACGGGGCACCGACGCGCCCGGAGGGGCGATTGAGCACGACCCGGCGGGTCGGGCTCTGAGTTCACGATGTCTGAGCGGGACCCCGTGCGGTGCCCGGACCACGCGGGGTCCCCAGTTTTTCCCACCCTCAAATCCCTCTGAACGCCGCGAGTTTTGCCTTCGGTTCTGCCCCGGCTGGAGCCGCGAATTATCGACGCGCGGAGCGGCGCCGGACGCCGCAAAGGAAAGATACTCGCCCGAGGTCGGCCGGCGTCGGGAAGGATCTTCGTGGAGCATGTGTGCGCCACCTGCGGGGGGCCGCTCGAGAGCGGGTACGTCACGACCACCAACGGGTCGGGCCTGTTCTGGTCCAAGGAGGCCGCCGAGACGCGTCTTCGGCCCGGCGGGCTCGAGGTCCTGGTTCCCACCCGCTTTCACGGGACCTACTCGGCCAACGCGCAGGGCCTCCGCTGCCGCAAGTGCGGAACGATCCTGGTCCGCGTATCGGAAAAGAGTCTGTAGACCGCCCGGGTCGGGCGCGTGCGGTCCGAGGCCTGAATAGCCTCCGGGACTTCCGGGTGGGGGCCGCATGCTCCCGGAGAGGGTCTTCGCCATCGGTGGCTGGCTCAGTGTCTGCGCCGGCGCGCTGGTCGCGGCCGCGGCCCTCCTGAACCCGAACCCGTTCTCCTGGAGCATGATCGAGACGGCCGGTCTCTTCGTCGGCTTCGGAGCGCTGTTCCTCTACGTGGCGAGCGGGGCCCGACGGGACCGCCGGCGGCTCTTGGAGTCGCCACAGCCACCGGCCTGACCGGGGCTCGCAAGCAAACGCTCATTATCCCCCCCGCGCCGTGGAAGGGCAGGATGGCGCCGCGCGGCTTCTGCCTCTGGCTCACCGGCCTGCCGAGTGCCGGTAAGACGACCATCTCGCACGAGCTGGCCCCCCGCCTTCAGGCGCGGGGCTGGTCGGTGGAGCTGCTCGACGGCGACGAGGTCCGACGGGGCCTGAGCGCCGACCTCGGCTTCGACCGCGCCGCCCGCGAGCAGCATGCCCGACGTGTCACCTTCGTGGCCAAGCTGCTGGCACGGAACGGCGTGGTCCCGATCGTTGCGCTGATCTCGCCGTACGCGAGCTCGCGAGCGCTCGCCCGCAAGGAGGTCGGCCCGTTCGTCGAGGTCTACATTCGAACGCCGCTCGAGGTCTGCGAGCAGCGGGACGTCAAGGGACTCTACAAGAAGGCCCGGGCCGGGGAGATCCACGAGTTCACCGGCGTCGACGATCCCTACGAACCGCCCACGGACGCCGAGATCACGGTCGACACGACCCGGATGACGCCCGGAGAGTCGGCGGACTACGTCGTGCTCGAGCTGGAACGTCTCGGCTGGCTCGAGCCGGGAGCGACAGCCGTCCGGCCCCGAGGCTCCCGGACCGTCACACACGGGTAAGAACTCCGGCGGGGTCGGGACGGCCGATGTCGCCCCGGGTGCTCGTCATCGCTCCGACCTCGGGGCTCGCCGAGGAGTTCGTCCGGGCCGCTCCCGGCTCCTGGACGTTCGAAGGGGTGGGTCGTCGCCCGTCCGAGGCTCAGGCGGGCCGGTACCAGACCACGCACGTGGTCGAGGCGACCGAGACGGGTCCCCTGGAGTTCGCGGTGCGCGCCAACGACTGCGACACGGTCGTGAGCTTCCTGCAGGAGGGGGACCGGGCCCGGTGTCAGGAGGAGCGGCCGCTCCCCGGAGCCGTCCCCTCCGGGGTCGCGTGGGCGGTCAACGTCGAGGCGACGGAGGCGATCGCCCGGGCGGCGCTCCCGGAGCGCAAGCACGTGATCGTGCTCTCCACGGACGAGGTCTTTGCCGAGGAGGCGGGCCCGGCCGTCGAGGCGTCGGTGCCTCTCCCGGCGGAGGAAAATCCCTCCTGGTACGGTGGCACCTGGGCGGAGGCCGAGGCCCGGCTCGGCCGGATGGGCGGGTCGGTGGCCATCGTTCGGGTCTCGGCGCTCTTCGGATGGTCTGGCGACTCGCTCTGCGGCGACCGGGCCCTCGTCGACCTGGTCCATCGGCCGGCCGAGCTCGTTCAGCCCACCTACGTGCCCGACGTCCTCAGGGTCCTGCAGCGCCTGGTCGAGGAGCCCCGGGCCGGCGTCTTCCATGTGGCCCTGCCGCAAGCCATAACGCGACGGCAGCTTCAGGGCCGGCTCCGGGATGTCGGTCGCCTCTCCGGGGGCCCCGTCGTGCCGGAGCGGCATCCGGGCCTCGTGCCCGGCCGCATCGCGGATCTCGGGGTCGAGCCCACGGCCTGGGAGGCCACCGCGGCGCTCCCGCGGCCGGTCGACCGACGCTAGTGCCGGGCGGCGCGCGGGACGGGCTTGGCCATCGGCGGGACGGGGTGGAGCCAGTCGGCGTAGCGCGGCTCCTCTCCGTGGACGGTCTTGTAGAACACGTCCTGGATGTCCCGGGTGATCGGACCGGGCTTCCCCTTGCCGATCACGTAGTGGCTGATCTCACCGATCGGCGCGATCTCGGCGTAGGTGCCGGTGAAGAACGCCTCGTCGGCGGTGAGCAGCTCGCCGACGGAGAGCGTCTTCTCCACGACCGGGAACCCGAGGTCCTGGGCGATCTGGATGACCGACTGGCGGGTGATGCCGAACAGGATGTCGCCCTCCGGACCCGGCGTGTAGACGGTGCCGGACCGGACGAGGAAGATGTTCTCGCCCGTCCCCTCGGCCAGGTAGCCGTTCTTGTCGAGGAGGATCGCCTCCTCGTAGCCGTCCTGCTGGGCGTCGGTGCCCGCGAGATAGCCTCCCAGGTAATTGCCGACGGCCTTGGCCATCGCCGGGAGCGCATCGGACGGTACTTTCCGGAACGGCGAGAGCTTCGCACGGATCCCGCCGTCCGACTTGTCGCCGAGGTACTTCCTCGCCGGGATCACGGCGACCGCCAGGCAGACCTTGGTGGTGAGGTTCTTGACGCCGAGCGCCGGACCGTCCCGGTAGACGATCGGCCGGATGTAGGACGGATAGACGTCGTTCGCCGCCTGGGTGGTGACGATGGCGTCGACGATCTCGTCCTCCGAGTACGGGATCGCCATCTTGTAGACCTTGGCGGAGAGAATGAGTCGCTTGACGTGGTCCCGAAGCCGGAAGATCGCCCCGCCCTTCGGGGTCGAGTACCCGCGGATCCCCTCGAAGACCCCCACGCCATAGTGCAGCGTGTGGGACAGTACCGAGACCTTCGCCTGGGACGCCTCGACGAGCGTCCCGTTCATCCAGACCCTTCCCGCGTTCTCGGACAGCATCTGCTGCAGCCTACCGTCTCCTTCGAGACGATGCGGAGCCTCCTCGGCGTTTGGATGATGGGACTGCTATATTACGGGATGCGAACCGCCGGGCCGGTGCGTGCGCCTGCCCGCCCCCGAGGAGAACTCTCCGTGGGGGTGGCCGTCGGCTTGGACAATCGTCCAGCCGACTCCCGGCTCGGCGATAGCCGCAAGTAGGGGCCTCGCTGCTCCCGGGGCCATGTCCGCGGCGGGCTCCGGTGCCGCGGAGCGTTCGGCCACCGCCCGGAATGCCTGGTGGGGCGGCCTCCTCCTGCTCGTCGCGTCGGTCCAGTTCGTCCTCGGGATGGCGATCACCCAGCTCGGTTGGACCACGCCGTACAGCCTCTCCACCAACTACATCAGCGACTTGGGAGCGGTCCACTGCGGTCCCATCGGCGGCATCGACCCACGCTACGTCTGTTCTCCGTGGCACCTGGTCTTCGACAGCTCGATCGTGATCCTCGGGCTCCTGACCCTGGCCGCGGTGGTGTTGCTCTGGAAGTTCCTGGGACCGGGGGCACTGTCCGCCCTCGGCCTGATCCTCCTGGCCCTGTCCGGGGTCGGGGCGATGGGCGTCGGCTTCTCCCCCGAGGACGTCAACCTCACGATCCACCAGCTCTCGGCCCTCATCGCCTTCGCCTGCGGGAACACGGCTTTGATCCTCCTGGGCGCCGTCCTCTGGCGGCATCTCCGCTTCGGAGCAGCCTACGGGCTCCTCAGCGTGATCCTGGGCCTCGTGGGATGGTTCGCGCTCATCCTGTTCGTCACCCACCACTTTTGGCCGCTGGGCGTGGGAGGCTACGAGCGCCTCACCGTGGCGCCGACGCTGCTGTGGGCGGCCGTCGTGGGCGCGAAGCTCCTGGTCAGACCGCGGGCGGCCACTCCCGCGGTTCCCGCCACCCCCGCCTGACCTGCTCCGGGCCGCGCGGGAGTGGATCCCTTCGGGCCCGGCCCGACGCGGGGGCAGCCGGAGCTCTCCGCATCGGGTCGGAACCGGACCTCTCAGTCGAGGGTTCCAGCCAACGAGCGAATGGGTCCGGATCCGCGGACGGCCGGAGGGATGCTAATATGCATATTCATATGAATATCTGTTCAGTTCGCCGCGTCGCGCGAGCCGGGGCCGGCAGGATCATGATGCCCTCGTCGGGATCGCCGAGGACCTGCCCCCGTCCTTCGAGGAAGAGACGGGCCGTCCAAGCGAGGGTGACCGCATCCAGCTCATCGTGCGAGAGGCGCCGGTCCTCGAGGTCCCCTCGGAGGCCCCGGGCTCGGAGCGCCCGCTGAAGTCGACGCTCGCCGGCGCTCTTTCGGGGGAGGCCGAGGAGGTCCTGGGCTCCCCCCGGATACCCTTCCTCGACCTGGAGGCCCTCCCGTCGGAGCCGGGAGGCGATGCGCAACCCCCGCGATGTCAGCATCCGCATCGGCCCGAGGGTGATCGGGAAGAACGGGATCTTTCGGCGGCGGAGCTCCCGGTCGCACTCCCGGAAATGGGGCCCCGAGCGATCCTCGATCGTCCGCCGGCCCCGAGGGAGCGACAGCGGTGCATCGATGAGCGTCAGGGCGGGCCGGGCCTCGGTAACGGCCGCCAGGATCTCCGGGTCCGAGTGCAGCACGGAGGCCCGTACGGCCGTACGGCCCCGGAGGAGACAGACGCCCGTGTTCCTCCACGGAGCGCCGGCGAGGTCAACGCCGACGACGACTCTGGGTTGGCGTGCCACCATCCGCTCGGACCCCCCTACAGAGGCGAGCGCATCGCATTATCGAGGCCGGCCCGGTGGTCGTATAACTGGAATTATACAGCGCTCCGTCAGAGAACGTGACCCCGACTCTCGGCATGGTCGCTCGCGTCGTCCGCGAGAGTGTTTGTCGAAGCATGTGTGTAACGTATCACACATTACGCAACTAAGTATGTGTGGAGAACGGCCGTCCGGGGGCCGGGGAGGCCTCAAGGACGGCCTAGGGGCCTCCGAGGCCTGTACGGGCCGTTTCCGTCGTTCTCCCTCGAAGGATCCTGCGTTGGACTCGCAGATGATGCTCCAACGAAGGTTGAATAACGTTTCTATCATTACTTTGACCTCCATCGCTCGAAATCCACGATTTTCAGTCGGGTCGACGAACTGGGCGGGATCCCGGCCC
>JASHPT010000061.1 GCA_030037955.1 Thermoplasmata archaeon
ATCGACTTGGGCCGGTCGTAGTCGAGCCCGAACCTGCGACCGCGCTTTACGACCCTGGGAACCGGAAGGTAGGGAGCGAGAGTCTCTCCGGCGGCTAGTGCACCGGCGCCCGGGCCGCCGCCGCCGTGGGGTGTCGAGAAGGTCTTGTGCAGATTCAGATGGGCGACGTCGAAGCCCATGCGCCCGGGACTCGTGACGCCGAGAATCGCGTTCAGGTTCGCCCCGTCATAATAGAGGAGGCCCCCGGCCCCGTGTACGACCGAGTCGATCTCGGCGATATCGGGCTCGAAGAGGCCGGCGGTGTTCGGGTTCGTCAACATGAACGCGGCTGTGTGGTCGCTGACAGCCGCTCGGAGCGCGGCCGGGTCGACGCAGCCATCCTTGGAGGGAATCTCTCGGATCTGGAATCCCGCCATCGCCGCCGAGGCCGGGTTCGTGCCGTGGGCGGTATCGGGCAGGAGTACCTCGGTCCGCTGGGCCAGTTCTCCGCGCTCCTCGAGATAGGCCCGGATCATCAGGAGTGCCGCAAACTCTCCATGAGCGCCGGCGGCGGCCTGGAGGGACACCTCCGACATCCCGGTGATCCGCGATAGGGCCCGCTCGAGACGCCATAGGATCTCCAGTTCGCCCTGGAGCGTCTCCACGGGCTGGGCCGGGTGGAGGTCCGTCGCGTGCCTCCGTCGTGCGAGGGTCTCGTGCACCTTCGGGTTGTACTTCATCGTGCACGACCCGAGTGGATAGGCGGAGGTATCGATCCCGAAGTTCATCTGCGAGAGCCGGGTGTAATGACGGATCACCTCGAGTTCGGAGATCTCGGGCCAGTCGAGCGGCTGCCGACGGCGTAGCGAGGGGGGGAGTCCGGGAATCTCCCCGACAGGACGGGGGTCGTCGTCCGACGACGGCCGTTCCCAGACCAGGGGCTCATCCCATCGGGCCTGCCGAAAGCTCATGTCGCCGCCTCCTTCGGTAGGGACGAACGGGCCGCCCGGGCGAATTTCTGGATGTCCTTCTCCGAGGTCAGCTCGTGCACCGCCGTGAGGAACCACTCTCCCGGGGCGGCCGGCCGTCCCGGACGAGGGTCGGCCAACGGGGCCCCGCCCAGGACCCTCTTCCGGCGCAGCCGGTCGAGGAATTCCGCGGCCGTTCCCCGCTTTACTCCGACCGTGAACTCGCTCAGGTACGGCGCGTCGAACTTGGGCGCCTCTAGCCCGTCGACCGCCCCGAGGGCCGTCGCCAGGGTGCGGGCGCGTTCCGCCAGCGAGCGTTGCAGTTCGGCCAGGCCCCGGGGCCCGACCAGAGTAGCGTACGTGACGAAGGCAAGTGCCAGGAGCGACTCGTTCGTGCAAATGTTAGAGGTCGCACGGGATCGTCGAATGTGCTGCTCCCGGGTCTGCAACGTCAACGTGAATGCCCGACGACCCTCGAGGTCCCGGGTCATCCCCACGATTCGGCCGGGTGAGAGCCGCACATGTTCTCGTCGACAGGCGAAGAGGCCCAGAAGCGGGCCTCCGCCGGCAGGGGGGATGCCGAACGGTTGGCCCTCGCCGACCACGACGTCGGCGCCCCAGCTCCCCGGAGGTTCCAGGACCGTCAGCGCCAGTGGATCGGCCGAGATCGCGAGCGGGACGCCGCCTAGGATCGACTTGAGCTCCGGTAGCCCCTCGTCGACGACGCCGAAGCCGTTCGGGAGGTCCGCCAGCATGCCGAAGACCCCCGGCCGGCTCAGGGCCTCCCGGAGGGCGCCTAGATCCAGCCGGCCCGTCCGGGGATCGAACGGAACCTCCTCGAGTCGGGAGTGGCTGCCCGTGAGATAGTTGGCCAGGACGCTCTTTTCCTCCCAGGGCAGGCTCGCCGGGACCAGGAATCGGTCGCCGTCGCGGAGCCGCCGGCACAGCAGGGCCGCTTCGCCGAGCGAGGTCGCGCCGTCGTAGAGCGAGGCGTTGGCGACATCCATGCCGGATAGCTCGACCCAGAGGCTTTGAAACTCGAAGAGGGACTGCAGCATCCCCTGGCTCGCTTCGGCCTGATACGGAGTATACGAGGTGTAGAACTCGCTGCGGGAGATCACGGCGTCCACGGCGGCCGGAACGTAGCGGAGGGCGATCCGCCCGCCGAGAAACGAGGAGAACTTCGAGTACGGCCGGTTCCGGTCCAGGATCTTGTCGACGGCCGCGACGACCTCGGGCTCGGAATGGCCGGCTCCGACACCCAGCCGCCCGACACGGAGCTTCTTCGGAACGTCCGAGAACAGGGCCTCGGTGCTGGACAGCCCCAGCTCTCGAAGCAGCTGGACCTCCTCGTCGGCGCCGGACGGAATCCACCGAGGCAAACCCGCGACCCCGGGGGTCGTTCGAGTTACGGGTGTGCTAAAGGGTTTCGGGGCCCGGTGTTAACCCGGCCTCGGTGGCCCAGCCTGCAAAGCGTTCTAAGGCTCGGCCTACTCTTCGAGAAGTGTCGCGCCGAAGTCCCCGCCCCCGTCCTCGACGGGCCACGGTCAGGCGTCCCGTACCGAGGTCGACCGACTCGGTGGACGGACGGCCGGCTCCCTCGGTAGGGATCCTGGACGCGGCGTTTCGGAAGGCCCACCGGGCGTCGGCGCACGGGACAACCCGCCTGGACCGGTCCCGTCGGAACGCCAAGCTCCGGATCGTCCGCAGCTCCGCGGTGATCCTTCGCTCGATCCGAGCGCTGGGGCGGACGGCGACGACTCCGCCGTTGACCGACCTCGACCATCGGCTCCTCGATGCGCACTTCCCCGGGGGTGCTCTGGAACGCTCGCTCCGACGCGTCCGGACCGCCGAGTCCCGGATTCGTACCCTGCTTGCCGAGGAGGAGCGCCGCCTCGCGACTCTCTCCACGGAGGATCAGTTCGGCGACCTGGTCCGCCGTACGTATGGTCGGCTCTCCAGCTACGTCCGCGAGATCGACCCGGACCTCGAGCGGCTGCACGAGATCATCCGGTTCCGTCGAGATCGCCCCGAGGTGGTGGCCGGGGTGCCGTCCGTAGTCGTGGCCGGATTCCCAAACGTCGGGAAGTCGTCCCTCGTGGCACGCCTCTCTTCCGCCCGCCCCGAGGTAGCCCCCTACGCCTTCACGACACGCGCGATCGTCGTCGGACACACGGACCTGGGCTTCGACCGGCTCCA
>JASHPT010000062.1 GCA_030037955.1 Thermoplasmata archaeon
CCGATCCGGTCGGCGAATCGGATGGCCTCCTCCGGGCTCTTCGTGAGCGCCGCCGGCGGGAACGGCACCCCGTAGGCCTCGAGGAGCTTGCGGGCGGCGAATTCGGGCAGGACCGTCGACTCGCCGGAGGGCACGTGGGCCAGCAACTCCTCGACTGCGGCGTGGTCGACCGGGAAGGGGTGGAATCGACGCGGGGCCCGGGAATGCCGACGCTGGTAGAGCGCCAGGCTCGAGAGCGCGACGACGGCCTCCTCCGGGAAGGTGAACGAGGGGATTCCGTGGTCCTCCAGGACCCGGACCTCCTGGGTGACGTCGACGAGGCCGAACACACAGGCGACGACGGGCTTCTTGAGACGCCCCCGGGCCGTCAGGATCGTTTGGGCCAGCGTCGGACCTTGCAGCTCCCCCAGCGGAGTGGCGATGACCACTCCGCCGTCGAGGTCGGTGAGGTCCAGGAGTTCCTTGAGCGCTCCGCCGAACTGACGGGCCGATGCGTCGGCGGTCGTATCGACGGGGTTGCCGACCGCGGCGGATGGAGAGAGGAGCGCCCGGAGACGGCCCTGCGTGCGCTCCGGTAGCGGAGGAAGTGACAGTCCGCTGCGGGCGCATGCATCAGCCGCGACGATGCCGGGGCCTCCGGAGTTGGTCAGGATGGCGAGACGCGGACCGTTGAGCCGCGCTCCGGTCGCGAAGATCTTGGCCCACCGGAACAGCTCCCCGATGGTATCCGCCCGGAGGACGCCCGCCTGCTCGAACAGGGCGTCGTAGAGTCGATCCTGCGCCGCATGCGCGAGCGACCCGGTGTGGCTTCGGGCGGCCCGCTCCCCCTCGGGCGACCGCCCGCTCTTGATCACGAGGATCGGCTTGAGGTCGGAGACCTCCCGGGCCGCATCCAGGAACCGGCGCTCGTTCGCGAGACTCTCGATGTACAGGAGCACGACGTCGGTGTGGGCATCGGTCGCGAGGGACCGGAGGATATCGCTTTCCTCGACCCCGGCGCGATTCCCCACCGAGACGAATCGGGAGAATCCGATCCGTTCCGAGATGCCGTAGCGCAGGATGCCCGCGCACAGCGCACCGCTCTGGGAGACGAAGGCGATGTTCCCTGTCGGAGGCAGGTCCTCGGAGAAGGTGGCGTTGAGGCTGACCTCGGGGGCGGTGTTAATCACGCCGAAGCAGTTGGGGCCGACGACGGACATGTCGTACTTCCGGGTGGTCGCGACGAGCTCCTCCTCCCGACCGATCCCCACTCCGCCGATCTCCCGGAAGCCCGCGGAAATCACCACCGCCCCGCGGGTGCCGCGCTCCCCGAGCTGCGTCATCACGTTCGTGACGAGCGGCGCCGGAACGATGACCACCGCCATCTCGGGCGCCTCGGGCAGGTCGGCGACCGAGGGATAGCACCGGACGCCCGAGACGCTCTTCCACGAGGGATTGACCGGATAGACGACGCCTCGGTAGCCGGCCTGCAGGATGTTCCGGAAGAGCATCCCGCCGACCGAGGTCGGGTGGTTCGACGCTCCGATCACGGCGATAGAGGCGGGGGCGAAGATCTCCTGCAGGGGCGACGGATCCACCGTAGAGCTTCCTCCAGTCTACGAGATGACCCTCCACTCGGGGCGCGTTAAATACGCTTGGTCAAGTTCGGCCGCGACGATGCCGCCCGGCACCCCCCACGAACAGGCGCATGCTCCTCCGGCGGGCGCTCCGCCGGCACGCCGGCCCGGGGGAGGGCTGATGCAGCGTATGGACAAGGGGGCCCTCCAGCACGTAGTGGCCGTGGGGTCCGGTAAGGGCGGCGTCGGGAAGTCGTCCGTGACCGCGCTGCTGGCCGCCGAGCTCCGACGGCGGGGCCTGCGCGTCGGGGTCCTCGACGCGGACGTGACCGGACCGTCGATCCCGAAGCTGTACGGCCTGACGGGGGGACTCGTGGACCGCGGGGAGGGCATCGAGCCCGCGCAGACCGAGGAGGGGCTGACGGTCGTGTCGTCCCAGTTCATGGTCGAGGATGAGAAGACCCCGGTGATCTGGCGGGGGCCGCTGGTCACCCGGCTCATCCTGCAGTTCTTCGGCGGCGTCAACTGGGGCGCCCTCGACTACCTGCTGATCGACATGCCGCCCGGCACCAGCGACGTCCCGCTCACCGTCTTCCAGGCGATCCCGCTGGACGGCATGGTCTTCGTGTTCAGCCCGCAGGAGCTCGCCGCCCTGATCGTGCGAAAGGCGATGAACATGGCCCGGGAGCTCCACGTTCCGCTGCTCGGGGTCGTCGAGAACCTCTCCTACCTCGTCTGCCCCCACTGCCACGAACGGATCGAACCGTTCGGCCCGAGCGCGGTCTCCGCCGTCGCCGCCGAGTACGGCGTACCGATCCTGGCCCGGCTTCCGATCGCCCCCGAGGTGTCCACGCTGGGCGACGCGGGGAAGCTCGCGGAGTACCGCAGCCCGGAGGTCGAGGCGCTGGCCACGGCCTTCCTCGGCGCCGTCGAGACCACGAAGAAGGAGTCGCCTACGGTCCTGTAGCCGGCGCGCGGAGCTCGCCGTAGGTCACCGTCTCGACCGGCAACTGGCGCCGGCGGAGCGCTTCGGCCAGGCCCGGCACGTGGGCATCGCCGACCACGACCGCGATGTGGCGAAGACCCCGGCGCCACATCTCGTCCAGCCGGCTCGCCATGTGCTCGTTCCGCTCGTCGATGAGGATGTGGGCCACGGAGGGAAAGTTGGCCCGGATCTGGTCGGTGTACTCCGCCGGAGCCTCGGAATAGTGGTCCAGCTCCCGCTGGACCGTCCGCGCGGGGATCACGAGGCCGAGGATCGCCCCCGCGACCAGCCGCAGCCGCTCGTTCGGGGACAACGAGCCGAGAAGACGCCGGATGGTCTGGTCGAACGGGTCGTCGATGAGGAAGACCGGCAGCTGGCGCTCCCGGGCGAAGCCCGCGGCGGCCCGCATCTCGCCGCCGGCACCCTGTCCCAGCTGCGCCCCCAGGCGGCGCTGCAGCAGGCCCCACAGCCGGATGAGCGGCGGAACCGACGGCCGGGGCCGGGCCGACTTCTGGGCCGGGTCCTCGAGGACACCGGCCCGCTCCGCATCGAGCTCGAGGGCCACGGCCTGCAGCGGCACGGAGCTCAGTCGGGCGCGGATGGGGCCGGACAGGTCCACGACGTGGGCCGAGCCAAGCAGCAGGATCTGCCCGGGGTCGCTGGTCGACACCACACCGGTGGAGGTGGAGACCCACATGGAGCCGGAGGCATCGAGCCGGACGGCTTAGGCTCTCCGGACGGGAGCAAAGGTCTTACCCGCCGCCGATGCACCGGCGCGCGCATGGCGTGGGTCATCTTTGACGTGCCGAACGACCGGCGAGCGAAGCTGGACGAGGCGCTGCGCGATGACGTCGTCGCGCGCCAGAGCCACAAGCTCCGCGACGCGGCGACGCTCGGAGGGCCTTCGGGGCACCTCTACGTCCAGGTCGAGGGCTCCCCCGAGGCGGTGGCGCGGGTCGAGATGTTGCTCAAGGACCTAGGCACCCGGCTAGCGCCGAAGGACGCCGAGAAGCTCCGGGCCCGGTTCCAGGAAGAGGACGAAGCCTCCTCGGCCGGCATGGGGCTCTTCTTCACGGAGTGACCGGAGCCTACTCCGGTTCGTCGCCGGGCTCGAGCGTTTCTTCGGCCCCGCCGCCGCTGAAGACCCGTTCGATGGCCTCGTAGAGGAGGTCCATCCCCTTCTGTTCCGCCGCCGCGGTAGGCACGAGAGTGGACTGGGGCGCCATCGTCTCCATCGCCCGGAACAGCTCCGTGGACAGCTGGACGTCCGGTGTCGGCAGCTCCTGGCCCACCCCGTCACTGAGCATCTGCGGGTCCTCGCCCCAGGCGAGGAGCTCCTCGAGCTGGTCCGGCGTCAGCACGTCGGTCTTGGAGAGGAGGTTGATCATCGGGAGGCGGAACCGGAACTCGACCGTCGCGGAGAGCATCCGGAGCGAGACGAACCCGGACGCCCGCCGGGCCAGGGCCGGGTCGAACAGGAACGCGAGGAGCGACCGGTCCCCGCTCAAGGCGTCGACGATCGCCTTCGAGGACTCGCGGAACGCGAACAGCTCGAACTGTCCCGGCGTGTCCACCAGGACGTACTCGGCCTTGTAGCCGTCCAGCGACTGCTTGACCTCGAAGATCTTGAGGGCGATCATGTCGGCCGCCGCGACCTGAGCGCCATTGGGTCCCAGGCCGTACTCCTGCATGACCTGCGGCAGCCGGATCCAATCGCGAATGTCCACATCCGGCTCGAAACTGCCGGCCTCGGTCCCGGGATCGAGATTCACGGTCACCACGTCGTGGCCTTGGTGGTCCAGCCAGTCCTGGAAGGCCTGGACGAGCGACGTCTTGCCCGCCCCGGCGGTCCCGGTAAAGTAGACGGTGCCCGCGTCGTCCATTCGGTCACCGAGGCGGCGCGGGGCCGGTCTTTCGGATCTGCTCCGCCAGCATCCGAAGGATGCGCGTCTTCGTGAGACCGGCCGTCTTGGTCACCTTGACCCGGCCCGCCTCGGACCGGCCCTCCCGCGGGTAGCCCCGCTCCGGCTCCGCCTCGGCCGTGAGGCCGAGCGACTTCGCCGCGGCGAGGATCTGGTCCACGGTCGCGGTCGAGGGCGCATGCGCCGCCGGAACCCGCCGACCATCGGCCCGGGAGCCGTCCTTGGCCAGATAGGCCGGATAGACGTAGACGTGGTCCGGCATCACCGTACGGGGGGGTGGCTCAGGCCGCGGCCGGCGCCTTCGCGACCCGGATCCCGTTGAGAACGCCGTCCTGACCGGGCCGCGACCGGACTTCCACGAGGCCGAGGTCAGTCTCGACCAGCGCGCCTCGGGTGATGATGTTCCGCTGGACGTAGTTCGGGTTCGCCTTGTTCTCTCGGACGGTGAGCACCTTCGCGACCTGGATCTTCTTCGTCGCAGGATCGTAGACGTTGATCGAGGAGACCGTCAGAACGCGGAGCTTGCGATTCGCCCCGCGAACCCGGTACTTCTTGACGAATCCGCCTCCGATCGTGGCGAACTGGAGCTCGCGCGCGATCTCGAAGCGACGCTTCTTGCGGAACGGACGAAGGCGTCCGCCCGACGGCTTCCGTTGCGAACGGCCCTGCCAGAGTCCCATCCGTACCTCGAGGGGGAAGAGGGCGCTTCGAGCCGGGTGCGCTATTTACTCTTTGCCCCGGAAACTCGCCAAGACAGCGCGGGGTTCAGCCTCCCATCGTCAGCACCCACTTGATCCCCGCCGGCCGACGTCCGTTCACGACGGAGGCAAAGTCGGTCCACGGGAGCCGCTCCGTGACGAGCTGCTCGGCGACCGTTCCCCAGCGCCGACGGAAGAGCGTGAGGTGCCGAAGGCCCTGAGCGAAGTAGCGTCGGCTGGCGTTCACCGAGCCGACGATCGCCTGGTTCTGTAAGACCAGGCGGCGGACGAGGTCGGCGCCCGGCACCGGAAACGGCCGATGGTCGTCGGCCGGAAGCCCCAGGAGCAGTAGGCAGCCGTTCGGCGCCAGCAACGTGGCCAGCTCGAAGTCGAGGGCGGCCGACCCCGTGGCCTCCAGGATCAGGTCAAAGCGCTCCGTGCCAAGCACCGACAGACCGGCGGAGGCGTCTCGGTATCGCACCCCGACCGTGGACAACACGCTGCTCGCCGGACACTTCCCGACGTAGGTATCGACGGCGGTGACCTCGAAGCCCTCGTCGGCCAGCACGAACACCGAGAGCATCCCCAATGCTCCGGTCCCGACGACCAGGGCCGTCCTCGGGCGGCCCGCAATGGTTCCGGGCGGCCCTTCGGTACGATCGAGCACGCGTCGGGCCTGCTGCACCGCCTTCTCGGCAACGCTGAGCGGCTCGAGCAGCACCGCGGTGAGCCGGTGGACTCGAGGAATCCGTACGAGGTACTCGGGCCGATCCACGTAGAATTCCGCGAAGTAGCCGTCCCGTCCCTTGATCCCACGCTCCGTGAACATGCCGGTCTCGCAGAAGTCGGATCGCTGGGTCCGGCAGAATCGGCAGACGCCGCAGCCTCGCCGCACCGTCGCGACGACCTCGTCGCCGACCCGCAGGTCCTGGACGGATCGCCCGACCTCGACGACCTTGCCAAAGTTCTCGTGTCCGAGCACGAGATCCTTCCGGCCCGGCGGCGGAGACCCGTAGCGGCCTGCAACGATCTCCCGGTCGGTCCCGCAGATGCCGCCCTCGAGGACCCGGACCTTCACCTCGTCCGGCCCGGGCGTGGGGTCGGGGACCTGTTCCATACGAAGGCCGGAGGTGGGCGGATTCACGACGAGGGCCCGCATCGAACCTCCTACAGGAACGGTCGAAGCAGCGGCTCCGCCGGTACCAGCGCCGCGTCCACCCGAGCCCGTTCCTCGGCGGTGAGCGGGCCGTAGGGCTCCCGGTACCCTACGTCGGCGTGACGCAGCGCATGGGCCAGGTACTTCACGACCGCGGGGTACGGACCCGCCTCCATCGCGACGAGCAGGGCCCGGAGCGACGTCTCGAGCTCCGCCACCCGGGAACGGTCCCCCGTGCGTGCGGCCGCGACGAGTTCGAGCGCCAGCCGAGGAACGACATTTGCCGACCCCATCACCGCACCCGGGGCTCCGGCCGCGATCGCCGCCCCGACCAGCACGTCATCGCCGGGCAGAACGACGAACCTTTCCGGGGCGCCGTGGAGGAAACCCTGGACCGAGTCCAGGGAGCCCGAAGTGTCCTTGATGCCGGCGAGACAACCCTCCCGAGCCAGCTCGTGTACCAGGGCCGGCGACAGCGCATACCCCACATGCGCCGGTATGTTGTACGCGAGGACCGGGAGTCCGACGGCGGCCTTGACCGCGCGGTAGTAGTGCTTGACCGACGCTTCGGTCGGTGTGAGGTAGTACGGCGGGACGACGACCACGGCCGCGGCCCCGGCCTCCTCGGCCGCAACCGCATTCGCGACGGCCTGGTCCGTGGCGGGAGCGCCACAGCCCACCCACGCGTCCGTCCGCCAGCCTAGGCTCTCGATCACGGACTCGACGAGCCCGGGGCGTTCCGCCGGTGTTACGCCGGGGAATTCTCCGGTCGTGCCGAGCACGAAGATGTGGTCGACCCGTGCGTCACAGAGTCCGCGGGTGAATCGGGCGTTCTGTCCCAGGTCGACCTGCCCGAGCTCACCGAAAATCGTCACGACCGGGACGGCGAGGCCATCGAGCGCCACTCGCGGCCAACTCGGGGTAGGCGGGTTAAGGGTTTGCTCAGAACGACAGCCAACGACGGAACCGAGATACGGGGGGGATGGCCTTTCTTGTCCGATGCCCGGGAGGGTGCTCGGAATCGACGAGGCCGGACGGGGCAGCGTCATCGGCCCGCTCGTCGTGGGTGGATTTCTCACGGACCCGGGCCGCGTCGAGGAGCTCCGGCCTCTCGGCGTCCGGGACTCCAAGCTCCTGAGCCGCGCCCGACGCGAGAGTTTGTTCGAGGCCCTGAAGCACGTCGGAGACCAGATTGCGCTCGAGATCCCGCCGGCGGACATCGACGCCGCGGTGCGCCACGGGCAGCTGAACCTCCTCGAGGCCCGGACGTTCGCCCGCCTGATCCGGATGACCGACGCCCAGGAGGTCTACGTCGACGCGTGCGACCCGGTGGCCGAACGGTTTGGACGCCGCGTGAAGTCGTTGGCTCGGACCCGCGCCCGAATCGTTTCCCGTCACAAGGCGGACCGGGATGTTCCGGTGGTGTCGGCCGCCTCGGTCGTGGCCAAGGTGTGCCGGGACCGCGCGATCGACCGACTGCGACGGCACCTCGGGGTCGACTGCGGCAGCGGGTATCCCTCGGACGAGCGGACCCAGCAGTTCGTGTCTGGGCACCTCGCGTTGCCCGCGGCGAAAGTCGCGTGGCTCCGGTACTCGTGGAGCACGGTTGAAAGGCTTAAACCGCGAGGCTCACTCCAAACGCTGGACCGTGAATGGCCGTGATCGAGGAGACCCTGGCATCGCTCGTCGAGCGGTTCAATCGGCACGCGGCCCAGACGCCGGCGATCCGGACCGAGCTGGCCGGCCTCGAGCGGAGCATCGCGATCCACTTCTCGGACGGAGACCACTACCTCCTCGAGCTCAAGGAGGGCGTGCTCGGGGGCCTGCGCACCGGCAACTCGACCCGGACCGACCTCACGATCCGGACCGATGTCGCCACCTTCCTCGGCCTGGTACGCAAGGAGATCGGACCGATGAAGGCCCTCGTGACGCACAAGCTCGAGATCCAGGGCTCGCTCGAGGACAAGCTGTTGTTCCGGAAGCTCCTCTGACGGGCCCCGGTGCCTCCATGCCCCCGACTCCGCTTCGGTACCCGGCCCTCCCTCCCGTGCCTGGCCTCCGGGCGCTGGAGCCGCCGGCCGCCGCCGAACTCGCCGAACGACTTCCGGTCACACCCCAGTACGTGATCCCGTACGCCGGACTGCACCGAGGCCGGGACCGCGTGTTCGTCGAGGGGGCCCCCGAGGACCCGGACGTCGTGGTCGATGAGCATTGGGGGACCCCCGGAGAACTCGAGGTCTGGGGCCGGCACCCCGAGGCGGCCTGGACGATCCTCTCCCGGATCCCGGGATGGTTCTGTGTCAACGGGTCGGCGGAGGCGATCGCGCGTCTGCGGCCGGTGTTGGAGCAGGAGCTGCGGCTCCCGTACCGCGAGCTCGGAGACCTGTTCTACATCCTGGAGAAGCCCCCCGTCGGGGCTCCCGAGGTACCGGCCCGACGGTTGACCCTCGCCGACCTGCGGCGGGTCGACGAGTACGAGCCGCCCGTCTGGGGGAACAGTTACGCGACGGTGGAAGAGCTGCTCGGCACGGGCATCGTGGCCGGAGTGATCGAGGACGAGCGGCTGGTCGCCGTGGCCGTGGAGAGTGCGTGGAACCGCCGCTACGCCGATATCGGCGTCCACACCCGGTCCGAGTGGCGGGGACGGGGCTACTCCACGGCGGCCGCTGCGACCGTGGCATCGGAGCTCCAGGCCCGGGGCCTGACCCCGATCTGGAGTACGAGCAGCACCAACCGTGCCTCCCAGCGGGTGGCGGAGAAGGTCGGATTCCGCCCGGGGGAGGCCGGGGCGTATCTGGTGTTCGACGATCTCCAGACGCACGGCGGGTATCGCCCGGCCTAGGGAAGGAAGACGCAGGCCGCGATGCAGACGCCGTAGTGGTCCATCGGGATCGAGAGCTCCTCGGTGCGGAAATTGATCCGCTTGAGCTCGACGCCGCGGAAGTGCGCGATCTCCTCCATCCGCCACTTGAGGAACTCCTTGAGCGCCTTCTGCGTGCCGTTGAGGTGGCCCTCGGCCACGTAGCCGCCCTGTCCGTCGGTCCGGAAGCCGTAGGCAATCCCGGCGCTCACGACCTCTCCCTCGCCACCCCCCTGCCGGGCGAGGACGGCATGGGTGATCGACCCCCGAGGCAGCCGCTCTCGATCCACCTGGCGGATGCCGATCGGGAGCACAGAGGAGACCGAGACCAGGTTCTGCTCGCCGATCCCGGCTTGCAGCAGCGCGAGGTCGAAGGCGTTGAGCTCGCTCACCTTGTTGATGCCCTTGCCGCTCGTCACGAAGAATCGGGTGGGGATCGGCACCAGCGAGGTGGTCGGCGAAGCCACGGGACGACGGGGCACGCCGCCCCGGACCCGTGACGGGGCTTAAGGGTTGGGCGAGGCCGGAACCTACACCATGATCGCGTGGCGGCGGCGCATCGAGTCCTCGCTCTCGCCCCGGGCCCGCATGATCGACGTGACGAGCGCGTCGGTGAAGTGCAGACTCGCCGACTCGAACAGCGTTCCGAGCGGGGCAAGCTTCGGCTGCTCGGCGTCCTCCGGAAACTCGAGGGGAATGGCGAGGTTGGCCGCGTGGGCCAGCTTCGACGTCGACCGGCCGGTGAGGACGATCAACTGGGCGCCTTCGCGTCGGACGATGTTGGCGGTCTGGATGCTGGACTGGCTCTCCCCGCGACCGGACAGGATGAACACCGCATCCCCGGCGCGAACGATCGGCGTCGTGCTCTCGCCGATCACGAAGGCCGCGAGACCGACCTGCACCAGCCGCATGGCGAACGCGCGTCCGATGATCCCGCTGCGACCCGCCCCGTAGACGAAGACCTCCGGCGCCTTGAGCAGGATCTCTACGGCCCGTCCCACGACCTCGGGGGGGATCCGCGACAGGGCCTCGGCCACGCGGCGCGCCACGTAGGCCTGCGACTGGTTGAAGGCAGATTCGTCCGAGTCCTTAGCGCCGGCCACGGTTCCTCTTGCGGGCCGGTCGACTCGGCCGGGCAACGGGCCGGTGCGGGTGAGGCTTCGGCCGGGCGGCGGGGGCTTTTGCCGGCGCGGCCTTCTTCACGGGGACGGACGCCTTCGCCGGCGCCGGCGGTGCCTTCGGCGGCGGTGCGTGCTTCTTCGTCCACCGGCGGCTGAGCGCCCGCTCGTACAGGAGCTTGAGATACATTCCGTCGTGCTCGAGCAGCGGAGAGCTCGAAATCACGGTCACGTCGTAGTCCCGCTCGGCCAGGATCTCGGCGAGGTTGTCGAACCGCACGAGCCCGCGCTTGATCGGGGTCAGGCGGAACTCGGTCGGTCCGTAGAACTCGACCCCCGAGAAGTTGAGGTAGAGGTCGCCCCGGCTCGCTTCCACGAACTGGTCGACCAGGGCCTGGAGCTGTATCGTGTCACTGAAGGTGCTGCGTTCCCGCGCGGCGAGATGCGGGAGGTTGAGCACCGGCACGATGCCGCGGATCTGGTGCGCCAGCTCGAGCACTTCCTCCCGGGAGCCGAAGACGTCCGGGTGCCCGCTCGGCTCTACCGCGAGGTGGACCTGGCCATCGGTCACGCGCTGGAGCCACGACTCGAGCTCTCGGGCGATCTGCGACAGGTCGTGGACGCTGTCGGCTCGCGACCCGCCTCCGTAGAAGCCGAGGTGCGTGACGTCGAGCCCGGCGCCGAGTCCCGAGGCGAGCAGGCCCGCCCACTGGATCTGCCGGATGCTCCGGTCGCGGGCCTCCTCGCTGCCGAAGAAGTCCACGTAGTACGGAGCGTGGAGACTGAGGCGTACATCGAGCGCGCGGGCCAGCGCCCGGGTCTGGGCCAGGTCCGCGTAATCCTTCGCCAGGCTCCAGGTCAAACCGGTGACGTTCTGCCGTCGCTTGAGCGGCAACTTGAGCGACGCCGGATCCGCGGCCTCGCGCGCCGTCTCGCCGACCTCGACCATGAGCTGGGTCGGGACGTCGAACGGCAGCTTGCCCACCTCCTCCTCGAGCACCACGCGCGTGAGCGGATTGACTTTGATGAACTGGACCTCCATCGCGGTGAGGCCCAGGTGATGGACGTCCGAAATGCCGTCCCGCAGGGTTCTCCCCTTGCACGAGAGCGGTATGCCGGCCGGCCCGAAGCGGATCACAATTGACCAAATCCGGAAATCAGGGGAGGACCCCGTATTATGAAGGTCTATTTAGGCCGTGCGACGGGGCGTACCAGGCGCACGAAAATGCACTCCGGACCGTCCTCCAGCCGATCGCCCGCCGCCCCATGCCGGAGCCGACGCAGCACCTGTCCGGACGGCGGCCCGACGGGGGCCACCAGAACCCCGGGCGTCGTGAGCTGGTCCCTCCACTCAGGAAAGATCTCCGGGGTCGCGAAGGAAACGATGATCCGGTTATACGGAGCGGCCGCGGGCCATCCGGGGCGACCGTCGGCCGCATGGATCGACACCCGACCGGCGTAGCCCAGGTCGGTCAGGACCCGGGTAGATCGGTCGGCGAGTTCCTCGTCGATCTCGACGCCGTCGACGCGGCCCGAGGGCCCCACGAGCTCGGCCGCGACCGCCGCCAGGTAGCCGGAGCCGGACCCGAGCTCCAGCACCCGGAGGCCCGGCGTGAGCTCCGCCCACTCCAGCAGGATCGCGACCATGTGGGGCGCCGAGATCGTCGACCCGGCGCCTCCGAGCGGCAGCGGAGTGTCTTCGTACGCCTCGGCGGACAGCGAGGCCGGAACGAATCGATCTCGGGGAACTCGACGCAGGGCGTCCGCCACCCGCGGGTCTACCGGGCCCAGGCCTCGGACCATGGCCGAGGCGCGTTCCGTCCAGGCGGCGCTCATCGGTCCTCCTCCCCCGGCGGGTGCGACGCCCCGCTCCGGGGCCGAAAGCCCCAGCCGAGCAGGTAGAGCTCCGAGGACTGCTCCCGGGACGCGGGAGGCTTGGTCCGACGGAAGTGCTCGAAGGAGGGACGGATCCGTGCCTCGGTGGTCGCGAGCAGGTCCCCGTCGAAGAGCTTCGCCACGAAGCGGCCGCCCGGTGCCAGCACCTCCTGCGCCAGCGTCCACGCGGACAGCACCAGGTCGACGCTGCGGGCATGGTCCGTGGAGTAGGCGCCGCTGATCCGCGGCGACATGTCAGAGAGCACGACGTCGAACGGCTCCGGCCCGAGCCGGTCCCGAAGCCCCGGGGCTCCGACCGTCCCGTGCACGACCGTCACGCGGTCCATCGGTTCGATCGTTCTCGGGTCGACGGCTACGACGGAGCCGTGCGGCCCGACCCGTTCCGCCGCGACCAGCGACCAGCCGCCCGGCGCGGCGCCGAGGTCGAGGACCCGGTCCCCGGGGTGAAAGATCGGGAAGCGGTCCGCGAAGTACGCCAGCTTGAACGCGGCCCGGGAGCGGAGCCCGTCCGCCTGTGCCGCCCGATAGTACGGATCGGCTCGGCGCTGCGCGACGAATCGACGGCCCATACGGTCTCGGGACACCCCGGTGGCGGGTTAAAGGACCCGGCTCGGGCTCAGCGTCGGTACAGCACCATCAGGATGCCGCCGATCAGGCCGAAGATCCCGGCCAGGGCCGACAGCAGGCCCAGCCCCAGGATGTACCAGGTCCCGATGGCGAGGACGATCAGGATGACGCCGGCGGCCAGGGAGTGGTCCGACTGGGGACGCCCCTGCGGGAAGTTCCACGGCGACCGGCCTCCGAGGGCGGCGAAGACGAGGAACAGGAGACCGAGGACGATGTCGAGGACTCCGTGCGTGACCGCGCCCAGGAAGGTCGCGGCGTGGAATCCCCGGACCACGATGTCCGAGACGCCCAGGATGATCGTGAGCAGGACGTCCAGGAAGAGCATCACCGCGGCGAGCACGCCGAACAGGAAGCCGAGTCGGTTCTCCTGCAAGGACCTCTCCTCCGGTCGAGGGCGGTTCTCCGTGCGGGCTTAGCGGTTACGGGAGGACCCGTCACTCGCGGGCGACGGCCCAGACGTGCGCCCAGGTGTGCAGCGTGCCACCGACGCGGACCCACAGGGGCACCATCGCCTCGAGCCAGCGCGCCGCCGCCAGGTCGCCGACGTCGATCGTCCCGGACCAGCCGAACGACTTCACCACGTCGGTGACCTGCTGCTTCGCCGTGGCGTCGTTGCCCGCGATCAGGAGCTCCAGTCGCGACGGGCCCGGGACCCGCGGGTCCACCATCTGTGGGCTGCCGACCGTGTTGAAGGCCTTGACCACCTTCGCCGTCGGCAGCGCCTTCTGCACCCGCTCGCTCAGCGAGTCGGTCGTCCCGACGAACAGCCCGACGACGCCGTTCGAGAACGTGAGCGGATTCGTCACGTCGATGACGACCTTGCGGGAGAACGCGTCCTGGCCGGCCGCCTCGATCGCTTCGAGGGCATTCTCGCCGTGCACCGCGAGCACGAGCAGCTCCCCGTGCTTCGCGGCGTCGGAGAAGGACCCGAGACGGACCTTGCCCTTCACGCCGGCGGCCCAGGTACCGAGCTCGGCCTTCCCCGGAGACCGGGTCCCGACGACGACGTCATGTCCCCGGGCCGCAAATCCGCCGGCCAGCCGCTTCCCCACGTCGCCGCTCCCGAGCACCCCCACGTTCATGGTAGCCCTCCGACGGGGGGAGCCCGGCCGGGGAGTAAAAAGCGTCGGTGGCGGGCCGGCCACCGGGATGGATGGGGCCGTCCGAATTTGAATCGGAGTCTCTAGCACCCCAAGCTAGAAGGATGGTCCAAGCTACCCCACGGCCCCGCGGAGCTCCGGTCGGCGGCGACCTGCCCCGGGATGATAACCGTTTGGAACGGCGGGTCCGCCGCTACCGCGAGGGCGAGTGCATCAGGAACCAGACGGCGATGCCGACCGTCGCGATGATGATCGTGTTCAGCAGGGCCAGCCAGAAGAACGCCCGGACCTCCGAACGGCCCTCGGCCCGCCCCGTGGTATGGGGAGGCGTGGCCCCACCCGGCGCCGGTGTATACGGCCAGGTGAACGGGTCGTCCTCCGGCACGCGCGTCCCCCTCGCGCACGGGAGGAGGATGCCGGTTCTTATGGTATCCGTTCGGTCGACGAGCGCCCGGGCTCAGCCGGCGAACCAGGGGACCCGGCTCGCCGGGCCCGTCGGATTGGCGACGATGGAGTGCAGGTTCCCGGCGATGTTCCCCGGCGCGAAGCTGTCGCGCAGCGCGAGGTGATACAGGACGAAGAGCGCGTCCTCGTCGCTCTGCACGCCGAGCGACTTCTGGACGTCGACATGGTACTGCGCCCGGAGCGAGCCCAGGAGCTCGGCGAAGTCCACGTCGCCGGCGCCCTCGCCGGCGAAGGCCCGCCGGTACATCCCGACCACGATACCGGTGGCGAGCCGCAGCACCTCGGTCGGGGGCACGGTCACCAGGTGCCAGTGCGGGGCATGGGACGTGCCGGCCGGGTCTCGCAGGACGAGGATCCGGATCCGGGTCGGAGCGAGGATGCTGCGGTCGCGGGGCACGAGACGCCAGGCCGACTCCGCCGCCGCGTCGGTGGGCACCACGAGGATCGACGGCGGAAGGTCCGCCTCCGGCTCGGGGCTCGCATCCGCCAGCGGCATCGCCGACGGCAGCAGTCCGCCGGCCTTGTCCACGTAGACCGGGATGGACCGCCGGCGGGCGCTCCGGTTCTCGACCCAGAACGTCGGGCTCTGGCCCGGCCGGGACGAGGTGGCTCGGGCCCGGGAAAAGCCGAGCTCACGAAGCGCGGCCTCGGCTTCTCGGACGAATTCTTCGTCGGCGGGACCCGGAGTCGGCGCCGTCGCGGGAGACATCGGCTTCCGAGAGGGGGAGCCGCGGCTTAAGGTCGGCGCACCTACAGAACGACGGACCCGCGGGCGCTTTACCCGACCACCCCCTCCCCTCGCCGAGGGAGCGCACGGATGGCTCGGACCCTCGTGTCCAGCAACGGGCCCTGGGAGAAGCGGGTCGGCTACTCCCGGGCGCTTCGGGTCGGGCGTCGGGTCTACGTGGCCGGAACGACGGCGACCCGGCCCGATGGAACGATCGTCGGGGCGGGCGACTTGGAGGCCCAGACCCGGCAGGCGTTCGCGACGATCGAGCGGGCCCTGGAGTCCGCCGGCGCTCGCCTGACCGATGTCGTGCGGACCCGGGCCTTCGTGACCGATATCTCGCGCTTCGAGGAGTACGCCCGGGTCCACGGGGAGCTGTTCCGGTCCGTGCGGCCGGTCTCGACCCTGGTCGAGGTCTCCCGGCTGCTGCGTCCCGAGATGCTGGTCGAGATCGAGGTGGATGCCGAGGTCGAGGGCCGCCGCTCTATCCGCCGACGAACGGCAGGCCGCGGACGAGCATCCAGTTCACGATCACGACGGCGATGACGGCGAGCAGGTAGGGTCCCGAGACCACGAAGCCGCGCAGCGCCGTCTTCCGGTCGGAGCGCCGCCACATCGGAAGCTCCGAGGCGAGGAACAGGAGGCTCACGGCCACGAGCACCACGATCGCCGGGAGCGCGATCGGGCCGACGTACGCGAGGAGGAGGGTCGCGGGGACGAGGAGGGCGCACGAGAGCACCGTGACCCGGGCCGAGTAGGACGGGTCGTCCATCCTCGGGAGCATCGGAAGGCCGGCGGCCCGGTAATCCTCGCGCAGCATCAGCGCGAGGCTCCAGAAGTGCGGCGGCGTCCACAGGAAGACCAGCAGCGCCAGGGCGAGGGCGCCGTCGGTCCAGTGCCCCACTGCGGCGGCGCTGCCGGCGAGCGCCGGGGCACTGCCGGCGAACCCCCCGATCACGATGTTCCAGGCGGTCCGGCGCTTGAGCCAGACCGTGTAGACCAGCACGTAGGTGACCGAGCCGAGCAGGATCGAGAGGGCGGTGAGCAGGTTGAGCGTCAGCGCCGCGACGCCGATGCCGAGCACGGTGAGGGCGAGCCCGAGGACGAGGACATGGCTGCCCTCCGCGATCCGCTCCGTCGGCAGCGGCCGGCTCCGGGTCCGGCGCATCCGGGCGTCGATGTCGCGGTCGAAGTAGTGGTTGAGCGCCGCCGCCCCGGAGGAGGCGGCGCCTCCGGCCGCCACGAGCAGGAGCAGCCGCTCCCAGTCGATCCGGCCCGGGAGCGCCACGAAGTAACCGGCGACGGCGACCGCCACGATCAGGAGCGTGATCCACGGCTTGGTCAGGTCGACGTAATCCCGCCAGCCGGACCGGCGAGCGGAGCCGGAACGGGAACTCTCCGACATCGTCGCTGTACCGAACTGCCGGCGCTCTCCTCGCTCAGCCCGAGGACCCGGGGCCGGTCGGCTGGCTCCACGGCGAGTCTCCCGGGGTCGGGCGTCCCGGGAGCGGGTCGGCCGGCGCCGGCCGGGGCGGACCGGCCGGAAGGTCGGTCGACGCCCGCGTCGCCCACTCGACCCAGCGCTTCGGGAAGTGGGGCAGGTTCCCCAGGAGCACGATCAGCCCGAGGAAGCCGAGGAGCGCCGTGGCGACGGCGAAGTGCAGGACGACCAGCCAGACCGCGAGCCGGCTCTCGACCACGACCCCGCCGAGCAGCGCCTCGAGGAGGACCGAGCTGAACGCCAGCGACGCGAGACGGATCATCGTCGGCCGCCGACGCTCGAACAGGAGCGCCGAGACGAACAGCACCGTGACGAACACCGAGAGGGTGAAGGCGCCCAGCCGATGCGACCACTCGATGGCGGCGGCGCCGACGAACGGCGGGGTGAACGACCCGTTGCAGCTCGGCCACGAGGCGCAGCCGAGGCCGGAGCCGCTCGCCAGGACCTCGCCGCCCAGCATCATCGTCGCGTAGCAGGCGAAGAAGGAGGCGACGGCGCTCCACCGGAAGATGTCGCGGCCCGTCTCGCTCACGAGCCTCCCTCCGGCGTGGCCGAGGGCACGGGACCCGAGGGCAGCGGCACCGGCGTCGGCCGGGCGGCCGGGCCGGCGAAGGTCGACGGCAGGGGCTCGCCCCACGGGTCCGCCGCCGCCGGCATGCCGGTGAAGTAGCTGTAGACGATGTTGAAGACGAAGAACAGCTGCGCGATGCCGAAGATCGCGGCACCCACGGACGACAGGAAGTTCAGGAACTGGAACGACGGGATCGGCAGGTACGTGTAGACCCGGCGGGGCATCCCCTCGGCGCCCAGGATGAACATCGGGAAGAGCAGCAGGTTCACGCCGACGTAGCTCAGCAGGAAGTGGATGTGGGCGAGCGACTGGTTGTACCAGCGGCCCGTGAGCACCGGGTAATAGAAGTAGATGGCCGCGAAGACGGCCATGAGCGTCCCGCCGAGGATGACGTAGTGGAAGTGCGCGACCACGAAGTAGGTCGCGTGGTAGAGATAATCGATCGGGATCGACGCGAGGAAGACGCCGGAGAGTCCGCCGATGACGAAGCCGGTCAGGAAGGCGAGGCAGAACCACATCGGCGTCGCCATCCAGATGCGGCCGCCCCAGAGGGTCGCGACCCAGTTGAACGTCTTGACGGCGGAGGGAACGGCGATCGCCATCGTCGAGAGCATGAAGACGAACCGGATGTTCGTGTCGATGCCGGTCACGAACATGTGGTGCTCCCAGACGGCGAAGGAGAGCACCGCGAAGACGCCGAGCGCGACCGCCATCGCCGCGTAGCCGTAGATGTCCTTGCGCGCCAGCTTCGGGATGATCGTGGACACTAAGCCGAAGGCCGGTAACACGAGGATGTAGACCTCGGGATGCGCGAAGAACCAGAACATGTTCTGGTAGAGCAGCGCACCGCCCAGGGGCGTGCCGTTCACGGCGGCGAGGATGTGCGTCCCGAACAGCCGGTCCGAGAGGACGAAGGTGAGGGCGATCGAGAGCGAGGGGACGGCGAAGAGGAGGAGGATGGAGTTGATGAAGATCGACCAGACGAAGAGCGGCATGTTCCAGTACTCGACGCCCGGCGCCCGATGCTTGATGATCGTGACCAGGAAGTTGATCGCGCCGAGCAACGAGGAGGCCGAGAGGATGTGGAGACCCAGGATCCAGAGGTCGATGCCGTCCGGGTTGCCCGGGTTCGGCTGCAGCGAGAGCGGGACGTACCCGGTCCAGCCGGCGTAGGCGTTCGAGAAGATCAGGATGATGCCGGCCGGGATGATCATCCAGAACGCGATGGCGTTGATGCGCGGGAGCGCCATCTCCCGGGCGCCGATCATCGAGGGAACGAGGAAGTTGCCGAAGCCGGCGAGCACCGGCATCACGAACATGAAGATCATCAGCACGCCGTGCATCGTGAACAGCGTGGAGTAGACGTCCGGCGTGATGCCGAGGGTCGTCTCGGGGTCGAGGCCGAGGCCCTGGACGAAGCCCAGGTCGGTGCGGATCAGCGTCGCATAGATCCCGCCGATGAAGAAGAAGATGAAGCCGACGGTGATGTACATCCAGCCGATCCGCCGGTGGTCGGTGGTCAGCAGGTAGAGCTTCATCTTCCGGACCGCCCAATCGCCGTGGTAGGAGAACACCCACAGCAGGAAGCCGGCGAGGGCAGCGATCAGTCCGATCTCTACGCCGGGAATCCAGAGATTCGTCACGGGGTCCGACTCCTCCTCCGCTCCTCAGGTCAGCAGGGTCGCGATGACGTAGGCGATCGCGGCGGCGGCGGCCACGAGGATGAGGATCTTGACGGCGTTCGCGTACCCGCGCGCGGTGTAGAAGCCCGGGAAGGAGGGACGGACGCCGCGGCCCTCCGGCCAGACGCGGTACGTCCGGTCCACCACGTGCACGATGAGCGCGGAGCAGAGGAACAGGAGCCCGACAGCGAGGCCGAAGGACCGCTCGACGCCGACGCCGACCAGCGGACCGAGCCGGAGGCAGTAGGCCACCAGGATCCCGATCACGACCAGCATCAGCAGGA
This sequence comes from Thermoplasmata archaeon, assembly GCA_030037955.1. Classification (GTDB taxonomy): domain Archaea; phylum Thermoplasmatota; class Thermoplasmata; order Lutacidiplasmatales; family UBA184; genus JAKIWV01. The sequence goes on from JASHPT010000062.1 coordinate 19,149, forward strand.
TCGTGGCGGCGTAGAGGTTCAGCACCCGGTCCTGCGCCCGGCGGACGAAGTCGGCGGGCACCGAGGCGGGGCTACTCAAAGAGCGCCACCTCCCGGTGGGGAACGCCCCGGAGCCGGTCCACGCGGTAGAGGATGCCGAGCACGAAGAGTACGCACAGGAGCGTCCCCAGGACGCCGGCGAGCGCCACCGGGACGTCGACCAGCGGAGTGCCTCCCGTGAGGAGCTGGGAGACGCCCCAGACGACGTAGATCGCCGCGACCGTTCCTCCCATCATGAACAGGAGGAGGATCGCCCAGAGCACGCCCGTCCGGTACTTCGGGGGGGCGGTCGGCTCAGTCAACCGAGCTCACCTCCGCCGTGCGGGGCGCGGAGGCGCCGACGACCGGAGCGCCCCGCCCCAGCACCGGGTAGGCGCCCGGCAACCGGTACTCCGAGCCCCGGGCGATGAGGCGGGCCTGGTAGCTCTTCCGGTACCGCAGGTAGAACAGCGTCACGACCAGGACGTTGATGGCCGCGATCGGTCCGAGGCGTTCGGCCACCCCGATCGGCAGGATCTGGACGCCGGGGGTGAGGCCGCCCCAGACGGTCAGGAGAATGAAGAATCCGAGCAGCGTGTTCCCGATCATGACGACGATCGGGCGGTCGCGGGGGTGCCGCCGGGGCGAGCGGTCGATGAACGGGAGCGCCAGGACGTAGAGCATCAGGACGACCGTGATCCCGACGGCGATGACCGGGGTCACGCCGTAGAAGTCGACCAGCTTGAACAGCCAGAGGAAGTACCAGTCGGGCTCGGTCACGGTCTGCGTGACCGCCAGGTTCCCGACGTAGGTCGGCAGCTGCCAGGGCCAGAGCGCCGCGATCCCGAGCAGGAGCCCGAGGTAGAGCAGCGCCCACTTGGTCATGTAGAAGAAGATGTGCGGCCAGAACGGGACCTGCTTCTTCTCCTCGGAATGGACGTACCGGTTCCGCTGCAGCGGGTCGGAGGTCGCCGGCGGGGCGATGCCGTGGGATTCGAAGAGCGCGATGTGGGCGTAGAGGAGGGCGCCCAGCGCCAGCGGGATGACGAGGACATGCAGCGCGAACATCCGGGACAGCAGGCCCTGCGGCGTGCCGTCGGCGATGAGGAACGGAGCGGTCAGGGCGCCCAGGGTCGGCAGCCGCAGCGCGAGGACGATCCCGACGTTCGTGGCGTTGAGCGAGATCTGCGTGTAGGGCAGGACGTAGCCGGTGAAGCCCATGCCCAGGGTCAGGAGCAGCAGGAGCGTGCCGGCCATCCACGAGAACTCTCGGGGCTTCTTGTAGGCGCCGAGGTAGTAGCCCCGGTAGAAGTGGATGAACGCGAGGAACAGCATCGCGTAGGCGCCGTAGAGGTGCGTCGACAGCAGCAGATTGCCCATCGGCACGGAGTGGATGAGATAGTACGTGCTGCACCAGGCCGCCGGCGCCGTCGAGTAGGTGCCGAGGGTCTGCCCGCAGCTCGTCAGCGTCGGAGCGACGCTGGGCTCGTAGTACAGCAGGAGCAGCAGGCCGGTCACGACCTGCATGAAGAAGGCGTTCGCGACGAAGGCGCCGGTCCAGTACGAGGGCTTGAAGGTGAACGCCGGCTGAGGCCGCAGCGCCCACTTGGGGATCCCGGCGCGCTCCTCGATGAAGCCCCAGACCCGGTTCAGGCTCCGGTTGAACCAGTGCTCGAACCCCACGACCCCGTCCTCCTCCTCAGACGCTGGGGAACGTGCACAGGATGATCGGCGACTCCCGGAACAGCTGGACCGTGGTGGGCACCTGGTAGCCGCCCACGAGGGTCTGGAAGTGGCCGTTGACCGGCTCCGGCCCGGTCTCCCCGATGGCCCAGATCGAGTCGTCGCCGCCGGTGGACGGGTCCTTCCATTCGAGCGTGACCTGGGGCAGCGGGTAGATCGCCGGCCCGGTCAGGTTGCGGGCCTTGTCCGTGACGTCGTAGGTCGAGCCGTGGCAGCTGCAGTGGATGTAGAAGCTCTTCGTGCCGAAGGTCTTGGGACAGGTGCCCGGCGGATAGTACGAGATCGCCGGGGCCGGACAGCCCAGGTGCTGGCAGATCGCGCTGTACGCCACGATCGAGCCGTTCGGACCCACGCCGCCCGGAACGTTCGTGGCGCCCGGGCCGCCGGTGGTGGCCGGCGCGAGGTTGAGGAGGAAGTTGGGCTCGTTCGTGAGCGGGTAGTAGAACAGGTAGAGCGGGCTCGTGGTGACGTTGTACTCCTGCCCGACCTTCGTGGCCGTGAGCGGCGCCCCGTCGATGTCGATGAGCTGGACAGCGGGGTACGACTTCGCACCGACCAGCGGGGGCTGGGCGTACTGGAGCGTGCCTCCGACGAGGCCGCCGCCGGCCGCGCCGACGACCCCGGCGATGGCGAGCAGCTTGATCACGTTCCGCTTCGTCTCATCGACCTCCCCGGCGTCCGGCTTGCCCGGCGACGCGACCGGCGCCACCCGGTGGACCTGGCCGATCGGGAGGTCCAGTGGCAGGACCGACGGACCGAGGAACGGACAGGAGGGCGGGCAGTCGCCGTTCATTCGAGCGTCCTCCCTTCGGGGCGGAACGTCTCGTCCGGCACCGCGGGGTCGGGCTCGGTCGACTCGCCCGGGAGCTCGGCCCGGTCGCTGCCGTAGTAGATCGCCCAGGTGATCGCGATCCCGGCGAGGATCGCCAGGACCTCGACCATCGTGATCTCGTCGTTGACCGACAGCATGCCTACCTTCGTCCTCCCTCAGGGTCCGGGAACGGGGTGGTCGCCACCGACCACTGCTGGGGGCCGACGCTGTTGACCCACGTCATCGCGGACGCCGGACTGTGGACCCAGCTGGTCGCCGGTGCCACGGCGATCGGGACCCGGGACCGGGCGGCCTCCTCCTCGTCCCAGCCGAAGAGGGTGCTCCGGATCGAGAGCGGCCGGTCCGCCGAGGGCGTCGGCAGGTCGGCGGCCCGGGTGACCTCGCTGAGCAGCTCCTGCTTGAGGTGCAGCGCGCGGCCGTACCAGCGGCCCAGGGTCCGGAGCATCTCCGGGTCCCCCTTGCCGAAGAGCAGGAGGCCGCCCACGGCGAGGAGGATCATCCAGTCGATGTCGGAAAAGAGCGCCATCGGAGCTCACGCCTCCACCGTGCGGCGGCGCACGGGGTCCACGGCGCGCTCCCAGCGGGCGGCGAACCAGGCGCCCGCGAAGTAGAGGCCGATCATCGGCGTCGCGATGAGCAGCATCGTGATGCCGGAGTTGTCCGGCGTGATGATCATCCCGAAGACGAGCGAGCCGATGACCGCGGCCCGCCAGTGCTGCCGCCAGTAAGCGGCCCGCACGACGCCGAGGCGCGTGAGCGCATAGAGGAAGACCGGGAGCTCGAAGACCACGCCGAAGGCGAACGAGTAGAGCAGGGCGAACGTGATGAAGTCCTGGACCCCGAGCACCGGGGCCAGGCCCATCGCCGCGACGTAGCGGAAGAGCAGCAGGAACGTGAGCGGCGTCCAGTAGGCGAACCCGATGCCCGTACCGACCGCGAAGAGGACCGTGGCGGGAATTCCGATCTGCCGGATCAGGGCCCGTTCGTTGGTCCGGAGCGCGGGGATCAGGAAAGCCCCCACCTCGTGGACGATCCACGGCATGCCGAGGATCAGCGTGAGCAGGGCGGCGATCTCCATCTGGACGACGACCGAGTCTCCGACACCCACGTTCAGCAGCTCGACGTGCGGCGGCAGCATCCAGGCCACGAGGAGCCGGAACACCTGGGCCGTGACGTTGTAGAACAGGTTCGGATACGGATACGCGGCCGTGAGCGCCACGCCGGCGACCGTGAACCGGACCGGACGGAGCTGGAAGGTCACGAGGAAGCCGAACAGCGGCGCGAGAACGTACAGGATCCGGAGTAGGCGCCGGCGCAGCTCCGAAACCACCTCGAGAATCCGGTCCAGCTTGAACATCGTTGATGGGACCCTCCCTCAGGGACCTCCGTCCACGGTCCCTGTCCGTCCCTCTGGTATCCGGTTCGTCCACCCGGCGCGCACTCCCCCCTCCGGTCTTCCCTCGTCGAGCGACCGGCTAATGGGTCGCGCGGCTGTCCGTGCTAGAACTGGCCGATGCGGTCGCCGCCTCCTGTCGCAGCTCGCGCTCGACCTCCAGCCGACCCTTCTTGAACTCGCCCATGGCGCGTCCGAGACTGTGGGCCAGCTGCGGGATCTTGCTCGAGCCGTAGAACAGGACCGCTGCGACGACGGCAATGATCAGCCAGTCATCGAGACTATCCAGCATCCCCGCCCGCTCCGCCGCTCGGAGGGGGAATCGTTCGATATGGGGTGTGTACGGGAAAACCCGATTCGTCGCGATTGTTCGTACCCGCGCCTTATAATCGGGAGGCCCCGGCCTCAGGCCGACGCCAGCAGGACCATCTCGTTCCCGCTCGCGACCGCCCGGTCGAGCGCGACCTCGGCGAGGGCCGAGAGCCGTCCGGCGCAGAGACCGAGCGCATAGACCGCGGGGCCGAGTCCGTTCTTCCGGACCGCCGGCCGACCCCGCTGCGTGATCTCCCGGGCGGCGACCTGCACCCGGTAGCTCTCGGCATAGGCGTCGCAGGCGGCGTTCAGCGTGGGATGCATGAGCGTGTCGACGACGGACTTGAGCCCCACCTTGAGCTCGGAGAGCAGCTGGCCGAAGCAGTCGAGCGCCTCGGCACCGTCCCCGGCGTGGTGGTTGAGGGTGTCGGCGACCTCGGCGAGCAGGCGGCCGATCTCCTCGAGGGTTTGCACGACCACGCGCCACTCGAGGAGCTGCCGGGGGTCGGGGCTCCCGATGCGACGGGCGAGGGACCAGTCCCGACTGGCCAGGAACAGCTGGCGAACCAGGAGCGCGAACACCTTGTTGGCCTCCTCGGTGAACGAGGCGAGCCGCCGGCTCGGGGAGCGCTTCGTCACCACGGACTCGGCCTCCTCGATGTACGCGACCAGGATCATCTTCATCCGCTGCACCAGCTGCGGGAGCCCGTACTTCGACGGGTCGATGAAGTTCTGAAGCAGCACCCGGTTCGGCTCCTGCGCCACGATCGACACGCCCAGGAGGCCCCGGGCGGCATCCAACAGTTCCTCGACCCGTTCCGACGTGAGCGCCGTCTCGGTGCGGATCTCGACGGCGTCATGGCCGGATCGATACGCGCCCACGACCAGCCGCTTCAGCATCCCCGGGTCGTCGAAGCTCTGGGCCTGGATGAGATACGGGACCGCGGCCGATCCGCCGGTCTCGGGCGGCGCGGGCTTGAGGAAGAGCGTGCCGTCGTCGTTCTGGTCGAAGACGACGACATCCCCGGGCCGGAGACGCATCGCCTCGGCCCACGGCTTCGGCAACGTCACCGCAATGGAAGAGTGTCCGGCCTTCAGCACGCGTCGTTCCCGCCCCGGTTGCCCCCACGCCATGTTCGCAGCCCCCCCGAACCTCCTACAAGGTCCGTAGCTTGGGCAGGTAGTCCGTCTATTAAAATTGACTGCTAAGCTCCTACGAGTTGCGTAGCTTCAGGTTCCGGGCTTTAGCGGGGGTTCCGCGGGCGGCGGCGTCTCGGGGTATCCGAGCCGCTCGGGCGGCATCTCGTACTTCGACCCCTCGCGCTTGCCGACGACGAAGCCGAGGACGATCGCGATGATGACGAGCCCGATGATCGTGCCGCTGATGATGAAGACGGGAAGCCCGATCCCGGGCGCCGGCGCCGGCGGGCTCACGGAGATACCGACACCCAGGAAGCCCTCCATGCCGCTCGCGAAGTGTCCCGGGATCTGGCAGAAGAACTGGTAGGAGCCGATCGCCGACGGCGCGGTGAAGGTCGCGACCGTGACGCCGCCCTGGGTGGCGGAGATGTTGATGGAGTAGTAGGGCGGATGCTGGATCAGGAACGTGTCCGTGAGGTTCACGTTGTTGGCGTACGGCAGCGTGTAGTTCACCAGGCTCGAGAGCGTGAACGTGTGGGGCAGCGTACCCAGATTCGTGATGGAGATGGTCACCGTGCTGCCGGCGACGACGTTCGAGATGGTGTCCGGGGCGAAGGCCAGGGCCCCGTTGGCGCCGACGCTCATGCTCACCGACGTGCCCGAGTCGGTGTGGATGACCAGCGCCCGCGAGCTGACGGAGGAGGTACCGAGCGTCGAGAGCGCGGACGGCAGAACGAGCAGCAGCGCCGACACCGCTACCGCACCGAGGACCCGGCGTCGGCGCAGGCCCCGGGGCCACCCTGTCATTCGGGCGCGTCCAGCGGAACCGCCTTCAAACGCCCTTAGTACGTGTTTTTCTCCGGTCCGAGACCCACGCCACCGGCGAGCGCGA
>JASHPT010000063.1 GCA_030037955.1 Thermoplasmata archaeon
GCACCCGGGCGCCGGTCGGCAGGTTCTCGCGGGCCCAGTCGAACATCGCGAAGTCGCCGGGCGTCACCCGGCCGTAGCTCTCGTAGAGCCCCTCCAGATACGGGGGCAGGTCGGCGGCCGCGACCACGACTCCCGGGACGAGCAGTACCACGGCGAGGGCCACGACGACGACCTGGGGCCCGGAGCGTTCCAGCGCCGTCGTCGGTCGCCGGCGCGTCGCCGGAGGCACCGGCGTCGGCGCCTCCCGGACGCCGGCCGCCCCCAGGTCCAGCAGCAGGAAGATCGGGATCGCCGCCAGGATCGTGTAGACCGCAAAGAGGTCCACCGACATCTCCGCGGCGCTCGTGAGGTCGGCCAGGGCTGCGAGTGAACCGCCCGCGTCGTGCGCGACCACCTGCAGCAGCAGGAGGCCGATCGCGACGGCGACCAGCGCCACCAGGACTCGTCGGAACGACGCACCGGCGGACCCGAGCCGTTCGAACAGCCCGGGAAGCACCAGGACCGCCGCGCCGCCGACCAGGAGGAGGACGAGCTCGAACCGCAGCACGACGAACGGGGAGAGCCAGATGGCGTGGGGCCCGAACAGGAACGGGTCGACCGAGCCCACGAATTGGGCAAAGGTGATCCCTCCCACGCTCGTCGCGGGAGGGACCGCGACGTTCCCCGTGGAGGCGAACAGGGTGCCTCTCCCCGTGATGATCGTCCAGAACGTGGGCAGGACGAACAGCAGGGCTACCGCCGCCGCAGCGAGCCAGCGCAGTGCGAGTCCCCCGAGTACGACCCATCGCCGCCAGCTCGCGACGAGCCCGAGGACGACGAGGGTCGGCACCAGAAGGTCGGCGCCGACCGGGTTGAGGGCCGCAGAGTATCCGAGGACCGCGCCGTAGGCCACGGTATCGGCCCACCCCGGGGGATGGGGTTGCTGCCAGAGGTCGAGCCGCGCGATGAGCCAGAGCACCAGTGGGAAGGCGAACACGAAGTCGTTACTGGTCGCGACCATCACCCGGGTCCACGACCCTAGCAGGGCGAAGGTCAGACCGATGGCGACTCCGGCCCACGGGGAGCGCAGCAGCCGGAGCCCGACGACATACCCGGCGATGGGGGAGAGGCTGAGGAAGAGCGGCGTCAGGATGAGGGCGGTCCTGGCCGGCGGGAGCGCGTACAGCAGCTGGGCCGTCCCGAGCCAGACGGTCGTGCCCTGCGGGTACGAGGTGAGCTGCGGCGCGATCGGCGCGAGCGACAGCGGCACCTGATGGTTCCGCAGCAGCAGGCTGACGTAGTCGGTGAGCAGGCTCGTGTCGTAGGAGTTCCCGGTCGCCGCGGTCTGGGCCACGCCGACCTCGATGCCGAACAGGACCACCGTGGCGCCTAGGACCAGGAGTCCGGGCAGCCAGCCCGGGCCCCCGGCGGGACTACTGACCCGGTCCGGGGTCGAACTCTTCCGACGGAGCCGCCCGGGGAGGAGAATGCTCCAGAGCACGACTCCGCCGCCGAGGTAGAGGACGACGGTCGTGATGCTGAACAGATGGATCGGTACGACGGCGAGAACGTAGAGTCCTCCGCCGCCCAGGTAGAGGTCGAGGAGGCCCCGCTCCAGCCAACCGAGATCCCGGAACAGGCCGGCATAGTGTGCGACCAGGGAGCGGAGCACGTCCCCGACCGGGAGGACGAGCACGGCGAGGATCACGAGCTCCAGGGCCCACGTGGGGCCGGTCGGACCGGGGAGGCTCACCGGCCGGCCGGAGGAAGGACGTGGGTTATACCCATGGGTCTCGACCGGCGGCGGTCCGGCACGTATTTACCCCGCGGCCCTCACTAGCCCGCGGTCGTTCACGTGCCCGAGACCACCGACCAGACCCGCGACGGAATGACTTCCGTCACGCGGGGAACTCTGGTGATGGTGCTCGGGACCCTGGCCTCCATCGGCTTCACCTTCCTGTCCCGCGTCATTCTCGTTCGCAAGTTGACCATCGCCTCCTGGGGGACGTTCTCGCTCGGCCTCTCGATCGTGGGACTCCTCTCGGCGGTGGCGACGCTGGGCCTTCCGCAAGCGGTCGCACGCAATCTTGCGTTCGTGTCGGCGCCGTCGGACCGACGCGCGATCGTTCGTGGCTCGTTCCGGTACCTGCTCCCGGCGACCGCCGGCCTCACGGTGGGATTGTATCTCTTCGCCCTCTTCGTGAACTACGCGTACCACGACACGCAGCTCTCGATCACCCTGCAGTACTTTTCCCTCGTCATCGCGCTGGGAGTGCCGGCGACGCTCATCGCGTCGATCTTCCAGGGCTACGAGGACGCCCTGCCCAACGCCCTGTTCCTGTCCACCCTGAACCCGGCGCTCTTCATCGTCTTCCTCCTGCTCACGGAGAGCTTCCTGCCGCTCGGACAGCAGTTCGTCGGCGCGCTCGCCGCCTACGTCATCGCGGACGTGGCGGTCCTCGTCCTGTTGCTGGTCTATTACCAGCGACGGATGCCCCGGTTGCTCGCCGCGGGCCCGGCCACGGTCGGCTACGACCGGCGGCTGCTCGCCTTCGCCCTCCCGCTGCTCGTCGTCGGCGCGCTGACCAGCGTGAGCGGATCCGGCGATACGCTGATCCTCGGCTTCATCCACCGGCCCGAGGTCGGGTTCTACACCGCCACGCTGTCGCTCGCGCGGCTGCTGGGCATCGGCCTGAGCTCCCTCGGCTTCATCTTTCTCCCCGTGGCCGCCCGCTACCTGAGGAACCGGGACTATTCGTCGCTCAAGCTGACCTACGCCACCGCGACCAAGTGGACGCTGGTGGTCGCGTTGCCGCTCTTTCTGGTCTTCTTCTTCCTCCCGTCGCGCTCGCTCACGTTCGTCTACGGAGCGGCCTACGCCACACCGGTCCTGCCGCTCCGGATCGTCGTCGTCGGCGCCTTCGCCGCCTCCCTGCTCGGCCCGGCCGCGGCGGCGCAGATCGCCTACGGCCGGACCCAGCTGGTCCTGCTCAACACGGTGGCGGCGGCGCTCTCGGATGTGGTCCTGAGCTTCGTCCTGATCCCGGCCCACGGCTCCGTCGGGGCCGCGGTGGCCTGGTCCGTATCGACCTTCGTCTACCCGTTCCTCTCGACCGTGGAGATGGCCTTTCTCGAGGACCTGCATCCGTTCAAACGCCACTACCTGCTTCCCCTGGTCGTCACGGCGGCGCCGGTCAGTCTCCTCCTCGCCTTCGCCCCGGCGCAGACCCCGCTCTGGCAGCTTCCGGTGATCGCGATCGCCGTGGCGCTGCTGTTCGTCTTCGTGGTCCTGGTGACGCACAGCGTCGACCGCGGGGACCGGCTGCTCCTGGAGGCGGTTGAGCGCTTCCTGGGCCGTCGGCTACCGGTCGTTCGCCGGTTGAGCCGGTGGCTGGCCGGGCCCGCCGTTACCTCGATGTGACACGGCCGGATCGGCCGTCGAGGGACGCCGTTCCTCCCGCACATGGTCCACGAGCAGCAGCACGACGCCGCCGGCGAGCAACAGAAACACGTAGACTGCGAGCGTGTTCGCCACGGCGGTGGCCCCCGCCGCGTCCACGACGGCGGCGGCCACGAGCAGGACCAGTGCGCCCGCGATCAGGTACCGGGAATCGAGGCGAGCCCACGCCGAGTAGACCATGTACGCGGCGAGCAGCCCGAGGAACAGGTCGGTATACGGGAGCGTCACCGTGGCTCGGTACCGCCGCCGGAGATAGAAATAGCGTCGGCGGAGAGGGGCGGGCCCGGGAGCTCGCAATATAACCGGAACCGGGAGAACAGTGCCTTGGACGCTCGATAGGCTTAATATGTGACCTCAATCGTAGTAACTCCGACCGAACCCCGGTCACCCGTCGCATGAAGTCTACTCGGTGGTCCCGTCGTCTCGTTCCCAGCCTGCTGGGCGCCGCCATGCTGGCCGTCATCATCGGCGCCGCGCTGACGCCCAACGTCGGTGTCGTGTCGGCCCAGGTCAATGCCCAGTACACCAGTGTCAACTCCGGCCCCTCGTCCCTCGAATACGCTCTGATCGGCGTGCTCGTAGCAGCGATCGTGGCCGCCATCGTCGCGCTCATGATCTTCCAGCGCCGCAAGAACCGCGGCTCGGGCGGCGTCGCCGCCTGGCAGGAGCCCGAGGGCGCCAGCCAGGGTCCGTCCTCGGGCGCGGGCGGCGGCAGCGGCCTCTCGCCGGCCGAGGCCGGAGCGGCCGGTGCGGTGGCGGGTGGCGGCATGGCCGCCGCGTCCGCCAGCTACGACGAGACCGCCCCGGCCACGGAGGCGGGTCCCGAGTGGGCCGAGCCGGAAGCGCCGGCCACGATGGGATCGGGCGCCGTCGCGCCGCCGATCGACGATTCGGAGCCCGACATCGACCGGCTCATGAAGGAACTCGACCAGATCAGCGACGACATCCTGAAGAAGACCCCGCCGAAGAAGGGTGCCCCGCCCGATCAGCCGGCCGACGACGCGGACGCGGGCCAGTAGTCCGCGCTCCGCCGAGTGCCCCGCTCCCCGGGGCAGTGGCGCGGTGGCGCGGATGAATTAAAGAAGGGTCGTCCTCCTCTCCGGACCGATGTCGACCAGCGCTGCGTCGCTCGAGGACCAGCGGCTCCTGAGCGAGCTGCAGGCAGCCCTGACCCGGGCGCCGCACAAGGTCCGGGAGATCGAGGTCGGCATCGCTCTCTCGATCGCTCTCGGTCGGCTGAGGCCCTCGGTCACGTGCGGGGGGTGCCAGGACCCGCTCGCCTTCCAGGGGATCCCGGCGCGGACCAACACGACCCTCCGGGTGCCGTTCCGTCTGGTCCTCGACGAGGGGTCCTCCTCCTGACGCGCCGGGCGGGTCCCCCCCGGCGGGCTCGGCGATGACCTCGATCCCGATCATCGAGACCGTCGTCGCGGTCGTCACCCGGGTCCTCCGATGGGCCGGGTATCCGGGCCTGTTCGGGCTGATGGCGGTCGACAGCTTCGGCATCCCGCCGCTTCCCGGGGAGATCATCCTCGTCTTCGCCGGGTTCCTGGTGGCGATGGGGGCCCTCGCCTTTTCCGGCGCGGTCGTGGTCGCCCTCATCGGCGGGCTGTTCGGGGCGTTCTGCGGCTATGCGGTCGGCCGGTGGGGACGGGATTGGCTGGTCGACCGAGCCCCGACCGTCCTCCGGGTCGACCCGCGACAGCTGGCCCGGCTGGACGCCTGGTTCGCCCGCTGGGGAGACGAAGTGGTCGCGGTCGCCCGGGTGATCCCGCTGGCACGCGCGTACATCAGCTACCCGGCCGGCACCGCGGAGATGCCTCCCCTCAAGTTCGGGTTCTACACGATCGTCGGAGCGCTCCCGCTGACCCTCGGACTCGTCTACCTCGGCGAGGTGCTCGGGTCCCGGTGGAGCGTGATCGTGCCGTACTTCGCCTACCTGGACGACGCCATCCTGGTGCTCCTCGTCGTGGTGGCCGCCTGGTGGTTCCTGCGCTGGCACCGCGAGTATCGTCGGCTGCGGGCCACGCCGCCGGTCGCTCCGCCGTCCTAGGCGCCGGGCCCCGCTCCCGGCGCGAACTCCGGCCGAACGAGTCGACCGTCGCGGGCTCCGACGTACTCGCCGTCCTCGACGATCCGCCGGCCGTCCAGGTAGTGCTCCTGGGGGAAGACGGCGGGCCATCCGTCAAAGGCCGTCCAGCCGCACGGTGCGTGGAGCGCCCGGGCTCGGATCTCGGTCCGCTTCCGGAAGTCCACGACGAGCAGGTTGGCGCGGTGGCCGACGGCGATCCGGCCCTGCGGCAGGCCGAGCAGCCGGGAAGGGCGGTCACAGGCGGCCCGCACGAGCACCGACAGGTCGAGCTCCCCGTCACGCACCCGGGCGAGGAACAACGGAAGCATCGTTTCCGCCCCCGGCATTCCGCTCGGCGCCTCGAAGAACGGCCGGCTCTTCACCTCGGCCGATTGGGGCGCGTGGTCGCTGGCGAGGATGGGGACCAGTCCCCGTTTGAACATCTCCCACAGCTCAGCCGAGGCCGGGGGCTGGCGGAGCGGCGGGTTGACCTTCCATCGGGCGTCCGCGCCGCGGCCGGCCGAGAGCAGCAGATGCTGCGGCGTCACTTCGAACGATTCCCCCTCGCGGAAGATCCGGCTCGCGAGACCCGGCAGCGTTACGTGGGCGATGTGGAGACGCAGTCCCCCGGGCAGCGGATGCAGCCGTTCGAAGGCGCGCACCTCCGCTTCCGGCGGCCGTCGAGCGTTCCAGCCTTCGGTCCCCTCGAGCTGCGTCGTGTCGCGGAACAGCGAGGGCTCCTCGGCGTGGACGTGTACCGGGAGCCGCGTCGCGGCGGCGGCCGAGAGCAGGGCCGGAAGCCGTTCCATGCGTGGCGGCTCGATATCGGTCGTCGGGCTCATGTACAGCTTGAAACCGGCGGCCTGCCGAGAGAGGGGAGCGACTCGTTCGGGCACCGTGAGGCCGGCGTAGAGGAGGACGTCAACGGCCAGCCGTCCCTGGGCGCGGTCCGCCTTGTCGGCAAGGCGATCGACGGTCGTCACCGCGGGGGTAGTGTTCGGCATGTCGACGGCCGCGCCGATGCCGCCGAGGGCCGCCTGCCGGGTCCCCGACTCGAAGTGTTCCGGGGCATCCGGCGGGCCCGGGTCGCGGAAGTGGGCGTGGCAGTCGACGGCCGAGGGCAGGAGGATGGCATCCCCGACATCGTGCCGCTCTCCGCCCCGAAGCGACTTTCCGATGGCGAGGATCCGACCGTCGTCCCCGATGCCCACTTCGAGGGGCTGCAGGTGCCCGCCGTAGAGCACCCGGCCGGCCAGCACCAGGTCGATGGAGGGAGCCCGGGGTCGAGGCTCCGGTTCCCGGGACCGCCGTCGGGGTCGCGGCATGGCGCTCTTCACGCGTGGCACGGCCCTATAGCATTGCCGCGACGCTCGGCTCGGCCGCCACCTATTTCCCCTCCGGGACCTCGCTCGCTCCGTGGCTACTCGCCGCGGCTCGGCTCGGGCCCGAACCTATGCCGCGGCCGGGGTGGACCGAAGCCAAACGTCCCGGGCCCTCGCGGCGTTGCTGGCTCAGGTCCGAGTGCGCCATCCGAGTGGAGAGGTCCGTTCGGTGCCGCTGCCGGGACACTTCGCCGGTCTGGTGCGAGTGGGGCGCGAGACGCTCGCAGTGACGACCGACACGGTGGGGACGAAGACGATCCTCGCGGAGGCCACGGGCCGCTGGGAGGAGGTCGGGGTCGACGCGGTGGCCATCAACGTGAACGACCTCGCCGCGGTCGGCGCGCGGCCCATCGGTCTGGTCGACGTGATCTCGTGCCGGCGGGCCGAGCCATCGGTCTTCGCCCAGCTCGGCCGCGGGATCGACCGGGGGCTCCGAGAGGCGGGGTGTATCCTCCTGGGCGGGGAGACCGCGATCGTCCCGGAACTGCTCGCGGGGGTCGACGTCGGCGGTACCGCCGTCGGGTACTTCCCGCGCGGCCGACGGCCGGTGACCGGTGCCTCGATACGGCCCGGGGACTGGATCCTGGGCCTCCGCGCCGATGGCCTTCACTCGAACGGGTTCACGCTCGCCCGGAGGATCGTGCGCGACGCCCATGCCGACTGGAACCGCCCACGCCCGGGGGCCCGCCGCGCCCTGGCGGTGGAGTTCCTCACGCCGACGCGGATCTACGTCCGCGCTTCCGAAGCATTGGCCGGGGTCCCCGGCGTGACAGGTCTCGCCCACATCTCGGGAGGGGGAGTTCGCAACCTGCCCCGGCTCCACGGCCGGGTCCGCTACGTCCTGGATGGGTGGCCGGCGCCCGCGGGGCTCTTCGACTGGCTCGGCCGTACCGGGGACGTGTCGGCGACGGAGCTCTACCAGACGTTCAACATGGGGATCGGCTTCGTCGCGATCGTACGGCCCCGGGCGTTCGCGGTCGCGCTGCGGCGCTTGCGGCGGGCCGGATACGCCGACGCCCGCGTGGTCGGACACGTGGCCCGTGGCCACGGAGTCGAGTTGCCGCATCTCGGCGTAGAGTACACCGGCTACGCGTGAGGGCCCGAGCCCTCGCCCAATCGTTTTAGATTGCGTCCGGGTGAGCACCCGGATGTCCGACGCCCACGCCTCCTCCGGCCCATCGGCGGGGATGGCCGTCGTGGCTGCGTTCCTCTGGGCGACGTACTTCTTTTTCGTGCTCGCGCTGACGCCGGGCACCGCGCCGTCGGCGGTCTTCGCGTATCCGTTCCTCATCGCCGGCGTCGTGTACGTCGCCTGGGCCGCGTTCTGGGGGCACGGGCGGGCCGTGGCCGAGCTGTTCCTCGACCCGCGGGCCTGGGTGCGGATCCTGTTCCTGATGACCATGCAGCTGTCGGTGCTCGCCTGCACGTATGCCGCCGGCGCCGTGGACACGTCGCTGCTCGCCCTGCTGGGAGACGCGGCCGTCACGCCGCTGGTCGCGATGGCGATCCTCCGGGAGGGACGGCACCGGGCCCGGTCGCCCGCGTTCGTGGGCGGTCTCCTGCTGGCCATCGCCGGTGCCTCGCTCACGATCGTGGCCAGCGGACGGGCCGCGCCGTTCCGGGGCTGGACCGTCCTGATCGCGCCGCTCGTCCCGCTCAGCATCGCGGCCTTCTACATCCTCTCGGCCCGGGAAGGGCAGCGACGGCCGTCGAGTGCCGTGGTGGGCGAGGCGACACTCGCCGCCGGGTTCGTCGGACTGGTCATTGCGGGCCTCCTGCCCGGGGGCTGGCACGGGCTCGTGCTCACGTCCGCGACCCAGGTCGTCCTCCTCGCGGGCGTGGCGGTCACGTCGTTCTTCATCGCCCCGGCGCTCTACTTCCGCGCGGTCGCCCGGTCCGGCATCGTACTTCCCGGCCTCTTCCAGGTACTCATCCCGGTGTTTGCGCTGAGCCTGTCGATCGTGCTCCTGCACTACCTGCCGGCCCCGCTGGGACTGGTCGGCATCCCGGTGGCCGTCACCGGGGGGCTCCTCGCCTTCCGTGGCGCCCAGGCCCCGGCGCCGCCCACGTCCCGGGACGAAGCGATGCTGACCGAGGGCGGCACCCTGGCGCCGGACGCTCCGGACGACCCGACGGACCCGGGGTCGTCCGGCGTCAAGTGAAGTCGCTGAGCTTCGTCGACCGCTTCGAGCGCTTGGATGGGCCGGCCACGCTGGCCACCGAGTCCTCGAGGGTCGCGGAAGGGTCCGATCCGCTGGGCGTCGGAGGGGTGTCGCCTCCGAGCGTCCGCTGTCGGCTTCCCTTGAGCAGGTCGGCGGCGTTCCAGCCGAAGACCTCGGTCACCCGGGCCAGGGTCTGCGCGAGCCGCTCCGCGTAGTAGGAGTAGTCCGGCGTGAGGTGGTCCGGAAACTTCCGGCCCTCGATCCAGGGCTCCACCTCCTGGGGGGTCTTCCGGGCGTTGGTGACGACCCAGGCTACCTTCATCCCGGGGATGACGTCGAACCCCTCCGCTTGCAGCTGCTTGAAGACCCGAAGGAACGGCAGGCTCTCCCGGGTCGCGAGATTGTACTCGCTCTCGGGCCGGACCGTCCGGGCGATGACGAGACGCTCGACCGGAACGCGGCCCTCCTGGACCTCCGAGACCAGCTCGCGGGCGCGGACCAGGGTGCTGGCCGTATCGCCGGACAGGATCCGCTCGAAGACCTCGCGGAGCGCGGCCGACTGATAGTCGAAGGTGTCGGTCCGCTGCGTCTCGTAGCCCCGGATCACGACGTCGTCCTTCGGCCAGACCGTGTGGCCCACGTAGCGCTTCTTCGCCCCGTGGGAGAACAGCGCGTCGTAGACGGACTGGAACTCGAAGGTGACGCCCTGGTTCGTGAAGCGCTTCGCCAGGTCCTGGCCGAACCGCGTCGCACCCTCGAGCGTCGGCTCGGGGCACTTCACGAACACCGAGTCGGTGTCCGAGTAGACGACCTCGTAGCCGTCCTTCTCGAGCGTCTGGATGATCGTCGTGATCGCCTGGCGCCCGAACGCCGTGATCGCCGCCCCGATCTCGGGGTTCGTGAAGCGGTAGAAGCTGGAGGCGAGAACCCCGTAGAAGGAGTTCATCAGGACCTTCACGGCCGCTTGGAGCCCGTCGTAGTATCGCTGGAGGTCCGCCGAGGAGGTCTCCCGGCCCTTCTGCCGGATGGAGTCGCGTTCGGCGAGCAGGTCCCGCAGGACCTCCGGGATCAGCCCGGGCCGCTGCTCCGGGGACAGGAAGTGCGCGCCCGTGGGCGCGACGGTCGGGCCGTCGTTCGCGAGGGTCGTGAAGCAGAGATTCTTCGAGATGATGATGTTCGGGTACATCGACTTGAAGTCGAGCACCACGATCCAGTTGTAGAGCCCCGGCTTGATCGTGTGTACGTAGCCGCCCTCGATCATGGTGTCGCTGCGGGCGTAGCGGTTCTGGGGCACGCCGATGTGACGCTGGTCGGCTCGGGGGATCAGGAGCGCGTCGACGAAGAGCGACGTCCGGCCGTTGAGCCCTTCCTCGAGCGGGAGGTTCGCCACGGTGGCGAGGTCGGCGGCCTTGTCGAGCGACCGGAGCCGCAGCAGGATCCGGGCGGCGAGCCGGGCGTCGTGCAGGCAGTATTCCATCACGCGCTCCGGGTCCTTCGCCCACTCGGCCTCGATGTTCCGTCGGTCGACGTCCAGCTTGCCCTCGCCGAGGAGCTGCTGCGCGACGAACTGGAGGCTCTCCTGCCGCGGATGGAGCTCCATCCGGGCGGACCACCAGGCATCGGCGATGACGCGTCCATCGAGGCGCCAGACGCGGTCCCCGCCGGTACGCGGCTCGGCCTCGCCGCCCTTCCGGCCTACGGCGAGCACGGGGACCTTGAGCACATCCCCGCGCTCCTTGAGCAGCGGGAGGTCGTAGCCGCCGATGTTGTATCCCGTGACCACGTCCGGGTCGAACTCCCGGATCTTCTCGGCGAAGGCCCGGAGGATGTCGGCCTCCGACGTCGGCTGGCCGATGCGGAAGGATGCGATCTCGGTGTCGTCGCGATAGACCGCGCCGCAGATGGTGAAGATCGTCCGGGCCCGGATCGCGTTCTCGATGTCGAAGGACAGGATCGTCAGCGGCGGCCGGAAGGCCTCGGCGGGCGCGATCGGGTGCTCAGACTCGACCACTCGGACGACCTTTCCGGCCGAGTATCGGGAGGCGATCTCGGGCGGCTCGGCCTCGGCATCGAACCGGACCGTCAGGCCCAGCCCTTTGTCGTAGAGGAACCGGTGGACGAACGGAATGTCGGCGGACAGGACGCTCCACGCGACCCCCTCCCGGTGGTAGCGGGCCCGAAAGTCGGGGACCGTCCAGGGAAACCGTACGGTGACCCGTAGCGCCGGACGGTCCGTGCCTTCCACGAAGACCCTGACCGGATCCTGGGCGACGACCTGGGCCTCTTTGCCGAGCTGGGCCGTCTGCTCCTCGGTCGGTTCGCACAGGATGAAGTAGGGCCGGAACCCGTAATACCGGGCGACCATCGAGTCGCCGGCTCGGGTCCGGCCGAACAGTTCGATGACGACGCCATCGTCGAGGGGAGCGTAGGAGCCCCCGACGAGAAAGAGCTCAACGGACTCCACGAGGTCCGGACCGGCCCCGACCTTAAACGGTTGCCCGCGACGGCGCGCCGGTCCCCGCGTGGCCACCGGCTCCGAGACGGGACAGAAGCCGCGACAGCGCGGCTCCGTCCGCTTCCCACCGCCGGCGGAACGCGCCTGACCGGGCGGTCGACGCGGGATGGACCAGGGGAAAGAGCGTGAGGCCCCGCCAGCGAAATCGTCGGCCGGCGGAGCCGAGGATCGGCACCAGGTCCGGCCGGAACGCCGCCAGCGCCGCGGTCCCGAGCGTGACGACCATGATCGGTTGCAGGAACTCTACCTGGCGGGCGAGGAACGGTCGACACGCATCGGCCGCCCCCTCGCTGAACTCGTTGCCGGGAGGATGACACTTGATGACGTTCACGATGGCGAACTCGCTCTCGAGCAGGCCCAGGCGTCCGATCAGCTGGTCCAGGCGCTTCCCGGCCGGTCCGACGAACGGGATGCCGACCTGGTCCTCCGACGCGCCGGGCGCCTCCCCGACGAACAGGACCCGGGGGCGAAGACTGCCCCGGTGAATGACCACCTGGGTCCGGAGCGACCCGAGGGGACACGCGCGGCAGTTCTCGATCTCCCGATTCAACAGGGCCCACTCGGCCCGGGTGCGGGCTCCGGACCGCGGCGCCGCCGGCCAGACCTGGTCGACCGTCCGTCCGGGTCCCATCACTCCCGGAGGGTCTCGCCGAGGTAAACTATGCTTCGGCTGCGGGCGGGAGCCGGAAGAAGCCGGACCGAAGCTCAATCGCGCCGGTCGAGCGGTCGATGTTGCCGTGAACACCGATCGCGCGGCCGGATCGACCGCCCTGGACGATGTACCAGAAGACCTGGAACACGGTGTCCTTCTCGACGGCCTCTCCGAAGTGGTAGTTGTACCGGAGCCACCGACTCTTCTCCATCGCGGGCAGGTAGGTCCGCTCGAGGGCGGCCTGCACCGAGGTCACGGGCCCGGCCGAGGGAGCGACCTTGGAGACCGTGAGGCTTCGCTCCGGCGGGGACGGAGCGCCGCCGAGGTGGAGGGTCCGGTAGCGCAGGCGATACCGATCGGGTGAGTCCTCCTCGTCCGCCAGGAGCCAGGTCCACGGACTGGTCGTGGGCTCGACGGCCCGGAACCCTTCACGTCGGGCGTGGACCCGGGCCCGCCAGCGGGCGAGGGTCCGCAGCAGGAGGTATCCGCCGTAGACGGCGATGAGGATCCAGACCGTGTCCGTCCAGACGCTGAAGGCGACGCGGCCGTGCTCCCAGATGAGCACGCCGAGGGTCACGGCCGTCATGCCGATCGTCGTGAGGTTCACGGCGTTGTCCGCATCCATCCGGAGGATCCGCCGGGAAAAGGGCGCGAGGGGCGTCACCGCGTAGTTCGTGAAGCCATCCAGCACGAGGTGGGACAGTCCGCCGATCTCCATGGCGACGAAGTAGAGGAGGGTGGAGGCGTGGGTGAAGTACGGGAGGTACGGGACCAGGAACGCGCCGACGGCCGCGATGACGGTGACACCCAGGACGGTGTGCACGATCCCCCGGTGCTCGAGGGCGGGGAACCATCGGGTCAGCGGGAACAGGAGGATGTCGGCGTCGGGGAGGCCGCCGGCGAGCGCGCCGGCGGCGATGTACTGGGGAGCGGCCGGGCCCCAGATGATGAACGATAGCAGGTACGCGAAGATCACGTGGGTGAAGAGATCCATCGGGGCCGCCCGGGCGCGGACGACGGTCGAGGGGCAAAAGGTTGACCGTGCACGCGTTTCACCGCGTCGCGTCGTGACGCGGCGACGCCCGGTACACGCTCACCGGTGACGGAAGCTCACCGTCGAGCGGGCGGGGTTAAATAGGGTGCATCGATGGGACGCCCCCTCCGATAGACAGCGATGCCTCCACCGTCAGGACTTTACACCGCCAATCGACTCGCCGCGCTCCGCAAGCGCCGGCGCTGGTCGGACCGCTACTACAAGCGTCGGATGCTGCATCTCAAGGAGAAGTCCGACCCGCTCGAGGGAGCCCCGCAGGGCCGCGGGATCGTCATCGAGAAGGTCGGTATCGAGGCCAAGCAGCCCAACTCCGCCATCCGAAAGTGCGTCAAGGTCCAGCTCATCAAGAACGGCCGGCAGGTGACGGCCTTCGCCGTCGGCGACGGCGCTATCAACTTCATCGACGAACATGACGAGGTGATGGTCGAGGGGATCGGAGGCCGGATGGGCCGGTCCTACGGGGATATTCCCGGGGTCCGCTACAAGGTCATCCAGGTCAACGGCGTCTCGCTCGACGAGCTCGTCCGGGGCCGCAAGGAGAAGCCGCAGCGATGAACGCTCCACCGGACGAGGTCGCTAAGGTACCGGCCGCCCGGCCCCTGGCCCTCGACGAGGCGACCGCTCCGCCCGTGCCCAAGCCGGCGGCACCGCTGCCGCCTCCGTTCCCGATCCCGCCGCTCTTCGGGAAGTACCCGTTCGAGGGGGTCACCGTCACGGACCCCGGGCTCGCTCCCTACCTCTACCTCCATCCGGTCTACGTGCCGCACTCCGAGGGGCGTCTCTCGGGCCGGCCGTTCATGAAGACCCACATGCATCTCGTCGAGCGTCTCGCGAACCACCTGATGAAGGGCGAGCACTTCACCGGGAAGAAGTCGAAGGCGCTGCGCGTGATCCGGGAGGCCTTTGCCGAGCTCGACCGGACCACGCACGAGAACCCGATCCAGCTCCTCGTCCGCGCCGTGGAGAATGCGGCGCCGCGCGAGGAGGTGACCCGGCTCCAGTTCGGCGGCATCTCGGTGCCCCGCGCTGTCGACGCGGCGCCGGCACGTCGCGTGCACGTCGCGATCCGGAACATCGCGTTGGGCGCGATCAACGCCTCGCACAAGTCGACCAAGCCGATCGCCTCCTGCCTCGCGACGGAGATCGCTGCCGCGGCCCGAGGAGACCTGACCAGTTTCGCGGTCGGCCGGAAAGAAGAGGTCGAGCGGGTCGCCCAGTCGGCGCGGTAGGGCGAGGGGAGCGGAGCATGGCGCATATCCGGGCGGAGCTGGCGAAGGCCATTCCCGAGATGATGACCCAGATCGACAAGATCCGAAACATCGGGATCGTGGCCCACATCCATCATGGGAAGACCACGCTCTCCGACAACCTGCTCGCCGCCGCCGGCATGATCTCGAGTGAGCTCGCGGGGAAGCAGCTCTACCTCAACTTCGACGAGCAGGAGCAGACCCGGCTGCTCACGATCAACAACGCGGACGTCACGATCGTCCACGAGTACGAAGGCCAGCAGCACCTGATCAACCTCATCGACACGCCGGGACACGTCGACTTCGGCGGGGACGTCACCCGGGCGATGCGTGCCGTGGACGGCGCGGTCGTCGTCGTCTGCGCGGTCGAGGGCGTGATGGCCCAGACGGAGACCGTGCTCCGGCAGGCGCTCCGCGAGAAGGTCCAGCCGGTGCTGTTCATCAACAAGGTCGACCGGGCGATCAAGGAGCTCCAGCTCGGCCCCGACCAGCTGCAGAAGCGGTTCCTCACGATCATCTCGGAGGTCAACGAGCTCATCCGGCGGATGGCGCCGGACGAGTTCATCGACAAGTGGTCGGTCGACCCCCGGGACGGCTCCGTCGCCTTCGGCTCCGGCTACGAGAACTGGGCGATCAGCGTCCCCTACATGCAACGGACCCAGGTCACGTTCAAGGACATCATCGACTACGTCTCCACGGGCCGCTCGAAGGAGATCGCGAAGAAGGCCCGGATCAACGACGTCGTCTTCGACATGGTCGTGAAGCACCTGCCGAGTCCCGCGCAGGCGCAGAAGTACCGCATCCCGAACATCTGGCGGGGCGAGATCGGCTCCCCGGTCGGCCAGGCGATGCTCTCGACCGCCAGCGACGGGCCGGTCGCCTTCATGGTCACCGACATCACGATGGACCCGAACGC
>JASHPT010000064.1 GCA_030037955.1 Thermoplasmata archaeon
GTTTTGGTTCGGCATCGGGTGGACCTATCAGGACGGAGCCGGGCCGGACTCGGTCCCGTCGGACCAGGAGATCCTGTCGCTCTTCTATGCGGGACCCACCCCGGCGGGTCTGTCCGGAGACTCGTTCTCCGTGGTCTATCCATGCGGAGAAACCGGAACGACCATTTCCTAGGTCACGTCGACCTCTTCGGTGGACGGGGTGGCCGTGTAGGTCCAGAACCTCGCGCATCGGGGAGCATGTCCTGCCTGCGCCGGGACAGCGATCAGTCTCGAGCGTAGCTTCGGATCGGAACCCCTCGCCCGACATCACTCAGGGCGCGATCGCCGGTGACCCGCGGTTCCGAGCGGGCCGATGCCATCCCAGCAAGCTCAGATCCACGGTCCCGAGTCGAGCACCGGCACGGGCCAGAGCCGCTTGGAGCTCTCGGACTCGCCCTTGTTCGCACGCGACCGACGATCTGCATCCTCCGTCACGGTGATGGTCCGGATTGGCACGTCCGTTCAAGCGTCAACAGGGTCGTCGAGTTTGGCGCGACGCCGGGTCGCTGACCGCGTTTCCGACCGGAACGCGTTCGGACCTGGCCCTACTGCCGGAGCCGGGTACCGATCTCGTGGAGCACGTATTCCGCAGCAACCAACCGCCGGGGAGTCTCACTGTGGAGCCCCCGTCGGAGTGCGCGAGCCCACGACATGGCTCGTCGCCTTGCTCCAGCCGCCGAACCCTCGTCGTGTTCGAGATCCCTGAAGCACGGCGTATCCGAGGGACCCGGCCGGGCGCCGCGGTGGCCGAGTGACGGGCCCAAGGGGATTCGAACCCCTGATCTTGCGGTTAAGAGCCGCCTGCTCTACCGGGCTGAGCTATGGGCCCGCGTCGTCGGGCCCGCCCGATTTGGGGCAGGCCACTTAACTCCTCGCCCGAGACCGGCCCAGTCGTTCCAGCGCGGCACCCACCATCCAGGGGAACAGCACGGTGATGTCGCCCTCCACGGTGACGTGGTGCGCCGTCGGCTTGACCTTTCCCCAGGAGACGGCCTCCCGCGTCCGGGCGCCCGAGAGACTTCCGTCCCACTCCGGCGCCGAGGTGATGTACAGTGCCACGTCGAGGCCGTCCCGGAACTGGTTCCACCAGATCGTGTGGTGCTTCGAGATCCCGCCGCCGAGGAGGATCGCTCCGCTGCGCTTCGCCTCGAAGACGAGGTCCGAGAGCCGTTGCTCGTCCGGGAGCAGGTCCAGCTGGAACTCCTTGTGCATCTGCCAGAAGAGCCAGAGCTGCGAACCGACGGCCCCGTCGGTGATCCCCGGGACCAGCACGGGAACCTGCCGTTCGAAGGCCGCGCGGGCCAGGCTCCCCCGGCCGGCGCGGGGCCCGAGCGCCTCGCCGATCCTCCAGACGAGGTCGGCGGTGCTGAGCCGTCGGACTCCCTGCTTCCACAAGCGGTTCAGCAGCCGCTGCATGAAGCGCTCGACGATGCCGCCATAGACCTTCTCCTCGATGACGAGGTTGCCGAGCCGGTAGAGGCCCTTCTTCCGGAGCACGGCGTCGTCCAGCATCCAGTCCCCGTGCAGGTAGGGGCCATACGACCGGGCGATGTCGTGGTCGAGCGTTCCGCAGGTCGTGACGACGGCGTCGACATGGCCTGCGGCGATGAGCTCGTGCAGCACGCCCCGGGTTCCGGTGGCGACGATGTCGGCGGGGAACGAGAGGAACGTGGTCATCGCGGGGTCGCCCAGCATCTCCGCCAGGAGGTCGACCCCCTGGGCGAAGCCTTTCGCCGTGAAGCCGCCGGCCGCCTCCAGGCGGCGGGCGAGCGTGTCCAGGGACGGGCGGTCGTCGATGCGGATGTCCTCGACGCGGCGACGGGGCATCTCCACCTCAGGTCACAGGCTCAGCTGGATCCCCAGCCCGAGCGAGTGGAAGAGCAGCAGGTAGGCGAGGATATAGCCGACCAGGGCGCCGCCGTTCAGGAAGGGCAGGCCGGCCTGGGGGTTGCCGGACTGCACCCGTTGCATCAGGATGCCGTAGCCGACCAGGGACCCGGCCATGGCGGCGAGGGCGGCCCAGAGATTGGCCCCGAGTCCGAGCGTTAGGGGATGGGTCGGGAGCCAGATGAACGCCGAGACGACCAGCGCCCCGGGGATGACGACGTCGCCGAGGCCCATGAACATCGCCTCCCGCTCCTCGACGGGAGTGTCCCGCTGGGCCGTGATCGAGGGAGCGGCCGTGTAGTCGTAGCCGGCCGAGCCGGGCATCACCATCAGGATCGGTAGCCGCATCTCGGTGACCACGTCCGCGAGCCGCACCATGTGCTTGGTCCGGTAGACGGCGATCGCGTCGTAGATGGCCAGGGCGACGAGCAGGATGAACACCGGCAGGATGCCGAAGGAGATCCCGAGGAGGGCGATGAGCGCCCCCGCCGCCAGGAAGCCGGCCGCGTCGACGACGTACCACTGCGGCTCGATCCAGAGCGCGAGGAGGATCGTTACTGCGATGGCGGCGGCGAGCGTGGTGGCCGGGTCGAAGTAGATGCCCGCCTCGGCCGGGGGGACGAACTGCGTCGCCGGGAGGAGCAGCTCGATCGTGTAGTAGAGCGTCAGGTTGAGCGACGCGGCGATGGCGACGAGCAGAACCACGCGGAGGGTCGATACGGCGCCCTTGCGACGCGTGAACCAGAGGATGAGGAGCGGGGCGAGGACGATGGCGATGATGATCGCGACCGGGGCGGCCGGGCTGTTCGGGTTGGACGAGGTCGCGAGACCGGCCGACTTGAACGGGACCGAGAGCGCCAGCGCAACGCCCTGCGCGCCCACGTAGAGGGCGAGGAGACCGAGCGAGCGGAGGCCGCGCATGCCCTCGGGTCAGGGCTGCACGACCGCGTAGGCGTTGTTGCCCAGCACTTTCGTGATCTTGGCGTTGACCGTGGCGCCGCGGGTGGTCGCCCCGGTGACGAACACGACGAAGCCCTCCTTCCGGGCGACACCGTCGCCCCGGCGGCCGATGTCCTCGATTGTCAGCCGATAGACCTCTCCGGCCACGACCGGTGTCTTCGGTTTCGCCGACTCCACGACGCGTCGGACCGTCACCGGACGCTGCGCACCGCAGGCCTCGCAGATGAGGAGGGTCAGCTTTCCTTCCTTGCTGAGATGGGTGTCCGGCCGCTTGCACTCGGAACAGATCACGTACTTGTCGGTGTACTCGCGGATCCGCTGGGCGATCCCGTCCTTCGGGATCCGGGACTTGAGTACGCCGCGCGGCAGGTCCAGGACCCCCGGGCACCCGAATTCGCGCGCCAGGTACCCGATGATATGTGCCGGCTCGCGACGCAGTACCTGGGCGATCTCCTGGAGGTTCCGGATGACCGTGTTCTTTCCATCGGTCATCACGTCCGGCTCCGGAACCTGGAACCGCTCGCCCGCGCTTCGGACCTCCGGCAGCTGCGCACGGGCCCGGTCGAGGAGCTTCTGGTAGGCCTCCATCCGACCGAATGGAGGCCGAGCGCCGCTCAAAAGGCTATCCCGTCGGAACGGGTTCTGCCCCGGTGTCGGACTCTTCGAGCAACGGGGCGAGAACCCGGCGCAGGTCCTTCTGGGTCACGACGTGGGTGGCTCGCCGGCGGATGACATCGTCCTCCGGTAGGAAGGCGACGCCGATGCGACAGTGTTCGAACATCGCCGCGTCGATCTCCGAGTTGCCCACGGCGGCGCATTCCGTGGGCGCCACTCCGAGTTCCCTCTGCAGCCCGACCACCACCTCGCCCTTGCGCTTGATCGGCACCCGGATGATCCCCTCCTCGGTCAGACGTCCGCGTCCGTCGAGGACGAAGCCGTTGGCCAGCACCCGGGTGATGCCGAGCTCCCGGCCGATCCGCTGAGCGATGACGTCGAGGCCCCCGCTCACGATCGCGGTCTGGATGCCACGACGGTGGAGCTCGTCGAAGAGCTCGTGCGCCCCCGGCATGAGAGGCACCGGGGCCAGGATGGATACGAGGTCGGCTTCGCTGATCTCGGGTCGGTGCCGGCGCCAGCGGGCCAGGTCGCGGCGCATGAACTCCTGGTCATCGATCCGGTCCTCGAGGAAGAGTCGCAGGGCCTCGGTATTCTCGTCGCCGAAGAACCGGTGCACCTCGGCCCAGGAGCTCGAGACGTCGAGGAGCGTCCCGTCCATGTCGAAGGCGACGAACTTAACCGCCATGGCCGAGCGCGATCGCATCCGCTTCCGCGAGGACGGCGTCCGAGGGCCGGGCGGCCCAGGCGGCCAGGGTCGAGTCGAGCTGCTCGGGCGTACTGGCGCCGACCAGCGGCGCCACGCCCCGCTGCTCGAGCCAGTGCAGCGCGAGGGAGGCCATCGGCACCTTGGCCTTGCGGGCGAGGGCGTGGAGCTTCCGGGCGAGCCCCTGGACCTCCTCGAGCCGGTCCCGCAGGCCGATCTCGCGGGCCGGACCCACCGGGATCGACCCGGAGAGATACCGGCCCGTCAGCAGCCCCCGGGCGAGCGGCGTGTACGCTTCGACGACGATGCCCTCCTGGCGGCAGTAGGGCAGGACCTCGTCGCCGTCGGCGCGTTCGAACATGTTGTACAGGACCTGGTTCACCACCACGTCCGTCTCCTGGAGAGCGGACCGGGCCTCCGTCAGCTGTTCGACCGAGAAGTTGCTGACGCCGATGGCGCCGATCTTGCCCTCCTTCCACAGCGCCTCCAGAGCGACCATCGTCTCCGCGATCGGCACCCGCGGGTCCGGCGAGTGAACGAGGTAGAGGTCCACGCTCGAGCGGCCGAGACGCTGGAGGCTTCCCATCAGCGCCGGCCGAACCTGCGCCGCTCGCAGGTGTTCCCAGGAGAGCTTCGTCACCACGAGCGACTCGCTGGCCACGGTCCCTGCCCGGTAGAGCACATCCCCGAGGATCCGCTCGGACCGGCCGGCGCCGTAGACCTCGGCGGTGTCAAACCAGCGGAGCCCCCGCTCGATGGCGTGGCCCAGCGTAGCCTTCGTACGGGCCTCGTCCTCGGGTCTCCACCGGCCCAGCGCCCAGAGACCCAGGCCGAGGCGAGGGTGGAGCTTGCCGGTCTTGCCCAACGGAATCACTCCCTCGAGACCCGTCGAGGAGGCGGCAGGGGCGGCCCGAGACCGGGCCGGCGCCTTCGAGCGACGGGTGGGGGACGGAGAGCGTTTCGTCGTCATTCGGATCCTGGAGTGGCCTCGGCGGCCAGGTGCTCCTCGATGCGTCGCACCCGGTCCGCGAGGTCCCGGGCCTTCTCCTGGGTGGCTTTGAGCACTTCGGGCGGCGCCCGGTCCCGGAAGCCGGCGTCGGCGAGACGCTGTTCGGTCTTCTGCAGCAGCGTCGCGAGCTTGTCGCGCTCTCGCTCGAGCGCGAGCCGCTCTGCCGGCGACCCGCCGGTCGGTAGGGCGAGGTAGAACTCGCCGTGGACCGTGACGCTCGGAGCCGATCCGGCGGGCGGCGGTGTCCCCGTCGCGAGGAACTCGAGCGCGCCCACTCGGGCCTGCTGAAGGATCACGGCCCGCTGCGTTCGGAACACCGCGGCGGTGTCGTCGCCGGAGGGCCGCACCCACGCCGGCGGCAGCGACGACGGTGCCAGCCGGTTCTCGGTCCGGAGGTTCCGCAGCGTTCGGATGGCGGAGTAGACCACCTCCATGGCGACGAGCGCCTCCGGGTCCTCCGGCGCTTCCTCCGCCGCCGGCCACCGGGCGAGCGCGAGCAGGTCGCCCCGGTGCGGGATCGAGTGCCAGAGCTCCTCGGTCACGTGCGGGACGAGGGGGTGGAGCAGCCGGAGCGTCCGCTCGAGCGTGAAGAGGAGCACCGCTCGGGTCTCGTGCCGCAGGGGCTCCCCGCGGCGACCGGCGAGCGCCTCCTTGCTGACCTCCACGTACCGGTCGGCGAGGTCGTACCAGAGGAACGAGTGGAGCAGCCCGGCGGCCCGCGTGATCTCGAAGGCACGGAGCGCCTGGTCGAACTGCTCGACCGTACTGCGCCACTTCGCAAGGATCCACCGATTCTCTAGGGGCGAGTCATCGGTGAGGACCGGCGCCCGGTCGGGTGGGTCGGTCCCGTCAGGAAGATGCGACTGGGCGAACCGGACGAGGTTCCAGACCTTCGTGAGGAAGTTCCGCGCATTGTCGAGCGTCGCCGGCCCGAACACCCCGTCCTGGTCGACCGGGTTGGGGAACACCAGCGCGAAGCGGAGCGCGTCCGCGCCCCGGTCGCGGACCAGGTCGAGCGGATCCGGCGAGTTCCCGAGATGCTTCGACAATTTCCGGCCCTCCTCGTCCCGGAGGATCCCGTGGAAGAACACCGCGGTGAACGGAGGACGGCCCAGGAAGTAGTACGACGCCATCATCATCCGCGCGACCCAGAAGAACATGATGTCGCGGCCGGTCTCGAGGAGGGACGTGGGGAAGTAGTGTGCCAGGTCCGGCGTTTCGTCCGGCCATCCCAGCGTCGCGAACGGCCAGAGCCAGGACGAGAACCACGTGTCGAGCACGTCCGGGTCCGGCGTGAGCGGGGACTGCTGGCAGCGATCGCACCGGGTCGGTGGCTCCTCGGCCGCCATCATCTGCTGGCAGGCCGGGCAGTAGTACACCGGGATCGGATGGCCCCAGGCCACCTGCCGTGAGATGCACCAGTCCTGTACGTTCTCCATCCACCGGAAGAAGGTGAGCTCCCATCGGGCGGGGTAGAGCCGCACCTCGCCGCGCCGTACCGCCTCCACGGCCGCCGGCGCGAGAGGCGCCATCCGGACGAACCACTGTGTCGACAGCCGCGGCTCGATGACCGCGTGCGAGCGCTCGGACCGGCCGACGGCATGCAGATACGGCGTCTCGTGGTCCAGGAGCCCGGCCCCCTGCAGCGCCTCCGTCACCCAGCTGCGGGCCTCCTCTCGGTCCTGCCCGCGGAAACGGACCGGGACCCAGTCGGAGGTCAGTCGTCCCTCCGGGTCGATCACGTCCGGCGGCATCGGGAGGCCGGGATGCCGCTGGTAGATCTCGAAGTCAAGCAGGTCGTGTCGGGGAGTGATCTTGAGCGCACCGTTCCCGAACGTCGGGTCAACGCCGGGGTCGGCGATGACGGGCACCTCGCGGTCGACGAGCGGGACACGCACGGTCCGGCCCACGGCGCCCGCATGCCGCGGGTCGTCCGGGTGGACAGCCACGGCCACGTCGCCGAAGATCGTCTCCGGACGCACCGTGGCCACAACGATGCCCCCCGGCGACCCGTCCGCCCAGGGGTAGGTCACGTAGAGGAGCCGGGCCGTCTCTTCGGAGTGCTCGACCTCGAGGTCCGAGACCGCGGTCCGTAGTGCCGGGTCCCAGTTCACGAAGCGTTCCCCGCGGTAGACGAGCCCGGCGTTGTAGAGCTGTACGAAGGCCCGTCGAGTGGCTCGGCCGTAGGCCGGGTCCATCGTGTACCGGTACCGGCTCCAGTCGAGCGAGAAGCCGCCGACCCGCAACGCGTTCAGGATCCGGCGCTCGTGGTCCTGCTTCCAGGACTCGACCCGGGCGATCACCTGCTCGCGGGTCATGTCCTCCAGGTGGACTCCTTCCTTCGCGAGATGCGCCCGGACCGCTACCTGGGTCGACAGCCCCGCGTGGTCGATGCCCGGGAGCCATAGGGTTGGCGTTCCCGCCATGCGGGATCGACGGACCAGGAGGTCGGTGACGGTATTCCCGAGAAAGTGGCCGAGATGGAGGTCTCCGGTCACGTTCGGCGGCGGCAAGGCAACGCTGAACGATGCGGACGAGGGCCGGTCCGGCGCCCGGCCCAGGTCGGCCCGGTCCCACGCTTCCTGCCACCGGCGCTCGAGGGCCGCCGGCTCGAAGCGTGGGGGAAGCGGGGCGGCGGTCAGCCGCGCCCCCTCCCGGGTAGGCCCAGCGCGAAGAAGGAGAACAGGACCAGCTCGGCCAGGGCGAGGCCTCCCATCCAGAGGAAGGAGTGGAGCGGGGAGACCCCGGAGTACCAGAGGATGGCGAAGACGGTGATCGGCAGTCCTGCGATGGCGATCCCGGGCAACACGACCGTGGTCGCCCACCAGGCACCGGAGGACATGAGCGAGACCGGGACGCCCGAGGCCTGGGCGCGGCGGAACAGCAGGCCGATCTCGAGGAACGCGGCCGCGACCAGTCCGGGCAGCTCGGCGATGACAAAGGCGGCGAACAGCCAGACATCCAGCAGCCGGAGGACGGTGAGGCTGACCACGATCGCGGACGCGACAATGTAGATGAGCACGATCAGGGACGACTTCCCGAAGAGCATCGACCGATTCGTGAGCGGCAGCGTCCGCGTGTAGGAGTAGCCCATCACCTCGGTGGCGAAGAAGGCCGGACCAAAGAACGTCGCCAGGATGGCCGTCGTGGAGACGGCGGCCGCGGCGAGGTCGAAGGCGCTCCTCGGATGCGGCGCTCCGATGTACGAGGAGAGGCCGATGACGACCGCGTCGATGAGCGGCAGGAGCACGACGAACGCGTAGCCCGGAGTGCGGGAGGCGGTGCGCAGGTCCTTGAGCAGGATCGCCGCGGGAGGACCGACCGGCCGCAGCTGGGCCTCGCGTCGTTCATCGGGAAGCTGCACCTCCGGGGACAGCCGGCTCAGGGCCCGGGGAGCGGTTCGGAGCCACCAGGCTACCCCGAGGGCGATGGCGGAATATCCGGCGGCGGCCACCGAGAGGAGCAGGGCGTCGCCGCCGGGCAGGTTGGAGAACGCCGCGAGGCCCTTGAGTCCGAAGACCGGCAGCATGCCGAGCGGGAACGGGAAGACGAGGAGCAGGTTCCCGAGGTTCCAGGGCGCGACGCGACCCAGATAGGCCAGGCCGCCCATGATCTGGAAGCCGAACGACACGAAGCCGTAGATGCCGAACGCCGGGACCGCCCACAGGAGCAGGTACATCCACCGGAGCACCGACTCCCGGATACCTCCGCGCGAGCCCTGCACGTGCTCCACGAAGAACCGCCCGGTGCGGAGCGAGAGGCCGATCGCGAAGACGACGACGAGAACGACCCCGGGAATCACCAGGAGGCCCGT
>JASHPT010000065.1 GCA_030037955.1 Thermoplasmata archaeon
TCGACGACCGAACCCACGATCGCGCCGTCGGCCCCCGTGACCGCCACCGACCGCATGTCCGCGGGTCGTCGCATGCCGAAACCCAGGAAGACGGGGAGCACTGGCCGGGCCTGATGCGAGGCACGCACCTGCCGTCGTATCGCGGACAGGTCTGAGCCCGCGCCGCGTCCGGTCGTTCCGTATCGGGACACCAGGTACAGAAAACCCGAGGAGGCCCTGGCGAGTTGCCGGATCCGGGACGACGAACTCGCAGGGGATCCCATCTGGACGAGCGAGACGCCATGCTTCTGCGCCGCCCGGCGCCACGGGCGGCTCTCTTCGAGCGCGAGGTCCGGCACGATCAGACCCGAGCCCCCGGCCGCCGCAATCTCTCCCACCGCTCTCTCGAGGCCCTGATGCCAGACCGGGTTGGCATAGGTCATGACTGCGACGGGAAGCACCCCGGACACAGCCGAGAGCCCGTCGAGTAGGTCCTCCCATCGGGTGCCATGCCGCAGGGCCCGAGACGCGGCTTCCTGAAGCACCGGACCGTCGGCAACCGGATCGCTGAAGGGAAAGCCGAGCTCGATCGCCGAGACGCCGGCGGCTGCACAAGCGCTCGCCAACCGGCGGAGGGAGGCCCTCCTCCGTGCATCTACCATCAGGTAGACGACGAGCGCCGGCTTCCCCTCGGCTCGGGCCCGGGCGAGGCGCTCAGCGAGGGCCCCGGTCGTCATGGCGGAGCACCACCTCCAGGTCCTTGTCTCCGCGGCCCGAGAGTGTCACGAGGACCCGGTCCGTCTTCGACCGCCGGCGGGCCGCCCGTACCGCGGCGTAGATGGCGTGCGCCGGTTCGAGGGCCGGCAAGATGCCTTCGTCCGCGGCGAGCCAGTGAAAGGCCGCGAGCGCGTCTCGGTCCCGGACGGATTCGTATCGTACGCGACCCGTGTCCCGCAGCATCGCGTGCTCGGGGCCGACACCGGCGTAGTCGAGGCCGGCGGAGACGCTCTCGGTCTCGACCACCTGGCCGTCGGGGTCTTGGAGGACGTAGGTGTACGCTCCGTGCAGGATTCCGGGGGCTCCGCGCACGAGCGAGGAGGCGCCCGCACCGCCCCCGGCTCCGCCCGCTTCGACGCCGAGGAGCTCGACCGACGTTTTCAGCAGGGGATGAAACGTTCCGATGGCGTTACTGCCGCCCCCGACACAGGCGACCACCAGGTCCGGCAGCTGCCCCCACCGCGACCGGGACTGACGCCGAATCTCACGGCCGATCACGCTCTGGAAGTCGCAGACGATCGTGGGAAACGGGTGGGGGCCGACCGCCGACCCGAGCACGTAGTGCGTCGTGCGAACGTTCGTGATCCAATCCCGAAGCGCCTCGTTGATGGCGTCCTTGAGCGTCTCGCTGCCCGAGGTCACCGGATGCACCGTGGCGCCGAGGAGTCGCATGCGCTCGACATTCGGGGCCTGGCGTTCCATGTCGCGCCGACCCATGTACACCTCGGTCGGCAAGCCGAGTGCCGCCCCCAGCATCGCGGTCGCGACCCCGTGCTGGCCGGCCCCTGTCTCCGCAATCAACCGTCGTTTCCCCATCCGCCGCGCGAGGAGACCCTGACCGAGGGCGTTGTTGAACTTGTGCGCCCCGCCGTGGACCAAGTCCTCGCGCTTGAGCCAGATCTGCGCGCCGCCGGCCCTGCGAGTCAGACGCTCGGCGAAGTAGAGCGGGGTCGGGCGGCCTCCCAGGTCCCTCGACCACTGGGCGAGCTCCTTCCGAAAGCGCGGGTCGCGGCGGGCGCTACGCCAGGCGCTCTCGAGCTCCTGAAGTGCCGGAACGAGCGTTTCCGGGACGTAGGCCCCACCGTACGCGCCAAATCTTCTAGGCATGCGATCTTTCCCAGGACTCCACGGCCGCGAGAAAAGCGCGCATCCGGTCCAGGTCCTTGACGCCGGGCGCGCTCTCGACGCCCGAGGAGACGTCGACCCCCCAAGGACCCACGGCGCTGAGTGCCTCGCCTACGTTCTCGGGCGTCAGGCCTCCGGCCAGCACCAGCTTTCGACCGGGGGCCTTCTGAACCAGCGACGCGCAGACCGACCAATCGGGGCGGATGCCGCTCCCGCCGGGCAAAGGTCCGCCGGCCGCATCCAGGTGGACCCGGGGAAAGGATTCGGCGGGGGGAAGGTCCGGTACCGGGGCCGCCGAGCCTGACGTGGGCACCGGGAGCGACGGTACGAGATGGTGGATTTCCAGGAAGTCGAGGCCGTCCGGGATCTTGCCGTGTACCTGCACCCGATCCACCCCGACCTCGTCGAAGATTCGACGGATGAGCTCGGCCGTGGGGTCGACGACGACCGCCCAGGCTTCGGCGCCCCCGGCCACCTGGCCGGCGAGCTCTCCCGCCCGTTCGACCGTCAGGCTCCTCGGCGACGCCGGGACGTCGATCACGAAGCCGGCGGCTCCGCCTTCCGGCACCAGAGCGAGTGCGTCCGGCTCGGTCAACCCACAGAACTTCACGAACGTTTTCATGACATCACCCGGACGGCCGGCCCCTCAGTTCTCGGAGAAAGCGAACCGGGTCCCTCGACCGCGCGAAACCGGATCCCACCAAAAGACCGTCGGCTCCCCACGATCGGAATCGCTGGGCCTCCGCCGGGGTCGTGACGCCGCTCAGCCCCAACACCGGACGACGGCTTCCGGCCACCCGGAGCGTTTCCTCGGCGGTTTCGGGGTCGAGTCTGAGGGTGTCCAAGTCCCGAAGATTGACGCCGTAGAGGTCGACAGCGATCTCGTCGGCCACCTCCCACTCGTCCACGCCATGGAGCTCGAGCAGGACCTCCAGGCCGCGGGCACGCGCCAGGGCCGCGAGTTCTGACAACGGTCGCTCCAGGAATCCACCGGTCTCGAGGCGGGCGATGAGCAGGACGGCAGAGGCGCCCGACCGGTAGGCCGCCTCCACCTGCCGTGGGTCGATTACGAAGTCCTTGAATAGCACGGGAAGACCGGACCGCCGGACGAGGTCCGCGACTTCGCGCGGGGATCCCCGGAACGACGGGCCGGTGGCCAGGCAGGACAGCCCGTCAGCGCCGCCGGCACGTACGGCCGAAATGAACTGGTCGATCGGAATGGACGGCAAGGACGGGTCGGGAGCCCCCGGGGACTCGTGCTTACGCTCCACGAGGACCGCCCACCCGTCCGGTGCCCGCAGGACGGCCTGCCGCAGGCTCGGAGCCCGGAGCCGGGGGACCTCGGGGAGCTCGTCCAGATAGGCCTCGGCGGCGACCTGGGCCGCGATCTGGGGGAGAAGGTCCGACAGGAACGCCACGCTCAGCGTCCTCCATTCCATGGCCGGCTACGAGCCAGGTCCTGGAGCGCCCCGAGGAGCGACTCTGCCGCTCCGACATCCAGCGCCGCCCGGGCCCGGTCAACCCCTTGTTGAAGGGAGGAGGCACGCCCGGAGACCCAGAGCGCTGCCCCGCTCGTAAGGAGAATGCTGCCTCGTCTCGCGCCGCCGCCCCCGGCGAGTAGTCGCATCGTCTCGTCGGCGGCCGCCCCGGCCGGCAACGGGCCCCAAGGTCCCCGACGCTCGTCCGAGTCGAGTAGGTCCGTGGCACGGACCTCTCGGCGACTCCAACCGCGAGGCGTCCAGAGGACCGCGGACGACCTACCCACCGGGGAGAACTCGTCCGCCCCCTCGGCACTTGCCACGGCCAGTCCCTTCGGGACCCCGAGCGCCGGAAGCACGCGAGCCATGCGCAGTGCCATTTCCGGGGTCGGGCATCCGACCACCTGGAACGGGACGCCGGCAGGGTTCGTGAGCGGCCCCAGCTGGTTGAAGATGGTGGGGATCCCCAGTCCACGCCGAACGGCCATCACCGCACTGGTTGCCGTGTGGAACAGCGGTGCGTGGAGGAAGGCGATGCCATAGCGTCGGTAGCTCTCCCGGGGGAAGTCGCTAGAGGTGACGATTGGAAGTCCGAGGGCCTCCAGCAAGTCACTGGAGCCCGCGTAGCCCCGCAGGCTTCCACGGGCGCTGCGGTTTCCGTGCTTCGCGACCGGAACCCCGGCCGCCCGGACCACGAAGGCGCTGACGGTACCGACGTTGAAGGAGGGTGTGCGGGCTCCGCCGGAGCCGCAGAGGTCGACGGCTCCGTCCCGCCGTGGTCCGGGAAACGGAACCGCCCGCCGCCGGAGCAGGCGGGCGAAGGCCCCGATCTCTGCGTCCGTCTCCCCCTTCGTTCGCAGGGCGACGAGCAGTGCGGCACGCTC
>JASHPT010000066.1 GCA_030037955.1 Thermoplasmata archaeon
GCGTTCTGGTTCGTCCTGGGCGCGTACGTGTTCTCGGTCGGGCTCGCGCACACCCGGCCGTCCGAGGTCGGCTACACGTCGGCCTGGTTCGCGATCATCGCCCTGTTCTCGCTGACGATCGTCGCGATGAGCATCGCGAGCAGCCTCACCTACGGGACCGAGGCGCTGGCCTTCTCCTTCCGATACACCCGGCTGACCCCCGTGTCCTACGTCGCATCCCTCCTGGTCGCGGCCGCGGCGATCGGCGTGCTCCTCAGTCTCGTGATGGCGGGCCTCGTGAGCGGGCTGTTCAGCGCCCACTTCGGAACCGCCATCGGACCGGCCAACCTCGCCGGCCTCGTGGGGGTCTCTGTGCTGGCGGGTGCCTTCATGATGGGTCTCGGCACGGTGCTCGTGCTCGTCGTCGTGAACTACCTCACGCTCCGCAGCCTGAGCTTCATCGAGTTCGTGCCGCTGGTCCTCTCGTACATCTTCGGCTTCGCCCAGCTCTACGTGGCCCTCCCGGCCGCCGTGCTGTACCTGTCGCCGTGGAACGACATGGAGAGCCTCCTCTTCGAGGCGTACCGCGGGGCTCCGGCGACTGCGACGCTCGCGGTGTCGAGCTCGGTGACGCTGTACTGGCCGTACTGCGTGGCGGGGCTCGCGGCATGGGTGCTGGTCCTCGTGGCAGCCGCCAGCCTCCTGCTCGGCCGGATCCGGCCCGTGTCGATCCAGGAGGGTCGTCAGATCTGAACTCGCCCTAGGCGACCGGAGGCCCCCGAAGGGCTCGCCTCACGAAACGCCTTGATCGCTTCCGGACCGGAGACGTCTGCCAGGACGCTCACGACAGGGGGTCAGGCCGGCGCGAGTGCGAAGCTGAGCTCGGTGACCGGGCGGCCCCGGTGCGCAGACGAATGGGGACGGGCCGCCCGCTCGGCCAATGTCTCGATGTAGAGGGAAATCGCCTCCCGGGCGTTCTTCCGGACCTCGGGGATTGTTGCTCCGTCGGTGAAGCATCCAGGGAGTTCCGAGCACTCGGCCCAGTATCCGCCCTCCTCCGCTCGATAGACTTTGACCGTGAACTTGGGCGTCACGGTGCGTCCTAGCGGCCGGCGCGGCATAACCATTCCAGCGAACGGGAACGGAGCGTGGTACCCTGAGATGGGACCGGCTGGGGGTGCTTGCCAGGGACGAGCGGGGCCCAGGTGCCGGTCCTCGTGGCGGAATTGAACCTCCGGCCCAAACGGATCCGTTCGGTCTCGGTCCAGGAAGGCCACCAGATCTGAACTCGCCCTACGCGGCCCCCCGCGACAGCCACGTCGGGCTGGAGGCCCCATACGGGGTGAGGATCGGGTCCGCCCAGTCGCCGGGCGTCCGCGAGAACTGCACCGCCGGCGCGAGGCGCTTGACCCGGCCGAGCACCGTATCCCGCTCGATGAGGTCGGGCGGCAGGAGACGCTCTCGGAGCTTCATCACGATCGGGAGCAGTTCCGCCGGCTTGTTCACGAGCTCGTCGAAGCGGCGGAACGGGTTCTCCGCGAAGGTCCGCTGTTCGGGCGGCACGAGCCCGAGGGTGAGGTACCACATGGCGTTCCGAGCGAGGCTCACGGTCACGTGGTAGCTGCCGCCCTCCTTCGCCCGGCGGACGAGGGCCGCGGTGGCCCCGGCGGCGCCCATGTAGCCCGTCACGTAGTCGTTGATGAGCGCGGTCGGAGGCATCGACGGCTTGCCGTTCTCGCCCTCCGCCATCGCGACGCCCGAGGAGGCCGACCCGAGCATGTCGAAGCCGCCGCGGTCGGACCAGGGACCTCCCCACCCGTAGCACCGGACGCTCACGACGACGATGCCCGGGTGGTCGGCGGCGAGCTGCTCCGGGGAGAGGCCGAAGTTCGAGAGCTTGCGGCCCCGGAAGTTGTCCACGAAGACGTCGGCCTCCTTCGCGAGGCCCCGGGCCTTGAGCGCGTTGTCGGGGCGCCGGAGGTCGAGGAAGGTCGACCGGAAGCCCACGTTCGCGTCGTCATAGACCCACGGATGCTCGAACTCGTCGACGGGGTTGAACTGGAGCACGTCGGCGCCCTGTTCGGCCAGCGTCCGTCCGACGACGGGGCCGGCGACGGCATGCGTGGCGGAGAGGACCCGGATGCCGGACAGCGGGCGCCGGGCCGGACCGAGCGGCTGCGGCTTCCCGTCGGCGATCTTCCGCACGGCGATGACCGGCTCCTTCGCGAGGTACTGGCCCTGGGGATGCTTCGCCCACTCCTCGGCCGTGCGCGCGATGCAGAGCGTGTGACCGGCCTCGTTGGCGGCGTTCTCGAGCTCGAGCGAGTCCCACTTACTGATGGCGGCGGCCACGGCATGGTGGTTGCGTCCGCAGTTGAAGAAGTCCGTCCACGCGAACTGCTGCGCCGGATAGACCGCCGACGGGTAGACCCAGCGGCCGTCCCGGGTGGCGAAGGGAAAGACGGAGAACGGGTGGTTGTTGCCGATCGGGTTCGGATACGGCCATCCGTTGATCGTCGGCCCGAAGGTGAGCTCCGGGTCGATCCCGTGCGAGGACCGCCGCAGGTCGATCGAGAGGTCCTGTCCCTGGCCGCTCCGCAGCTTCCAGATGGCCGCGGCGCCGACGGCGGCGGCCATGGCCGAGAGCGCGAACACCGAGCCGAGGCGGATCGCGCTCGGGAAGAGCGGATCCTCGCCCCGGAACGTGATCGCACCGCCGGTGTCGGAGGGCCGGACCCCGGTCCCTTCCAGCAGCCGCTCGAGCTGCTTCGGCAGGGCCTCATTCACCGGCCCGGCCGCCGGCTCCCGGGCGGGCGTCACGGGAGCGCCTCCGTTCCGGGAATCGCGTGATCGTCGCGGTCGCAGCCCGTCATCCGTGGTCTCCGTTCATTCGACATGGCCCAGATACATCAGCTCCCAGATCCCGGGGTCGCTCGCCGTCTCCACGAGGCGGTCTCCGTCGTACTTCTCGACCGTCACGGTGCCGCTGAAGCGGAGGTAGGCGCCGTCCACTCGCGCCAGGCGGGCGAGGGCGTGCTTGATCCCGGTGACAGTGTCCGCGAACTTCTGGTCGAGGAGGGTCTGGCTCCGCTGGAAGATCACCCGGTAGCGGACCTGCGGGTCCTGCCGGTACTCGTAGATCACCCGGTTGGCCACCGGCTTCCCACTGTGGGCATCGGTGAAGACGTCCTCCAGGACGAGCCGCACCTTCGAGGACTGGTCGGCGACGATCTGACCGTCCTTGGCGATCAGGATCTGCGGCAGCTCGGCATGTCCGTAGGCCTTCTCGGCGTAGAGATACGCCGCGATGACCGAGTAGGGCCCGGCCTGCGCCCGGCCCCAGTACCAGTGGTTGAGCAGCTTCGACATCGCCACATCCCCCCAGTTGTGGTCGTGGTAGCCGATCCCGGTGAGCGTCTCGGGCGCGGCGCCCGGCACCGTGATCGTCGCGGTCACGCGTCCCTGGGGAACCGAGGGCAGCCAGGCGAAGGTGTGCTCGTCGTGGGCTCCGAAGTAGGTGACCCCGGTGGCCTGCCGCCAGGACGGCACCTGCCCGACCAGCTCCGCGTCGACCGTGAGGCCCTCGCCGACGACCTGGATCCGATAGGTGTGGAGGTCGCCGCGGAACGTGCAGTCCTTGATCCGGACGTCACACTGGGTCGTGCTCGCGCGGAACTCCGCCGGCGTGGCATGGACGAACAGTTGCCGCTTCGGCTGACCGGGCCGGTCCAGGTCGACCTGGACCATCGGCGCCTCCGGACTCTTCGGGTTCAACAGCCACTTGGTGTAGAACGTGATCACGAGCGATGACCCGTCGTCGAGGTGCGAGTCGAAGTACCACCACTCGTAGCTGCCGGGGCCGCCGGAGGTCCGCATCCCGTCCTCCCACGGCTCGACCGGCCCCCGCTGGACGCCGAGCTTGGCGAAGTCCTCGTCCCGGTCCGCGACCCGGGCCAGCGGGGCAGCGCTCATGGAACCCCCTGCGAGCCCGGCCCGGGCGTCTTCCGCTTGATCTCGAGGAGGGCCCGCAGGGTCGCGCGGGCGTGGGCGAGCGCCTCGGCGCCGACTCGGGCCTCCAGCTCATGATCCACCTGTCGAATGGCCGTCCTCGCGGCCCGACCGGCCGTGTGCCCCCGGTCGGTCAGGGCCAGCTTCACCCGTCGTCGGTCCGACGGGTCCTGGAGCCGGTCGAGGTATCCCCGGACCACGAGGGCGTCCACGGCCTGGCTGACGGCCTGCTTGGTGACGCCCAACCAGCGGACGACGCTCTCGATGCTGGCGTCGCTCCACTCCATCGCGCTGAGGATGAACTCCCCGGACGCCGGGACATCCTGGCATCCAGCCCGGGCCTGCGCCTGCCGGATCGCGTTCGTGTAAGTCCCGCGGGTCGCCAGCAGCAGCGCGGGCAGGGGCACTCCCTCGTCGTTCGGCCTGGATACCGACCGCGTCGTCATTAGTCAAGCCTATTGACTGTCCAGTATATTGACTTATTGGGTCGACGGCCCCGGCCGGCTCCGGCCCTCCGGGAGAACCTCGGCGGGCGGTCGGGGTGGGGCCCGCCGCCCCACACACCTTAATCCCGTCCGGCCTCCGCCGGGGCCGGTATGGCCGCTGCGCCAACGGGTGGTAGCCAGAGTCCCGCCGACCGACGGGAGTTCGAGGCGTGGGAGGACTGGTACGCCCGGCAAGATTATCGACGGATGCCCTGGTTCTCCCCGCACCCGTCGCCGTGGCTCGTGCGTGCCGTCCGGGAGCGATGGATCCCGCGCGGAGCCTCGGTCCTCGACATCGGCTGTGGCGCCGGCACGAACGTGATCTGGCTCCGGAAGCAGGGCCTTCGGGCCAGCGGCGTGGACCTCTCCTCCACCGCCATCGCGATCGCCTCCGCCCGGGCCCGACGGTCGGGCGTCCGGGCCGACTTCCGCGTCGCCGATGCGGCGAGGCTCCCGTACCCCTCGGGAGCGTTCTCGGCCGCCCTCGACACCGGGTGCTTCCATTCGCTCCCGATGCGCTCGCGCGCTTCCTACAGCCAAGAGGTCTATCGCGTCCTTCGCGCCGGGAGCCCGTTCCTGCTCACCTGGATCCCGCGCGAGGTCCGGTCGGAGATCGGGCCCCCCCATCGGCCATCGCTCGCCGAGACCGCGTCGGTCTTCGAGCCACGGTTCCTGTTCTCGATCGTCGACTACCAGGCCACCGGGTCTCCCCGGGGGTGGAAGGTCTGTGGCGAGCCGTTCGGTCGCTGCACCGCCCTGCTGCGCCGACGGAGGGGACGCCAGCCCCCGGCGTGGTGACCGGACGCCGGCAAGCCGCCGGATTCGGCCCCGCGCCTAGGTGGATTCTCCCGACGGCCGGTTATCTACGGGGGTGGCTTCGAGGGCCGAGGGAGGCTTGCCGAACCCGACCTCCTCGATGTGCTTCCAGTGGTAGATCGCGATCGACACGACCCAGCTGCCGACGAACAGGGCGATGATGACGATCCCGCACCAGCCCCAGATCTCGATGCCGTAGGGCCCGTTCGAGTTGTTGAGCCAGTTCATCGTCGTCCAGAAGCCGAAGGGACCGCCGGTGAGGCCCAGTTCCGACGCCAGGACACCGAGCAGCTCGACCGTGCCGATGACGACCGCGACGATGACCGA
>JASHPT010000067.1 GCA_030037955.1 Thermoplasmata archaeon
CGCGACGATGAGCGCGATCGTCGTGGCCGTGGTCATCTCGAACTCGTGGGTCAGGAACTCGCCGAGGTTGAAGGCCGGGAACTGGAAGGGAGGCTCGGCCGCCTCCTCGAGCTTCTTCCGAGCCTTCTTCGCCATGCGTTACGTCCCCCGCGCCCCAACCACTCCCTGATAAAGCTCCTCGGCCCGGTAGGAGCTCCGCACCAGCGGCCCGGCCTCGACACCCGAGAACCCCTCCGCGAGCGCCGCTTGCCGCAACGCATCGAACTCCTCGGGCGTGGGGTAGCGGGCGACCGGAGCATGGGCCGCCGAGGGTCGCAGATACTGCCCGAGGGTGAGAAGGTCCACGCCGGCCGCCCTCAAGTCTCGGAAGGCGACGGCCAGCTCCGCGTCCTCCTCCCCCAGGCCGAGCATCAGAGAACTCTTCGTGACCTGACGAGGGCCGGCCAGCTCCTTCGCCCGAGCCAGTACTCGAAGGGACCGGTCGTAGCCGGCACGGTGGTCCCGGGCGTACGTCGTTAGCCTTCGGATCGTCTCGAGGTTGTGGGCGAGCACATCGGGCCGACTCTCGAGCACCGTGTCGAGGGACGCCTCCCGGCCGCCGAGGTCTCCGATCAGCAGCTCGACCCGCGTGCCCGGAGCGCGGGCACGGATGGCCCGTACGGTCGCGGCCATGAGATCGGCGCCGCCATCCTCGAGGTCATCGCGGCAGACCTGGGTGAGGACGACGTACCGCAGCCCCCACGCCTCCACCGCTTCTGCCACGCGGTCCGGCTCCGATGCATCGACCACGCCCCGGGGCCAGTGCGTGGTCACAGCGCAGAAGGCACACCGACGCGTGCACTCGGTCCCGAGCAACATCAGCGTCGCGGTGCCGGCCGACCAGCACTCGGAGAGGTTCGGGCAGTGCGCCTCTTGACAGACCGTCCCGAGACGATACGAGGCGAGCAGCGTGCGAACCTCCGGATAGTTCCTGCCGGTGGGAGGTCGCACGCGGATCCATTCGGGAAGGGTCCGCGGGGACGCCGGTGGGGAGCTCGCCATGGGCCGAGGAAGTGCCGAGCGGCGTGGCTCCTTTATCGTTTCCGAGAGCGGCCGACTTTCACGCGCTCCTCAACGAGGAGCGCCAGCGTGCTCGCCGGCAGTTCGTTCATGGCGAGACGAGCAGACTGCCCGGATGCGGCAGGCTCGACGTCGACCAATCCGTCCCGTTCCAGCTCTTTCACGGTGCGCCAGAAGGTGACGCGGCTCATCGGCTTCGCCCCGTGCTCCTCGGCGACCACGGCATACGTCTGACGAACCTTCTCGGTCGTCGCGTTGCTCTTCGGCCCCTTGAGCGTGCGGGCCAGTCCGAGAAGCACGAGCAGTGCGGTGTCGGAGAGCCCGGTCAGCTTCTCCTCGGTCAGGGTGGGCGCAATCGACCCCTTGGCCGCACGAACGTCCTCGGCCGAAACCTCGGCTCGTCCGTCCGCTTCCGCCGCCTGGGCGGCGCTGGACAGCACTTCCAGGGCGAATCGGGCGTCTCCCGACCCCGCCGCCGTACGGGCGACCTGGGCCAGGACCTCGGGACTGAAGGATCCCGGACGCAGAGCCAGCTTGGCCCGGGCCGCGAGAATGGCCTCGAGCTGCTCCCCCGTGTACGGAGGGAGGTGGAGCCGATGCGTCACGCCGAACGAGGACCGGCTCGCCGCATCGAGGAACGGGAGGACATCGTCCGGCGCGATCAGGACGAGGGAGATCGAGCCGAGACCCACCTCGTGGGCGCGGGACAGGAGATAGACCAGCTTGGTCCCCTGACGCACGAGCGCGCCAACCTCATCGAGGACGATCAGGAGATGCCGGGGGTCCCGTCGGATCCCCTGCTCGAAGACGTCGAGCATTTCGGAGAGTCCATAGCCCCGGTCCGGCAACGACACTCCGACGCCGCGCAGCAGGTCCAGCAGGACGGTTCGGTCGCTGGCGCGGCGCCAGCAGTTCACGTACAGCGGATGGACCGCCACGCCGCCAATCTTCACCCGGTCCTTGACGTCCTCCGACAAGCGACGGGCCAGCGCCGTCTTGCCGCTGCCCACGCCACCCGTGATGAGCGAGTGGTACGGGACTCCACGGGCGAGTCGTGCCCGGTACCGCTCCTCCAGGGCCCGGTACTCCCGTTCCCGCCCGGGCAGGTTCGGAGGGACGAACCCGGGGTCGAGGGTCTCCTCGCGCACCAGGATGCTTGTCATGCCGGAACGGACCGAGGGTATCCACGGACAGATTAAGCTCCGCTCCGCGTCGGGCGGAGCCGTCGGGCCAGCCACGGCGCCAGCGCCCGGTCCGCGGCGTCTGCCACCTCGGCCGGACTCTGGCGGGCGTCCAGACGGACCCACCCCGAACCTCGCGCGAGACGCCGGTACGCCGTGCGTGCGCGCCGGAGGACGGCGACCGCCTCCGTCGCCTCTCGGGAGCGGCCGCGCCGTGCCATCCGCCCGACAGCCGTGGCGACCGGAAGGTCGAGCCAGAGCACCCGGTCCGGAGTCCGGGCCACCTTCCGCTGAAGGACGGTCAGCGCCCGCCGCCGCGCGAACGTGAGCGAACTGCCTTGGTACGCAAGCGTGGAGTAGAACGATCGATCCTGGACCACCACTCGGCCCGCCCGCAGTGCGGCTTCGACCGCCGGCCGGCTCCGACGCCGGTCCTCCGTGAACGCTTGCGCCGCCACCCATGGGTCGCCGGCCGCCTCCCTCCGGGCGAGCTGCCCGGAGACCCCTTTCGAGGGCTCGGTCGTCAGGTGAACCCGCAGGCCCCGGCGTCGCCATCGGCGCGCGAGCTCTCGCTGCAAGGTCGACTTGCCCACGCCGTCGATGCCCTCGATGACGACCAGGACTCCCCGCAGCCGCTCCGTCATGTGGGTCTCCCGGCCGGGCCCTCGGGCTGGAATCCGTAGACCCGGGTCACGGACTCCACGAAGGGGATCCGGAGCCGTTCGACGAGATCCGGCTGCTCGCGGGCGATCCACGCCGCCCGCTTCGGGACCGTCGCGATGTCGAGCACGGCTCCTGGCCTCCCGAGGTCGTCCAGAAAGTCCGTTTCGAGAAACCAGGGAGCCGGGTCCGGCAGCACGTCTCGGACCAGCTCCCGGCGGGCGAGGAAGGACGGGGTGACACCGGCACGCCTCTCCTGGGACTGCCGGCTGCGGGCATAGTGCTTCACGACCCGTTCCGTGGGAAGCCCCACGCGACGCGCCAGGTCGGCGAGCTCCGCGTAGCCCTCCGAGCTAAGGTCCTCGGAGTGAACGACGACCGGGCAGGACTGGTCGCGGGCCACCTCGAAGGCGTGCTCGAGTATCGACTCTACGAGTCGGGCTACCTCTGGCGGGACCGGGAAATGAGGGCGGCCGACCTCCCCGAGAGCCACGGCACGATGCTCCGCAACCCATCGGCCTGCCAGGTCCAGGGCCTGTGCGTGGACCTCGCCCGCGGGTCCGAGCCCGAGGTCTTCCGACAATCGGAGGAGGTCGACCGGATACGGAGCGATGACGAGGGAGGTGCCGAGATGCGTCTCCGCTCTCACATGGCGCGTCAGCGCCTCCATTTCCTCGAACTGGACCCGGTAGTCCTCCACCGTCCGTAGCGGACGGTGGTTCCAGTTGTGCGTCGTAACGAACAGATGCGTGCCGCCGGCTCGTTCGAAGCGCCGCGCCGCCGCGACGCCCTCCCCCCCCGGGGAAAGGTGACAGTGGTGGTCGACGACCGGTAGGTCGGCGGGGAGCGTCACGCCGCCCCTCCGCGTCGGTCTATCGGAGCAGGCCGGCCCCGCGCAGCTCTTCCGTGATCTTGTTGACGGCGAGCTCCACGTCCGAGGGCTTGCGGGCCCCGGTGCAGACCAGCTTACCGCTGCCAAAGAGGAGCACCACAACGCGCGGCTCCTCAATCCGGCAGACGAGGCCAGGGAACTGTTCGGGTTCGTACTCGACCCGGTCCAGGCCGAGGGTCACGGCGATCGCGTTGAGGTTGATCTCGGCGCCCAGGTCCGAGCTGGCGACGATGTTCTGCACCTCGATCCGCGGGTGCATGTTGATCTTCTGCCCGCCCTTCTTGATCTGTTGAGAGACCGTCTGGATCGATTGCTCGACCTCGTTCATGCTCTTGGCACCGGTGCAGACCACCTTGCCGGAGCGGAACAGGAGAATCGCGGTCTTCGGCTGCTTGAGGCGGTAGATGAGGCCCGGAAACTGCTCGGGCTCGTACTCGGCGCCATCCAGGCCCAGCGCAATCG
The DNA here is from genome assembly GCA_030037955.1 of Thermoplasmata archaeon. GTDB lineage: Archaea > Thermoplasmatota > Thermoplasmata > Lutacidiplasmatales > UBA184 > JAKIWV01. The sequence continues at coordinate 4,255 of JASHPT010000067.1, forward strand.
ACTGGAGGTCGAGTTCATCCCCGAGAGAGGTCGACGCGACCACGTTCTCGATCCGGATCTTTGGCATCAAATCCCCCGCGGTTCCATTTAAATAGGGTTTATAAACGTTTTGTGAAACGCCGCGGCGCTCGGCCCTCGGCGAGTCGGCCCAGCAGCGGGAGGCGTAGGACGCGCTACAACGCCTGGCTACGGGTTGGGGCCGTCGGCCCCGGCTCGGGCATGGGGGCGGGCGACTCCAGCCACTGCTGGATGTCACGCAGCACGCGAAGGGTGAAGCCCCAGACGATGTGACCGTCGTGCTCGACGGTCTCGACCGGCAGCTCCCCGAAGATCGTCGACCGCGGGCGGCTCTCCACGTGCCGGAGCTCGTCGAACGGAAGCCAGAACGTCCCGGCGATCTCCTCGGGATCGACCCGGCCGGTGGGCATCTGGGCGGCAGCGAGCCGCCCGAGGAACACCGCGACCCGGAGCCCGGAGGGCCGGGCCCGGCGGATCCCGAAGAGCCGCGGCGGGCCCTCGACCGCATCGCTCGGGAGACCGACCTCCTCCCCGAGCTCCCGGAGGACGGTGTCGGTCAGCGTCCGGTCCTGCGGGTCCCGTCGGCCGCCCGGGAGCCCGACCTGCCCGGACCAGGGGTCTCCGTCGCGCTGCGCCCTCTGTTCGGCCAGGACCTCGAGCCCCTGGTCGTGAGAGCGGGCCAGGACGATTACCGCCGCCTCGGCCCGGTCCGCCGGTACGGGGTCGGTGGGGAGGGTCTCGAGCCGGAGGCCCAGCCGCTTCCAAGGGTCGTCCGGATCCGCACCGGTGCCGGTCACGACTGCCAGTCGTACACGACCTTTTCCGAGACCGTCTTGCGGTCGACCGGATTCTCCTGTCGCGGCTGATTGGCCCGCTCGTACACCGAGAGACGCTGCGTAAGATCAGCGACCTGCCGCTCCAGCTGGGCGATACGAGCCTTCAGTTGGTCCACCGAGGGGTCGGGCATCGACTCTGACCGGGGAAGGCCTCGGACGTTCTTATTGCGTTCCGTGGGGACTGGGGGCCGCCCCGTGCCGGTGGAACCAGTCGACCAGGAGCTTCGCCGTCTCCTCCGGCCGCTCGATCGGGATCAAGTGCCCCGTGTTCGGGAGGAGCCGGACCTCGGAGCCCGGTATCGCCTGACGAAGCAGCCGAGCGTGCGAGGGGTCCACGACACTGTCCTCCAGTCCGTGAACGATGAGTGTCGGGGTCCGCACCGTGCCGAGCCGGGGACGGACGTCGAAGTCCTTCATCGCCAAGGCCCACTGCACGACTCCGCGCAGGTTGCGTTCTTCCTGCGACTTCGCGATCCGTTCGGCGAGGTCGAGGTTGGCCTCCAGCCAGTCCGGCGCGAAGAGGTCCATCGCGAGGCGACGAGAGTAGGCGGCCGGCCCCTCGTCCTTCAGGGTGTCCGCCCAGTTCTGGCCGACCGCTCGGGTGTGGTTGTCCATATGGCCCATGGCACCGAAGAGGGCAAGGCTCCGGAACCTGGCCGGTGCGTCGAGCACAAGCTGCAGGGCGAGCAGACCCCCGCCGCTGATGCCGGCGATGTGAGCGGGTGCGACGCCACGGCTGTCGAGCAGGTTCCAGACGTCCGCCTCCATCTCGGCGAAGGTGTACCGTGCGCCTTCCGGGAGGGGAGACCTCCCGTGCCCCCGCAGGTCGGGGGCGAGAACCCGGTAGGATTTCGCGATCGCTGTGACCTGATAGTCCCAGACCGTGTGGTCTCCCCCGAGTCCGTGCAGCAGGAGGACGGGGTCGCCCGATCCCGCCTCCAGCACGTACAGCGCGACCGCCGGAACCCCGGGGCTCGACACGCGGGAGCCACCTAGGCACCCTATTTAACGCGGAACGGCGCCGCGGGCATCGTCAAATACGGGGTGCTCGCTCCGAGCGATCGATGAGCCGCGGCGTGATGCTGATGAGCGGAGGGATTGACTCGCCCGTCGCGCTCCACTACATGCTCCGTCAGGGCCATGACATGATCGCGGTCCACATGGACAACCGACCGTTCACCGACGATTCTCCGCTCGAAAAAGTGGTCGACCACCTCCGGGCCTTGGAGAGCTCGCACGGGCGCAAGGTGCCGCTGTACGTGCTGCCGCACGGACCGACGCAGATCACGCTGATGCGGAACACCGACCGCCACGTCGGCTGCGTGATGTGCCGACGGTTCATGTGGCGGTCGGCCGAGCGCATCGCCGAGCGGGAGCGCGCCACCTTCCTGGTCACGGGGGAGGCCTTGGGCCAGGTCGCTTCGCAGACGCTCAGCAACATGCGGTCGGCAACGGCGGCGGTCCAGATGCCGATCGTCCGGCCGCTGATCGGCTTCGACAAGCAGGAGATCGAGGGCGTCGCGAAGCAGATCGGCACCTACAGGATCTCGACGCGGCCGGGTCTCTGCTGCCAGGCCGTCCCGGACCGCCCCGCGACGCGGACCTCGCTGGTGCAGATTCTCCAGGAAGAGGAGCGGCTCGACGTGGACGACATCGTCGACGAGTGCGTCCGTCGGGCGGTCGTGCTCTGAGCCGGGTCCGGAGCCGGCGGTCCGTGGGATACTATTCGCTGCGGCTGTGTGCCGGCGGGGGCGCCTTCGAAGCCATTCCCGCGCCCAGGCTCTCGCTCGACCTCGGCAAGGCCCGCACCGCCCTCGAGACGGCGCGGGTCCCGGTCATCGATGCCCGGGTGATGCTGATCCTCCAGCTC
>JASHPT010000068.1 GCA_030037955.1 Thermoplasmata archaeon
CACCCAGTCCGTGCCCGAGTCGAGCTTGGAGAACTCCCGCCGAAGGTCGCTCAGCGCCCGTCGGAGCTCCGGAATTCCGCCCTTGTAGACCCGATCCACCATGCCCGCACCTGCCGCCGATGCTGGGCGGAGGAAGTCGGAGCCGCTCTTGGAGCTACCGACGGGCCCTACCTCGAGCACACGCCGCCCGAGGACCCGCCAGGGCACAGCAGAAACGCACGGATTCTTACGCAGAGGCTCTAATAGGCGGGAAGCTCAGCCGGCTTGAGCCTCCTTTGTCTCCTGCGCTGTGAGGAGTGGACCTAGCCGGAAGTGGAAACCGTGAGTGACCTCCGCGACTCTGAAGCGGACTTTTCCCGCGCCCTCGGCAGGCTCGCAGAGAGGACGCCATTCGCCGAGATCCTGGCCCAAGCCGACCGTGGTGCGGGTGTCCGCATGGATCGTCGGTCGGTCACGGCGTCTCAGACTCCTCGTCTGAAGGGTGCCGTCATCCGGGTCTGGGGAGGCGAACGATGGATCGAGGGTGCCACGTCCTCCCTGGACCCGTCCTCGATTGCCCGCGCCACTGACTCCGTCCTGCACCAGCTCTCGAAGGCGGTCCCAGGGGGCCCGCCCCCGGGGGAGGCTTCGACTCTCCGGAAGGAGTGGACGGAGCGACCCGCTCGGCCCGTGGGCGATGCAGACCCAGATCAGTTGACCGCCCTGGGCAAGGACATCCTCGCATGGGCCAGCTCGGTCCCCGGGGTGACCGAGAGCGCCGTGAGCCTAAACTGGAACGACGAGGAGCGGTACTATCTCAACAGCGCCGGTGCGAAGGCGTATCAGCTGTTGTGTCGGGCGGGCGGCTTTGCGACGGCCGTGGCCGTCGAGAACGGTCAGGTCGAGTTCGACTACCTGACGACCGGGGCCGTCGGCGGCTGGGAACGGTATGGCATCTTCACCGAGGCCGCGGTGACCGAAATCGCCCGGGAAGCCAAGCAGCTCCTGACGGCGCATACCGCCCCGGCCGGACCGATGGAGGTTCTGCTGGATCCGGCGACGGCAGGCACGTTCGCCCACGAGTCCTTCGGGCATGGGACGGAGGCGGACCAGTTTCTGCGGGACCGATCGTATCTCAGCCCCTTGATGGGCCGCGTTCTCGGTCCGGACATCCTCACGCTCGTGGACGACGGTACGCGCCCCGAGGGCTTCGGTACGCTCCGGTTCGATGACGAGGGGACTCCGACTCGGCGTAACCTGCTGATCGACAAGGGCCGATTCGTCGGTGCGCTCCACGACCGGGTGACCGCGAGCGCTCTCCGAACGACACCCACCGGGAACGCCCGGCGGTCGGACTTTCTGAGCCGGCTCTTTGTCCGGATGACGAATACGTACATCGAACCGGGGGACCAGACCCTCGAGGAACTGGTCCAAGAGGTCAAGGACGGAGTCCTCCTCGAGCACACGACCAGCGGGATCGAGGATCCCCTCGGCGGCCAGATGCAGATCAAGGTGAAGAAAGGTCGACGCATCGAACACGGTCGCCTGACCGGTCTCGTGAAGTCGATGGCCCTGTCCGGCAAGGTGCTCGACGTCCTGCGTCAGGTGCGCGGCGTGTCCCGGCCGACCGACTTCGTGATGACGCCTGGATTTTGTGGAAAGGGGCACACCGACAGCCTTCCCGTCGGGAGCGGTGGAACCTACCTGCTGTCGACAGCCGTGGTGGGACCCGCATGACTCCACCCGACTCGACCGCGCGCACTGCCGTCGACGTGGCGGACCGTCTCCATCTGCCAGAGCCGTGGGAGGTGTACGGCGAACGCGCGCGACGCTACGAGGTCCACTTCACGGGCCCGAGCATCGAGCTCGTCCGGGGGCCCCTCGAGCTCGAGGGCTTCGGCCTGCGCGTGTTTCGGCCCCGAGATGGGGGGTTCGGAATCGGCTTCCAGGCCTCGACGGACCTGTCCGACGCGGGGATCCGAACCGCTGAGGCCGATGCGGAGCGGCTTGCTCCCCGGACACAGTTTCCGGCCAAGAGGGTCGAGCTCCCCGGGCCGCGTGCCGGCGCGGACGCGGCGGTGGAGGTCTGCGACGAGACCTTGTGGGCCCGTCCGATGGACTCCGTCCAGGCCTTCGTCGAATCACTCCTGGCCCCGTTCGAGGGCCAATCCGGCGTGCTGCCGACCTTTGGCTCCGTCCGGGCGACGTTGCTCGAGAGCAGCGTGCGGAACTCCGCCGGGCTCAGCACCTCGTGTCGACACACGCTCGTAGAGCTCGAGTTTGCCGTTCGCGCGGTCGGAGGGCCTGAAGGACGGCCCCCAGGCGAGTACTGGGTCAACGAGACGACCCGACGTCTCGACCCCGATCGAGCCGGTCCGCTATCCGAGGAGATGAAACGTCACGCACGCGCTGTGCGGGAGGCCGAGCCGACGCCCACCGGGAACCTTCCCGTGATCCTGCCGGCCTCGGTGCTCGCCACGATCCTCCCACCCGTCATCGGGCTCCGATGCTCGGGCGCAGGGCGACTCCGTCAGATGGCTCCGGAGCCCGGTGCGGCTCTCGGCTCCGAACTCGTGACCCTCGTTGACGATGGACGCGTACCGTGGGGTATCTCGTCCGGGCGAACGGATGACGAGGGGACGATCCAGCGGTCCCGCACGATCCTCGACCACGGCCGGGTTTCCGAACTGCTGTACGATACGCGGTACGCCGGCGTCTTCGACACTCAGTCCACCGGGAACGCGCTACGGGGCCGCGGTGGGTTCTACCTAGACTGGCGGAGGTTCTTGGCCCCCCCAGCGCTCGCGTCCACGACCCTGGTCTTCCAGCCGGGATCGGGAGGCTCCGATGAGGAGCTGGCCGAGGCGGCCGGCGACGGGATCTGGCTCCAGCAGTTCGGGAGCGCGGTCCCCGACCCCCTGTCTGGTGCGTTTGGAGGCGAGGTCCGAATCGGCTACCGGATCCGGCACGGGAAGATCGCCGAGCCCATCCGGGGCGGTACGGTCGGGGGGGTCGTCCTGGCGCCACCTGGCCAGCCGTCGCTGATCGCCAACGTGGGGGCGGTCGGCTCGTCCCCCGAGCTGGTGGAAGGCGTGGCAACGCCGGCACTGCTGGTCCGGACCCTTTCCGTGGCCGGGGCGGCGTAGCGTACCTCTGGCCCCCGAAGTAGCCGAGCGACCCCGGCAGGGTCGACCCGGACGGGGCCCAGGAGACAGCGCGGCCTCCGTGGGTTTCTTACGCCTTCCGATGCATATCTGTACGCACTGACCAGCGCGTCGAAGGCGGACGCACGCAGCAGACCTACTAGTTCTCGGCTTCCGGGGGTCGCTGCCACCCGCCTCGAGGGGGGGTTGGATGGTAGACTGTCCCGTATGTGGAACGGCGGGCCCACCTGAGGGCCCAAGTTGCGCCGTGTGTGGCCTGCCGATCGACCTGTTCCTGGAGCTTCAGGAAGCTGCTGCGGAGCCAGCCGCTCCAGGACCAGTTCCTCCAAAGCAGACCCTATCGAAATCTCAAGACGAGGCAGAGCCGCGACGCCCCGAGACGCCACCCGAGGCAGCGGTGCCGGTGCAGCCCGCCCAGGCCGCCGCGGCGTCGGACGGACCCCAGAGCACCACGACCTCGACGGGCGCCGACCTGATGGCCAAACGCGCACAGGGTCTCACCGACGAGCTGCTCGAGGTCGGGAAAGGACTCGGGATCGACGTGTCGGACCTCACGCGCACGCTCGAGACCGCCCGAGCCCAGGGCGACGCCCACGAGGCATGGAAGGTACGTAAGGAGCTCACGCCCATCATCGTCGGCGGGCTGCTCGACCGATACCGCCAGGTGTGCCGCGCCCGAAACCGCCTTTCCGAAAGGTCAGGTACCGCAAAGGTCGACTCCGAGCTGGTCGGCTTTCGTCGGGCTCTGCGCGAGGGCGACATCCGACGGGCCGATGGCCATCTGGAGGTCGCCGACCAAGAGCTGACCTCTCTCGAGGAGACGTGGACCCGGATTCACGCCCAGATCGTCGAGACCGGGCAGATCGTACGGGAGCTGAACGAACTGGGCGGCGTGGCGCCGTCCGTCCTCCGACAGGTCGCCGACTCCCTCCGCGTGTCCGGTCGGCCGGAGCCGGAGCCCGTCGAGCAGCGGGTCCTGCAGGCCAAGTCGTTCCTCTGGCACCTCCTGGTGCCACGGATCGGTCACGAACTGTCGCGGAGCCGCGCGCTGCTCCAGAGCCGGGCCGTGCCCCCCGAGAATGCGGACCTCATTCAGGCGGAGATCCTGCGGCTCCTGGAACAGCTCCGCGCGCACAGGGTGGGGGATGCTCTCGAGACGAGCAAGTGGCTCCGCCTCGAGCTCGTCTCGGCGACCCGGTCCCGGCCCCGGCCGGCGCCGCGACGCTCGTTCCTAGAGTAGCGGACTGGCTACGCGGCGCTCGCCCGGTCGAGTTCGGTTAGCGCAGCAGCGTCCAGAGTGAGGGAAGCGGCGGCGAGCAGCTCCCGGAGCTGCTCGACGGACGTCACGCTGGCGATCGGAGCGGTCACGACCGGCCTGGCCAAGAGCCAGGCCAGTGCCACGGAGGCGGGTCGTGCGTCAAGACGCGCGGCTACCGAGTCCAGCGACTCCAGGATCCGGAGCCCGCGCTCATCGAGATTCTTCACGGCCCGGTTTCCTCGTGGGCTCTTCTTGGCGTCGGTCGCGGACCGATACTTGCCCGTGAGGAAGCCGGAGGCCAGGCCCCGGTACGCGATGACGCCGAGGCCGTGCGCACGGCAGACCGACGCAAGTGTCGACTCGAACGGTCGGCGGTCGAGCAGATTGTAGTTCGGTTGGAGGGTCTCGTAACGGGGGAACCCTCGGTCCTGGCTCACGGCGAGAGCTTCCTCGAGGCGGTCCGGCTCGAAGTTGGAGGCGCCGATCGCGCGGACCTTTCCCTGATGGATCAGGTCGGCGAACGTACCGAGCGATTCGTCCAGGGGAACGGTCTTGTCGTCGATGTGGGCCTGGTAGAGGTCCACGTGGTCCGTCTGGAGGCGAGCCAGAGACCCCTCGATGGAACTCCGGATGTGCTCCGACGAGAGTCCTTTTCCGCGGGAGCCCATGTCCATGCCGACCTTCGTGGCCAGGACGACCTCGTCCCGTCGGCCACCCCGGTGGAGCCACTCACCGATCAGGGACTCGGACTCTCCCCCCTGATGACCGTCGATCCAGATGGAGTAGGTGTCCGCCGTATCGACCAGGTTGAACCCAGCGTCGACGAAGGCGTCCAGAATGCGGAAGCCGGTGGGTTGGTCGACCGTCCAGCCAAACACGTTCCCGCCCAGGGCGATGGGCGCCACCTGGAGCCCGGAACGTCCCAGCGCACGGCGGGGGATGCCCGACATGCGGGGACCAAGCGGCCGGCCGCTATAACGTTCGGTCGAAGACCAGGCCCGCGGGGGGACGGCCCCCGGTCGAACTACGCTTTGTCGGCCTTCGTGTGCTTGAGGAACGCTTCCCGGACGGCCGGCGCATCGTCCCGGAACTCGGTATCCAGAAACTCTCGAGCCGCCGCCTCGATCTCGCTCGGCGGCACCGTCTTCGACGTGAACTCGCCATAGACGTCGATTCGGGTCTTCTGGCCGGCCGCTGTGTACAGATAGACGAACTTCGACCCCTCGAGGACGCCGGCGATCCACTCGGTCACAACGGCGACCGGGGGAAACGTGGATATCCGGAGTTGATCGGCCGCCCACGTGCCGCGCAGGTAGCGCTCGGACCCGTACAGGAACGTGACGTCCGAGACCTTGCCGAACTTCGGATTTCGGGTGGACTTGTGGGCGGCGTCGTGCGCCTGGTCTCCATAGATGTACTTCCAGACGAAGTCGATCGGTGCGTCGAACTCACTCCCCTCGTCTTTGACGAAGACCATCTCGGACCACCCGTCGGGTGCTCGCGGAAGGCCTTGCCGGGTATTTGTAGAGCAATGGGAAGCAAGGGGGCCTGGGATCGCGAGAGCGGGGGCCGTCGTAGTGCCCCGGGAGTATTGGCTCGCCGCGAGACATCGTCAGTCTTATCCTGTCGAGTCGGTCTTCGGCGAACATGGCGAAGGCGAAGCACTGGCTTCCCACCGGCTACCACTCCGCGACACACGCACTCGTCGTCGACGACGCCGCGAAGGCGATCGAGTTCTACGCTCGGGCCCTGGGGGCAAAGGAGCGGAACCGGATGCCGGGGCCCGGCGGAAAGGTCTGGCATGCCGAGGTCGAGATCGGGGACTCCGTGGTCATGCTGAGCGACGAGTTTCCGGGATCGGAGATGAAGTCCCCGAAGCAGCTCGGGGGGTCCTCCGCCTCCGTGTGGCTCTACGTTCCGGACGTGGACCGTACGTTCCGCCAGGCCATCGACGCCGGGGCCAGGGCCGTCCAAGAACCCCAGACCATGTTTTGGGGCGACCGATTTGGCAGCTTTGTGGACCCGTTTGGGCATTCGTGGTCGGTCGCCACGCACGTCGAGGATCTGACACCGGCCGAGATCGATCAGCGACGCGAGGAAGCGCTCGCGTCGCCCCGTCGGGACTGAGCACATCCCGTACGGGGCGCGGAGCCGTCCGCCGACAGTCTCCGTCCAGGTATCTCGGGGTCTTGCTCAGGCCGTCTGGCCGACGAATGTGCTCCGTATCCACGAAAGGACCTCCGGTATCCGGTACTCCGCCAAGCTCACATGGCCGTCGTTCGGGAGGAACTGCGTCTCCAATCCGGGGATTCTCGAGGCTAGCCATCGACCCTCACTGACCCGGACGAACTGATCCTGCTCGCCGTGCCAGAGGCGCACCGGGACTCGAATGGAGCCGAGGTCGACGCCCCAGGGCTGATGGTAGATCGCGATCTCGTCGTCCTGGGCTCCACCGATGCCCGGTTGCAGCGCCCGACGGATGCTCGAAGACGCCCACCGGGCGGAGGCGCCCGTGAGGGCCCGGGCTTCGACCCGTCCCACGTAATGCGGCAACAGGAGCCGGAACATCCCTCGTCGGAAGGTCCAGCGGTCCGAGGCCAGGGCCTCAAGGCCGGCCAGGGTAGACCGCGTACCCTTGAGGTCTTTCTCCCGGTGTTCCAACTTCCAGCGCTCCTGCTCCTGGATGGTCGGCAGCGCCTCGGTACGGATCTCCTTGTTCACCCTGGTCGTGCGAGACTCCGGCGGTCCAAACTCCGGGGGAGCGGGCGATGCGAGCGACGCTGCCGCGGCGCATCGGGAGGGCAAGAGCGCCGCGCATGCGAGCGCATGAGGTCCGCCCCCTGAAAGTCCCATCACGGCGAACCGGGATGCACCCAGTTGGTCGGCGAGCGCAGCCAGGTCGACCACCACGTCGGCTACCCGCCTTCCCGGAAGGGGGGACGAGAGCCCGACCCCTGGGCGGTCGTAGCCGATGAGGCGGATGCCCTGCCGTTGCGCCTCGGGCTCCCACCGGGGGTCGAGGAGCCCCGACGCCGGGGTACCGTGCAAGTAGAACACCGGCAGGCCCTGCGGATCGCCCGCCTCGACAACCCCGAGTCGTCGGCCTCCAGCGCTTGGCAGGAACGCTTCCTTCACAGTCCACCGAGGGTCCCCGTCGATATGAACCCTAGTTGACCCTGGGGCCGCCGGCCCTCGAAGTGCGCAGACCCCGTCGGATGCGCCACGCAGTGGTCCTCGAATCGGGGGAACCCCCTGACGAGTCCGCACCCCGCGCCGGCGCCCGGGCGATCGGAAGGCACAGACCTCACGATGGACACGGGAGCCGCTCGAAGGCGAGCAAGCCGGGTGGGAGCAGCCCGGTGATGTTCTCGGAGTAGAGGCCCACGGTAGCGACTCTCCAGATCGCCCCGTACGGCAGCTCGTACGTGGCCGTTGGCGCGTTTTCGAACACGCTCACCCACCATAGGTAGCCTCGAACCGAGATCGTCTGCCCGTGGTCCGGCACGTACAAGATCACCGGTACCGCCACCAGACCCCTCGCACTCTGGGAGAAGTTGGTCGTCCACCCACACAGGTCCAGCGTTTTCACGTCGTCGGGCGCCGGGCTCGCTGGGTACGCGCTGTCGATCCACATGTAACCGCCCGGTTGAATGCCGGTCTGGTTGGCGGCCTCCGGGCAGCTTGAATTGAACACGTGGGGCTCGACCGTGTCGTTGGACGGCGCCGGCAACGGGTAAACGCCCCCGAGAACGGTGCAGTATCCGGTACCGACCGCCTCGGCCACATAGGGTTGGGTACACGGATGAGAGCCGCCGAGCGCCGGTCCCGAGACATTGTGCACGGCGTAGACCGCGAAGTCTCGTTGACTCAGGTCCACTGCGACGCCGCTCGCGTTCCCGACCGTCCACATCCCGAACCCGCCGTTCGACACCGCGCGATTCCCAAGGACAATCGACCCGGAGGCAAAGCTCCAGTTCTGGCCGCTCACATTAAGCCCGGCTCCCCCGCCCACCGGGTAGTTCTCGATGGTACCAGGAGCCGAGATATTGTACAGCCCCACGCGGTCCGCGATGGCGCAGGTAGGCAGGACCGGCAGGTAGGCATAGCCCAGCGTTGCGGCGAGGACGACTAGCGTTGCCACCCCGGTCACTTGCAGGGCCCGTTTCGCCCTCGGACCGACTCGGTCCCTCCTCGGCGCCGGCCCGAAAGGGGTGGCCCATTCGGGCAACTGGGGGGGTTCTGCGTCAGAGGTCACGACCGGGGGGCTGCCCGCTGCCATCAGCACATCCGGGTCAAGATCCTGAGTAGACGTAGGGCGAGGTCGCGACAGTGAACACGAGCTGAACGTCAAACCCGCTTGGGAGACTCGGGGCGGGATCTGGGATCGAGAGCGTGAGGGGATAGGTCACGATCAGCTCGCCTCCACTTTGGAGGCCGTACGAGAACGGGATCTGGTGCCAGTCGGTGCTAAACGGACAACCGGTCGGTGGCCAGCCGGCAGGTCGGGTACCGGTGTACGAGCAGAACCACTCCTCGAACGGGATCGGTGAGGTTGCGTTGAACCACAGCTGCGTGTTACTGCCGCTCGGCATGCTTTGAACGAGGAGCGTCCCGATGGTGAAGGTCGTGCCACCGGTCAGGGTGAGCGGACAGAGGGAACACACCTCCTGCTGATTCGGCCCGAAGACCTGCGGGGTGCCGTTGAGATAGAAGTAGTCGACCTGGACGTTGTCCAGAATGATCGTTCCGGGCGAGGTCGACCGGACGGGCGCGTACCCGCTCGCAACGAGAACGGACACGCTCACCAAGATTCCGAGAGCGCCCACGGCAAGATGCGAGAGCACCAACCGCCATCGTCGGCCTGGCCCTCGGTCGGCCATCGGACCCGAATCCTCGATGTCGTACTAAGACTATGGCTCCAGCATCCCCCCCGAAAACCGCGTCCGGGTGCCCAGATCTTGTGCCCAAAGAGGTGGGAACCCCGCCCGCACGCAAGCGTGGCAAAGTGTATCCGAACCGGGCGCAGTATCATCCGCGGAGACCGCGGACCGGTGGGCGGCGCTGGGTCGCGGGAGGTCGTTGTTCCAACGAATGCGGCCTACGGGAGAATTGGAGCTGAGAACAGATGGTCGAGGTGGCTTGTGAATGGCACCAGGCGGCGAGAGCCGACATCAATGGGGACTCCGGCCGCTTGGCCGCGTTGCTCCTGGACGCCGACCCGCGTCCGCTCGAATGTCCGAATATCCAAACGGTCGATGGACGACCCGTGACGTCATGCACTCCGTGCGCGAAGGCCATTGCCCACGTACGGTCCATGGTACTGAAAGAACCGGGGTTCTATTCCGTCGTATTCCGAGAAGAACTGAACAAGTGGGTTGACCTAGCGACCTTCCCTTGCAAGCACCATGCCTGACCACGGCAGAAGGTCCGAGAGCGCGTTGCGCCGTTTCCTAGCTACGTATTAATCCCGGGAGAAGCTCTCGCCCCCCGTGCCAAGATCGGGCGAGTTCTCCGCGAGTCAGGTTGCGGAGCTACTCCTGAATGTCCTGATCTTTGAGAGTCTCACCCAGCGGCAACTGAAAAAACTCTCGAAGTCGGTCGAGGTCCTCGAGTTCCAGGCGGGCGAGACGATTGTCAAGCGAGGCGAGGAGGGCGGTGGGCTGTACCTGGTCCTCGATGGAACGGCCGAAGTCCGACGGGGCAGCCGCATCCTCGCGCGGTTAACGGTAGGCCAGTTCTTCGGCGAGATGTCGCTCTTTGATAGTGAGGGCCGATCCGCCGACGTCGTGGCGGTCCGCCCCTCCCGGCTCGCGCTCCTGACGCGGGGAAAGTTCTGGAAATTCGCCGATTCGGAGCCGTCCGTTCTCCGCAACGCCCTACGGGAAATGGCCCGTAGACTCCGGCAGACCGACCTGACTCTTCCGGAGTGACGTCGGCGCCGTCTGTCTCGTTCCGGTTCCGGCGAGAGATAAGGCCCGCCCCCGCGGTCGTGCCTGCTCTGAGCGCGGTCACCGAGGGAAGGAACGGTGTCCTGCCGGGCGCCGTGCCGCGGGGATCGCACTCGTCCTCCCCGGTCGGAAGGGCCGGGGAGGCAGGTCCCAGCTGGGGACCACCCGGGCGGGCACCCCTCGGTCACCCCGGCCGGACCTTAGGAACGTCAAAGAGCTCGAGAAAGTTGCCGTCAGGGTCCTTGATGAACAGGACACGAAACTCCGGACTGACCCACACGTCTTGGTCGGATGGGAGTTCGCGCGTCGCCACTTCGATCCCTAGCTCTTGCAGCCGGTCGCGAGTGGCGGGCAGGTCGCGCACTTCAATACCGATGTGATCCAGTCCTTCGCCGGGAACGTAGGGCCCCGCATAGGGCGAACCCGGTGCGTACCAGTTGAGTTCGAGTCGCTGACCCGATTGCCGGTCGCGCAGCTGTACCGCCTCGCTATCTGACGAACGCCCGCGCGACACGACCTCGAGGTCGAGAAGTCGGGTGTAGAACTCGAGGGAACGCTCGAGGTTCGTGACTCGGATTCCGAAATACGAGATCCACGCATCGGCCATGGCCTCGCATCGGACGACCGAACTAAGCTTAGCGCTCCGAGCTCGGGAGGTTGCTGCCGGGTCCGTCGCGACGGAAGAAAGCCCGCCAGCTCGTAGACTGGCGTGCGAGGCTATCCGGGCCAGTCTACTGGGGGGACGACCACTATTCGCAGCCGGTTGCCCAGTGTTCAAGTAACCCGGATTCTTGAGGCGCTGGATCGCGATGCCCAAGACGCCGGTCTCAGATGTCCGCCCGGTGTTCAAGGATCCTCAGGTCAACCTCTATGTGAGGGAGATAGACCAGTCGCTCCGCTTTTACCGCGACCTCCTGGGATTCGTAGAGACTTTCCGGACCCCCAAGCAGGGGCTCCCGGTCCACGTCGAGCTGCAGCTCGGCCCGCTCAAGCTGGGTGTTGCGACAGTCGACGTTCTGAAGCGCGACCATGGAATCTCGGGGGGTGGAGGGCCCCCGCGAGGGGAAGTGGTACTCTGGGTGGACGACGTGGACCGGGCCTACGCCTGGCTGACCTCGAGGGGTGCTTCATCGCTGAGTGCCCCGCATGACTTCGCTGGCGCACTGCGATCCGCCTTCGTAGCCGATCCGGATGGGAACCCAGTTCAGATCGTGACTCGTACGGACCACCACTGAGCCGTCGGGATGGCCCAGGCAGGGCGAAGGCATACCCCCAGTTGCCCGGCGCGTTGGCTGGGTACAATGACCGTTTCAGCTCCCGAGCTCCTGGAAGCGATAAAGTGCGACTGGTCGGTGGGGTGACCCGTGGAGACCGCCGAGGTCCCGTCCATCGAATGGGTTAAGGGAGACACGGGTTGGAGGGCCATTCGGTGGGGAGTTCCCTTCGGTCTCATTGGGGGGGCCGGGGCGACTATCGCGGTCGAGATTGTACTCCATCTTTCCTACCCGTCTGCTTCCCTCCCCCGGAACCTCATCTTCCTGGAGTTGGGCCTTCTAGTCGCCGGGCTTGTGGTGAGCCGCGCCCTGTCTTTTCTTCCCGCCGTACGGCTCTTGGGAATCTCACAGAGGGGCCTAATCTTTGATCTGGGTCTAGGCCCGGTATCGTACGGCTGGGATGAGATCACGGCGGTTAAGCGCGACCCGCGGCGGTCCGGAAACAAGACACCGTTTGACCGCTCCGGCTGGGCCAAAATTTACGTGAAGGGTTACTGGGGCTCTCCGCATTACGTACTCTCCGCGCGCCAAGCGGAACGCCTGTCCCAATTCCCGAGGCCTGACTAAGCTCGGTCGTTCGGTGCAACGCCTGTTGCACACTGTGATCACGCTGTCTCGTCCGCAACTCCTGGAGTCACGAGTTGCTGGACGTCAGGAGTCATGTCCCATTTCCTCCCCGACGGGTACCTGAGTACCGCTCGCGCTTGCTTCGGAGTGAACAGGAACGCGCGTCGCCTGACTCGGCCGCTCGGGAGAATTTGCTGCTTGGAAACGTGCCAACTGCCGGAGTAGACTCCTTTCGCCGGTGCCACTGAAGGACGCATATCTCCCCAGTCCGCCCGCTCAGTGTGCAGCCGGTAACGGATGGTCAATCCCCTGCTTGACAGGTAGACTCGTCGTGGATTGGAGACTACCTCCGTGAGAAGCAACGCCGTGAGAACGACTGTCGCTATCGCGAATCCAAGCTTGAACGAAGTATCGCTTTGCCACCCCCCGTTGGTGAGAAAGACAATCAGAATCACGTCGACCGGCGACAGAAGGAGCACTACGGACAGAATCTGCCTATCAATCCGGGTCAACAAGCCCTCGGCCCGGATTTCAAGAACCTGGGGCCGATCCGACCTTGCAGGGGCTTCTGTCGGGTGCTCTCTGGCCTTGGCCATCCTCCCGGGTCCGACAGACTGGACTGCTGGAAGCCCGATAAGTCCATCGAGAACTTGGGAGGGGCCCACGAACGAAGCGAGCGGGAGGGACCCACACTAGGTGGGACCGGCCGCGTTCCGACGTACGCCGATCTGGGCCAAGGTCGCCTCGGGAATGGGCCACTTTGGGCAGGCCGGAAACGAGAGAATCGCTCGGGCCTGTTCGAGCGTGATTTGATGGCTGCGTTCCGGCAACCGCCGGCTCTTGTTGTGCAGGTTCCGCAACAGGTACCACATCCCGTGGACCGGGGGCTCGGGGCCAGGCCTCAGGTCGGCCCATCGGCCTCGCTCCTTGTGCAACAGGTAGTCGAACCTAATTCCCTCCGCGTCGAGGGTGACCTTGCGCACCGAACCGAGCGCCTCTGCTGTTAAGTCGAGCCCAAGGAGGAAGGACGCGATCACGATGACCCGTTGAAGGAATTCGTCGGGAAAGCGTGGTCCGGCCAGAACCGTTGCCATCAAGAGACCAACGGGGAAGAGTGCCAGCGTGATCACCTGGATCATCCGGTCTAGCCAGGTCCAGCCAGCGGCTCGGACCGAAACCCGGTCAGGTGCGCTTGTCCAATCCATTCAGGCAGACCTGCGGCAGGGAGCTGCGCCGAGCCACAAGAACCCATCGAGGACGTGGGAGGGCCCCGCGAGCGGCAGCAGGGACTGCGGCAAGGCCGCAATCTCTGCCCAACGAACAGAGTGCAACGGTTATTGCACACTACGGTGACGGAGTCTCGCTCCTGGCGCCGGCACGGAGAAGGTTTTGAATTTGAGGAGTCAAGGTCCAGTTCTTGCCGGAAGGATACTCCAGAATCTCTCGGGCTTGCTCGTCCGTCAGCCAGTGCCCTCGACGCTTCGTCGAGTCCTTCCCGCGGCCTAGGGGATAGGATATCCACCAACCCCCGTCGGCCCACGGCCCCCAGGCCGGCTTTACCAGTGGATCAAAGCTTGCCCACTCCCTCCGCTCCGAGTGCAGCCTGTACCGGAACACGACACCCCGCGCCGAGATGACCGCGGCTCGCGGATGCGAGGTGATCTCCAAGAACAGTAAGGCCATAACGATCAGAGCCCCGCTGCCCACCGCAACCTTGAGCCAGGTGTCGTCTCGCCACCCGCCGATGGTCAGAAACAGGGCGCCCAGGATGTAGAGGGGGGACATCAGCGCGAAGAGCCCCAGCACTTTCCAGTCGGGTCTGGTTAATCCCCGGGCCCTTACGTAAACAGTGCCTACCGCATCAGGCGCAGCCCGATCTGTCCGCACGTTACAGTCCGATTCTCCGGAAGGGTCGACAAAGACAGGAGTATCGCTAGTAGCATCGGGCACAAGAACCCATCGAGGACCTGGGAGGGGTCTCCGAACGAAGCGGCCGGGTAGGATCAACACTCTCGTCTCCCGCGGTTCCGTTTCGAGTCACCCGGGCCTTCTGGCTCGAACGTGGTGGATTGCGTAGGTCGGGTCGGGCGGGAATATTCCTCGCC
>JASHPT010000069.1 GCA_030037955.1 Thermoplasmata archaeon
CGCTCGGCGGGCGCTTGGGCGGGGCAGCCGCCGGGGCCTCGGCCTCCTCGGTAACGACCGGGGCGGTCATGCCCGTCCGGGTACCCTGGGCCTGCTGAAGGCGCCACTGGCTGAAGGCCACGTAGGTCGGCTGGCGCTTCCACCAGTCCCAGAACGCGCCTTCGCTGTAGTTCTGGCCGAGCTCCTTCTTGGCCTCGGTCCTAAACCGCTCGACGAAGTCGGCGTAGCTCTGGCGTTCCGGATCGGCATTCTCGGGCCCGGCCCGGGCGAGCAGCGTCGCCGCACACTCGGGGCAGACCGCGGAGGAGGCAGGGATCGTGGAGCCGCAGCGGCTGCAGCGGACCAGGTCGGCCTCGAACTCGGCGCCACACTTCGGACAGACGGTGGCGTCCTCGGGGATCAGATTGCCGCACTCGCCGCACTCGACGAGTCGGCCCCGGGCGAACCGGCCCAGACCGAACATGACCCCGAGCACGGCGATCACGATGCCGGCCGCGATGACGAGCCAGAGCCAGAGCGGCAGGCCGAGGATCTTCTCGGTCAGCAGGTTGGGCTTGGCCGGCGTGCCGGCGACGGTGAGGGAGACGCCCGTATCGTAGGTGTACGTCCGGCCGTTGTAGACCGCCACGAGGCTGATCACGTAGGCCGAGCCCTTGGCCATGCCCGAGACGGCTCCCACGTCGGTCTCGAACAGCGTGCCGTTCGTGATGTCGATGCTCTCCAGCGTGAACGTGCCGCCCTTGCCGGTGGCGAGGACGGTGAGCGTGCCGGTACCTAGCCCAGCGTAGGTGGCGGTGCCCGTGGAATCGATGGTCGTCCCGTTGGTCGGGAGCTTGCCCGCGGGCGGGGTCCAGACGATCGAGATGAAGGCCGGCGTGATGGTCACGGGGACGGCGGTCTCATTGACGCCGCCGTCCGGTAGCCCGCCGTTCCATACGACCTGGACCAGGAAGTCGACCAGGAAGCGGGCCTTGTCCTGGGTTCCCGTGACGCTCTCGTTGACGATCCAGCCGAGCGGAACGGTCAGGTTCTCCCCCGAGGCGATGCTCGAGGTGACGAGGCCGGTCGTCGCGACGACGACGTCCTTGGTCCCCGGGTAGATCACGTTCACCGTGTAGTTGTTGGTCGGGGCCGTGCCGGTGTTCTCGACCGAGATATCGAACTGGAGCTCCTGGCCGATGGCCACGGTGTAGTTCTGCGCGCTCGCGACGAGCGGGACCGTGAGCGGCAGCCCGAGGATCGCCTCGTAGTCCGGGAACGCCGCCGGAGGCGAGGTGAACGGCTCTCCGGGCGAGACCAGCGTCGGGTAGGGGGTGAGTGAGGCCGCGACGGTCGTGACCTCTCCGGCGCCGCCGGGCGGCACCGTGACGGTGACGTTGTAGGCGCCGATGAACTGCCCCGTGGGCAGCAGGCTGCTCGTCAGCGCGGTCGAGACGAGCATGCTCCAGGCGTACCCCTCGCCGGCGGAGACGCCGGGGGTGAGGCCCCGAGCCGCCAGCTCGTCCGTTACGTAGGTGGCCAGGACCGGGTCGGTGGTCGCGAGGTCGTTCAAGGCGGCGACCTGCGCCGCCAGCGTAGCGTTGGACCCGGCGTAGACCGCCGAGGTGGTGCCGTTGGCCACCGGAATGGCGTTACGCCCTCCGGTGATCGGCACCGCGAGCCACTGGTAGAAGAAGGCCCCGCCGGTTCCCGAGGGGATCACCGCCGAGGAGTCGTTGAAGGGCGCATAGGACCCGCCGACGACCGAGATGTTCGCCAGGTAGGCGTTCGCGCCACCCGAGACCAGGAGCTTGTTCGAGTCCCAAGGCGTCGGGGCCGGCGTGCCGCTGGTGACCGGGGTGCCCGGCACGGCGGCGAAGTTGATCCCGAGCGTGCTGTCCGCGGCGGTGATCTTCGAGCCCGTACCCGAGGCGGTGATGTTGTACTGCAGCTCGGGGTAGAGGATGATCGAGAGGCTCGTGACATTCACCGAGGCGACGCCGAAGTTGAACGAGAGGCTCATGGCGGAGGCGGTGCCGAAGGTGCCCGTGTCCTGCAGGAACGTGGCGATGCCTGCGGTGTTGATGCCGGTGACGGCGCCGGTGCCCGAGAGGGGCACGTCCAGGAGGGCGCCCGCCGGCGCGTAGCCGAAGGCGAGGGTGGGAAGGGTGTAGCCCGTTCCGGCGAAGGTGTAGGTTCCGCCGCCGTTGTACCCGGTCGGGGTGTTCTCGGTGTATCCGATCTGGAGGATCCCCTGGGCGACCGGGGTCTTCTCCCAGGCATAGGCCTGGGCGATGCCCGCGGCAACCGGGGGCTCGAGCTCGAACCCGGTCCAGGAGTAGGGAGTGGTGACCTCGCCGGTCGAGTTGGCGACGATGTCGGCGCCGGGGACGCCGAACGCGCCGTAGTCGTCGGCGTAGTAGTTCTCGACCGTGCTGTCTCCAAGGAAGATCTGACCGCCGTTCTCGGCCTCCAGCGACGGGGAGAAGGACTCGTCCTCGAGGAGCGTGGGGCTGAGCGTCTGGGTCGAGACGGCCGGGTTGCCGGTGCTGGTGCTGTCGTTGAAGAACAGGCTTCCGGCGCCGCTGACGGTCACCCAGCCGGGGAACTCGAAGGCGCTCTGCTGGGAGACGACCATCGACCCCGTGACCGAGACGTTGAGCTTGACGAAGGCGTTCAGCACGTAGGGGTCGGTCGTGATCGTCGAGCGGGTCATCGTGACGGTTCCCGCGTCGCTGAACCAGAAGACGTTCCCGAGGCGCTGGGCTACGGTGCCGGTGTTGCCGATGAACTGGACCCAGTCGACCGTGAGCCCGATGATGTTCAATGTGCCGCCGGCGAGTACCGAGATGTTACCCGCTTCGTAGTAGGTCGTCGAGCCGGTGGTGCCCGGGCTCAGGACGACCGTTTGGCCGGCCTTCACGATCAGGTCGCCATGCCCGTAGCTGCTCGCCGCCTGCAGTCCGCCCGAGCTGGATCCGGGCGTCGAGGATGGCGCAGAGTGAGGGGCGGCGGCGACCAGAACGAGGAGCGAGCTCAGTACCAGAATAGCCAGAATAAAGGCGACAGCCACACGATTCCCCACGCTGAACTTCACGTCTGGGCCCCCATTTTCGCTGAAGCAACGGAACCGATTTCGGTCCGCAGGCTAAAGCAGGGCGGGTCCCGGTATAAAAATCGTATCACTTCAACACCGTGACTCGCGGTGCCCGCACTGCCCTCTCCCGAGGCCCAAATCGGGCCCAGAGCCCCTAGTCCATGCCGTCCCGCCGGCCCCGAGCCCCTGTTCTTCGGGCATCGGGACTCGGGTAGGCCTGCGCCGCGAACCCCCCACGGAATGGCTCCGGACCGATAGCCGTTCGAGGGGCGTAGTGCCGTCCGCGACCTCACGAACGGCCGTCGGGGCCCTTCAAGACGACCTTTCCGAAGACCTCGGGGGAGGTCAACCGATGGACCGCGTCGATCCCCTGGGCCCAGGACCATTCCGAGTCGATGACGGGCTGGAGCGTCCCCCGCACGAGCTCGGTGTAAACGTCGTCAAACTCGGACCGGTTGGCCATGGTGCTGCCGCGCAGCGACGCCTGCCGCCAGAAGAGCGTCCGAAGGTCCACCTCGACCTGAGGTCCCTCGGAGGCGCCAATCACCACGACCCGGCCCCCCCGCGCCAGCGCCCGGATCGAGCGCCCGACGGTCGGGCTACCCGCGGAATCGAAGATCACGTCGACGCCCCGCTTCTGGCTCCAATCCCACAGGAGCCGGTCGAGCGGCTTCTCCGATGTCGCGACCAGTCCGGCTTCGGCACCGAGGGCGAGGGCTCGGTCGACTTTGGCCTGGCTCCGACCGACGACCACGACGCGCCCGCCCAGGCTGCGGGCGATCTGAATGGCGGCCGGCGCGACCGCCCCGCCGGCTCCGATGACTGCGACCGTCTCCCTGGCCCGGAGCTGCGCCACCGTTTTGAGCGCCCTCCAGGCGGTCTCGAAGACCAGTGGCGCCGCCGCGGCCTGGGCCCACGACCAGACCGGAGGCTTGGCCCGGACGTTTCGTTCCGGAACCACGACGAACTCCGTCGCGGAGCCCTGAGTATGCTCTCCAAGGATCCGGTAGTTCCGGCAGAGGGACTCCTGGCCCGCGAGGCAGTACTCGCAGGTGCCATCCCACATTCCGGGGTTGACGAGTACCTCGGCCCCGGGGGCGACCTCGGAGACCCCCGGCCCGAGGACGTCCACTACGCCGGCCGCGTCCGACCCCAGGATGTGCGGGAGCTCGATCGGGACGCCCGGGATCCCCGCCAGGACGAACCGGTCGAGGCGGTTGAACGCCGCCGCCCGCACACGGATTCGGACCTCCCCGGGCCCCGGGACCGGTTCCGGCCGATCGACCCACGACACCTGGTCGAGCCCGCCGTGGGCGAGGAAGCCGAGTCCCTTCACCCGCCGCCTTCCCGCTTCCACTGCCAGCGCGTGTCCGACCCCTGGTCCTCGAGGACGATGCCGGCCTCGAGGAGGGCCTGGCGAATCCGGTCTCCCTCGGCAAAGTCCCCGCGAGCCCTCGCCCGGCCGCGGGCCTGGATCGCGATCTGGACCAGGCTGGAGAACTCGGTCGGCGCCTTGCCGCCGCCGCGCTCCGGGAACAGCCCGAGGACCTCCGCCGCCCACCGGTACGGGGTACCCAGCGTCACGAGGGCCGTGCCCGAGAGACCCGTGAGCTTGGACGACCATTCCTGGATCATCCGGCCCCAGCCGAAGATCGCCGCGATGGCTTCCCGGGTCTGGAAGTCCTCCGACAGGATCTCGTCGAGTCGGACGGGCATCTCGGTGGCGGTCTTGGCTACCTCGGGCGGAAGCTCCCGGCCCGGCCGGGTGAGCCCGCCTCGCAGGAGCTCGTCGCGAAGCCGCCGGTAGGGTTGCGAAAAGGTCGCGTAGCTCTCCCGGGCCTCTTCGAGGCTCTTGCCCTCCTCGAAGTTGAGCGGGCTCCGGTAGTGTGCATTGAGGTAGAAGAAGCGAAGGACCTCGGGCCCGTACTTCCGGATCGTCGCGTCCAGGCCGACGACGTTTCCAAGCGATTTCGACATCTTCTCCCCCCGCAGCGTCAGCATGCCCGCGTGCATCCAGTAGTTCACCAGCGGAGACTTCCCGGAGGCGCCCTCCGCCTGGGCGATCTCGGCCTCGTGGTGCGGGAACTTGAGGTCGGTGCCACCGCCGTGGATGTCGTACTGGTCGCCCAGCAGGCGGCCCGTGATCGCCGTATCCTCGATGTGCCAGCCCGGCCGCCCCGGGCCCCAGGGACTCGGCCACGCCGGCTCCCCGGGCTTCGTGGACTTCCACAGTGCGAAGTCCTCCGGTGCCCGTTTCTTCGGGTCGACCTCGACGTGGGCCCCCGGCCGCAGCGCCTCGACGCGCTGGCCGGAGAGCCGACCGTAGTCCGGGAACTTCGACACCGCGTAGTAGACGTCCCCATCGACCGCGTAGGCGAACTCCCGGCGCAGGAGCGCCGAGATCTGGTCGATGATCTCCGGGATGTAGTCCGTGGCGAACGGGTAGAGGTTCACCGCTCGGGCGTCCAGCTGGTCCATGGAGCGGAGCCATCCCTGGAAGTGGAACTCGGCGAGTTCCATCGGGTCGCGTTGCTCCGCCTGTCCGCGGGCGATCAGCCGGTCGTCCACGTTGGTGACGTTCTGCACGTAGAAGACGTGGTAGCCCCACCGTCGCAGCGCCCGGGCGACGACATCGAAGATGACGGCCGTGCGGCCGTGTCCGATGTGCGCGTCCGCGTAGGGGGTCAAGCCGCAGACGAACAGCCCGACGCGCGGGCTCACCCGCGGAACGAACGGACGGACCTCGCCCGAGAGGGTGTCGTAGAGCCGCAGCGCGTGGACCATCTCAGACCGCCCGCAATCCGCGAGCGAGGTCGGCGACGAGGTCGCGGCTGTCCTCGATCCCGCACGACAGTCGCACCAGTCCGTCGGTGATGCCGCGGGCCGCCCGCACCTCGGGTGGCACGCTCGCGTGGGTCATCGAGGCCGGATGCTCGGCGAGCGACTCGACACCCCCCAGGCTCTCGGCGAGGGTGAAGATCTTGAGGGCTTTGAGAAACCGGCGGGCGGCGGACATGCCGGCTTTCAGGTCGACGCTGACCATTCCGCCGAAGCCGGACATCTGACGACGGGCCAGCGCCGCCTGGGGGTGCGAGGGAAGCCCCGGGTAGTGTACTGCCTGGACCTTGGAGGACTTCTCCAGATACTCGGCGACGGCGAGACCGTTGCGGTCGTGGGCCCGCATCCGGACCCCGAGCGTCCGAATCCCGCGGAGCACGAGGAAACAGTCGACCGGCCCGGGCACGGCTCCGACGGCGTTCTGAAGCCACGCGAGTCGCTCCCCCCAGTCCGACTGCGAGGCGACCAGCGCGCCCCCGATCAGGTCGGAGTGGCCTCCGAGATACTTCGTCGTCGAGTGGAGGATGAGGTCGGCGCCGAGCTCTAGCGGCCGCTGGAACACCGGGCTCGCGAACGTGTTGTCCACGACCACGCGAGCGTGGTGTCGATGCGCCAGCGAGCTCACGGCCGCGAGGTCGGTGAGCCGCATGAGGGGGTTCGTCGGGCTCTCCAGGTAGACGATGTGGCTCTCGCCCGCTTCGAGGGCCGCTGCGAAGGCCTCGGTCGAGGTCGGGTCGACGTAGGCGACCGAGAGTCCGAACTGCGTCTCGTGATGGTGGAAGAGCCGCCAGGTTCCGCCATACAGGTCGTCGCCGGCGACGATGCGCTGGCCGGACGGGAGGTCCTCCAGGAGCGTCGCGAGCGCGCCGAGACCGGAGGAAAAGGCCAGGCCCCGCCGCCCGTTCTCGAGCTCAGCGAGCGCCGTCTCCAACGCCGTCCGGGTAGGGTTCGAGGTCCGCGAATAGACGTAGCCCCGGTTCTCGTTGGGCGCGGTCTGCTCGAAGGTGCTGGAGAGATAGATCGCGGGGTTCACCGCCCCGGTCTGGCGGTCCGGCCCGCCGCCCGAGTGCACGAACTTGGTGTCAGGCCTCACGTGCCGTCCCCCGCTCGGACAAGTAGGTCAACAGGTCGTGTCGCGTGAGCAGCCCCGTCACCTGGCCGCTCGGCCCGTCACGGACCAGCAGCGCTCGGATCTCCTTCAACCGCCGCAGCACCTCACCGATGGGCTCGTCGTCCCGCACCTCGGGGAAGGTCGGGCCCATGACGGCGGTAACGGTACGCTCCATAACGGTTTGGTCCACCAGGATCGCCCGAAGGATCTCCTCCTCCACGACGCTCCCGACGTTCTCTCGGCCGGCCAGTACCGGGAGCTGCGACACGCCGTGGCGCTGGAGCAGCTCCAGGGCGTCACGAACGAGGGTCGTCGGGTCGACGGTCACGAGTGCCGGCGCGAGGTCCTTCCCGCGGACCAGGTCCCCGGCGGTCGCTCCCTCGTCCAAGAACCGGTTCTCCCGCATCCATTCGTCCGAGTAGAACTTCGACAGGTACCGGTCGCCGGAATCCGGTAGGAGGACGACGACGGTCGCGCCCTCGGGCAGCGGCCGCTTCGCGAGCCACTTGAGGGCGCCCGCGACGGCCGCCCCGGAGGAACCTCCGGCGAACAGTCCCTCCTCGCGGGCGAGACGACGGGCCATCAGGAACGACTCCTTGTCGTCGACCTGGACGAACTCGTCGATCTGGCGGAAGTCGACGGTCCGGGGGATCATGTCCTCGCCGATGCCTTCGACCTTGTACGGGACCGCCCGAGCGATCTCGTGGGTCTCGAAGTAGTGCTGCAGGATCGAGCCCTTGGGGTCGACCGCGACGATCCGCACCGACGGGCGCCGCTCCTTGAAGTACCGACCGATCCCGCTCACGGTCCCTCCCGTGCCGATGGTAGCGATGACCGCCGCCAGGGGGGCGCCGGCTCCCTCATCGATCTCCGGACCGGTCGTCCGGTAGTGCGCGTCGGGGTTCTGGGCGTTCTCGTACTGGTTCGGGTAGTAGGAGTTCGGAATCTCCTTGGCCAGGCGTTTCGCCACCGAGTAGTGGCTCATGGGGTGGTCCGGTGGCAAGGCGCTGGGCGTGATCACGACCCGCGCCCCGAACGCGCGAAGGAGCCGGATCTTCTCCGCGCTCATCTTGTCGGGGATCACGAAGACCACGTCGTACCCCCGGACCGCGGCCACGAGGGCCAGCCCGACGCCGGTGTTTCCGCTCGTCGCCTCGATGATCGTGCCCCCGGGCTTGAGCAGGCCCTGGGCCTCGGCCGCATCGACCATGCTGGGTCCGATTCGATCCTTCACCGAGCCGCCGGGGTTGAGGAACTCGAGCTTGGCCAGCACCCGATACGGAACGCCCCGGGCCACCCGGCTGAGGGGAACCAGCGGGGTGTGCCCGATGAGGTCGAGGATGGAGGCGGGACCCTTCCCTCGAGATTCCGCCACGGGCGGGCCAGAGGTTGGTTCCGCTTTAACCCCACCTGCGACTTCTGTCGTTATCAGGTCGGGAGGCCTCCCCACGGCCCGGAATGGAGAGGACCGTCCCGTTCGTACCATTCGAACGGGTAATGGTTAAGGTGACCCCCCGTGCAGATTTCCCTGGAGCGGTCCTTGCTGGGCGCGCTGGAAACCAAGGTGCTGGGCTCCCTGCGCGAGCTCGAAGAGGCCCCGGCGGCGCGGGTCCGCGCCGACCTGGCGAAACGAGGCACCCGGGTCGCCTATACGACCGTCGCGACGATCCTGGGCCGCTTGTGGGCGAAGGGGCTGGTCCGACGGCGTCGGGAGACCTGCCGAGGCGGGGAACGGTACGTGTACCGGTATGCCCCCGGCCTCGAGCACCGGTACGTGAGCGACCTGGTCAAGGGAGTGGTCCGGATGTTCGGTCCGTCCGGCGTGGTCCATCTGAACGAGGAGATCTCCAAGCTCCACCCGGAGGAGGAGCGCGAGCTCCGTCGGCGACTGGGGCTCGCGTAGGAGGCACCCGCCCTTGAGCGCCGGCTCGGAGCTTCTCTACCTGCCGGTCGTCATCTGGATCGCCGCGGGAGTGGGCCTTCTTCTCGCGTTCCGGAAGTCCACGCCCCGGCTCGTCCTCCGGCTCGCCGCCTTCTTTCTGGCCCTGTGGGCTGTCCTTGCCACGACGGTCCTCGCGTGGGTCCTGCTGAACGGAGGCGTGCCGGCTGTCCTGGCGCTGCTCCACTCGCCGTTGCTTCTCTTCCAGAGCCGATGGGCCATCGTCTGGTTGACGGGCGCTCTCGGCGCCTTCGCGGTGTTCACGGTCGCTTTTCTTCTGAACCAGCTGGTCGCTCACAGCCTCATGCGCCTGCTGCCGACCTCCGACGTGCCGTGGCCCCGGGACCTTCGGGGACCGGAATCGTCTATCTCGCTCCTCGAGTTCGATTCGTCGGCCGCGGAGGCGTTCTCGTTTACCCTCCTGCGGCCGGGCCTGAACCAGGGCCGTCTCCCCCACCGTCACGACGTGATCCTGGTGTCGAGCGGACTCCGGTCCCTGCTGACGGCAGACGAGCTCGATGCCGTGATCGCCCACGAGCTCGGACACGTACGTGGCCTCGACGCGCGCTACCTTACCTTCCTCCGCACCTTCGCCCGGCTGATGGCCTGGGACCCGCTGCTGGCCTATCTCGCCCGTCGCCTCACGACCCGCGAGGAGTATCGGGCCGACCTGGACGCCGCGAGGATGACCCATCACCCCCTCTCGCTGGCTCGCGCGCTCTACAAGGCGGTCTCGCTCCCGAACCCACCAGCGCCGCGGCCCTTCTCGGGCCTCCTGCGGGTCCGCGGACGCCACGGGAGGCAAGAGGCGTACGAGCGGATTCGCCGACTGGTCGCCCTGGCCGAGACGGGCGCCTACGAGGGGGAGCCGGTTGTCTGATCGCCGTTTGCGCAGGGGGCGCTTCCGGTGCCTGGGACTTGTCGCCCTCGTGCTCGCGCTCGTCGGTCTTCTGATCCCCGGCGGCGTCGTCGCCGCGGCCGGCCCGCCGGTTCTTCCGGTCGCCGACTGGAGTCCTCTGCTCTCGAATCTCAACGGCCCGGTGCTGACCCCCGGAACCGGTGGGTCGATCACCTTTCGGGTCACGAATCCCCTCTCGAGCGAACTCGTAGCGGAGAACGTTTCTCTCCAAGTGTACGGCTTCAACCCCACCGATGGTGGCGCTCCTCAGGCTCTGCCCTCGGTCGGCGCCCCGGTCCTCGGAACCGGCGGGCAGAGCTACACGGTCGCACCCCCGGTGCTCCCGTCCAACACGTCCTGGAACTGGAGCGTGCCCGTGTCGGTGCCTTCCACGGCTCCGACCGGAGATTATGCGGTCCGGTTCCAGCTGACGTTCACGATGACCAACGTATCGTACCGGCTCGCCTCCCGCGGGTTCTTCTCGGACAGCGAGTGGGCAGCGGCCACGAGCTATCCGAACGGGACGCCAACCATCAACGCCAGCCTCTTGGGCGTCTCCGGGGTGGTTCCGGAAACCTCGATCCTCGTCCACGGCGCGTCGACGCCGTGGGCCCTCTACGCCGTGCTCGGGGTGGGCCTGGGGCTCGTCGCGGTGGGAGCCTACTGGTGGACCCGGTCGGAGACGAAGTCCAGGTCCGGCACCCGACGGTCGTCCCCTCCCCAGAGCGCACCCACCGCCTTCGGCAGGAGTCGCAGCAGGGACGGAGACTGACGCAGCAACCGACGTGCGACATGCGTCGGAAAGTCGATGTCGCCGAACGCGACGATCGTCTCGGTGGTGCCGGCGTCGTGGAGCGCCTCGAGGATCGCCTCGAGCTCGTCGTCGGTGAACTTGAGGAACAGTCGTCGCAGGTACTGGGCCTTCTCGAACTCGTCTCCGAACTCCCGCTCCCAGGCGGCGTCGTATCGGCGGAGCCGCTCCGCGGAGAGGTCGTCGGCCTGGAGGCCCTCGTGTGCGACCTCGGCCGCCAGCTCCGCGGCCCGCATCCCGGTGTAGATGCCTCCTCCGGACAGCGGCTTGGGTTGCGATGCGGCATCGCCCACGAGGAGGACTCGGGGCCCCGACCGCCGCGGGAGCGGCCCGATCGGTATGCCTGACACGAGGAAGCCGGTCGGGTTGCGGAGCGGTTTCCCGTGGCGCCGCGCGATCTGCGCCACCAGCCGGTCGTAGTAGACCCGGGCCGGGGTTCCATCGGCGTTGGCCGCGACGCCGACACGCGCGCCCCCGGCGCCATCCGGGATCCACCAGCCGAAGAGGCCCGGGGCGATCGAATTCCCGACGTAGACCTCCACGAGGTCCGGGTCACCGGGCGACTCCGGGAACTCGGCCTCGAAGGCCGGGAGGATCTCGACTGGTCGCCGGAGACGGAACGCCCGAGCCACCGAGCTTGCGACCCCGTCAGCACCGATCACCAGCCGGGCCTCCACGGTATCCGACCCGGACCCACGCCGCGTCAGCCGGGCCGTCACCCGTCCGTTGCCGCTCGGCACGATTCCATCGAACCGTGTCCCGGTCTCGAAGGCCGCCCCGGCCCGTGCGGCCTGGTCGGCGAGCGCGATGTCGAGCCCCGCCCGGTCGATGACGAAGGCTCGGGGCTCGGGCGCCCGGAACGAGATCGAGTTTAGGCGGGGACTGAAGACCGTGGCACCGTGAACCGGACACCGAACCACGGCCGGTGCCTTCGCGAAGTCGAGCACGCGCTGGGAGACGAGTCCGGCGCATTGCACCGGATACCCCACGCGCTCGTGCTCCTCGATGACCCGGACGGAATGGCCGCGCTCCGCCAGGCAGCGGGCCGCCCAGGAGCCGGCCGGGCCGGCCCCGACCACGAGGACATCTACGGCGTCCATCGGGGCTCCCTAGCCGCTCCGCCACGGGGTGTCGACCAGGTCCGTGCGCTGACGGGGCAGGACCCCGGACTCGGCGACGGGAATGCGGACACCCGCTCGCCACGCGAGCAGTCCGGTCCAGGCGATCATCGCGCCGTTGTCGACGCACAACGACTTCGGCGGGGCGAACGAGGTGTGTCCGCGGGACTCCGCCATGGCGCGAACCATGGTCCGGAGGCGTTCGTTGCATGCCACGCCACCCCCGAGCACGACCGCCTCCTTCTTCCGATGCGCCAGGGCTCGCTCCGTGATTTCGGTGAGCATCGAGTAGGCGGTCACCTCGACCGAGTAGGCGAGGTTCTCCCGGGACGCACCCCGCGAGTGCAGGACCTGGCTCGCCGTGAGCATGCCGGAGAACGCGACGTCCATTCCGTGGACCGAGTACGGAAGCGGCAGAAGGTCGACGCCTTCCAGCGCGGCCCGCTCAATGGCCGGGCCGCCCGGGAACTGCCCGCCCAGGGAGATCCACAGCTTGTCGAGGAAGTTCCCGATCCCTACGTCCAGGGTCTCGCCCAGGACCCGGTAGCGGCCGGATCCGTGAGCGATGACCTGGGTGTTCCCACCGCTCGCGTAGAGCAGGACCGGATCGTCGAGGCCGCTCAGGACGCGGGCGATTTCGATGTGGGCCACACAGTGGTTGACCGGCACTAGCGGCCGGTTCCAGAGGAGCGAGAGGGTCCGGGCCACGGTGGCGCCCGTGCGCAGGCAGGGCCCGAGCCCCGGGCCCTGCGCGAAGGCGACTGCCTCGATCTCCCGCGGTGAGACCTTGGCCGAGGAGAGCGCCCGCTCGACGAGCGCGGGAAACAGTTCCACGTGATGGTTGGCGGCTTCCCGGGGATGGATCCCGCCCGCCGGCGGCCGGTACATATCGGACGCGAGACCCAGGACCTCGGCATTCTCGGCTACTACGCCGACCGAGGCGGTGTGCGCGGTCGACTCGATGCCCAGAACGACCATCCCGCGCAAAGACCGCGGGAAGGTTAAAAGTGCCGAGGGCGGCCGCTATTCCTCGACCGATTCGATACGGAAGTAGACGCTCTTTCCCCGGAGCGCTTCCTGGATCTGGCCGGCGAACCGGAGCGAGTCGTCCACCGACGCCTCCCGTCCCCAGTCGTACACGAAGTCGTAGCCGTTGCCCGCCTCCCGGCGGAATCCGAGGTCTTCCAGGATGTCCGACACCTCGGAAAACGGGGCCCCCTCGCTATCGAGTTGCACGAGGAGATACGTCTTCATGGCGAGACCCGTCGACAAGGCGGCGCCGGGTATATCACGACTCTGCCGGCCGGGCGTCCCGGTCCGGATCCGGACCGGTCGGCACCGGTTTTCGGGCGTGCGCGGTGACCCAAACCGCGGTGCCGCGCTTGAATCGCACCATCTCAAAGGCGGCGAGCTCGGCCCGTCCGACGGCGAGCAGGTCGTCCGATTCGTCCACGAGCAGGACGCTTGTGCCCGGCGTGATCGATGGGTCCGCCCCGGCGACGAAGCGGGCGAAGAGGCTCCGTCCCTCTCGAACGAACGGAACCGCGTCGGGCTGGACGACGACCCGCTGGGACGGGGCCGGAACCTTCCGGTGCAACCACTGGGCGCCGACCCACGAGGGACGAGGCAGCCCATCGTTGCCCACTCGGAAGGCCGATGCACCGTCCACGGAAAGATCTCGGAGCCGTCCCGTCTTCGGCGACCGAACCCCGACCGCGAGGTCTTGGTCCACGGCAGCGCCGAGCCCGGGGTACTCCCACGCGAGGATCGCACGGACCTGCCGGACGGTCCAGGCCGCCACACGCCGGCTCTCCTCGAACGTGAGCATCCGATGGGGGTTCGCACTGTCCGAAGGGTCCGGTGCTCGTGCCCTGTCGAATTCCTCCGGACCGACCCACGCCCCCACCGGGTAGACTTCGCTCAGCTCGAGCGGGACAAGGCCCACCGGGCTGGGAATCACCCACGCGATGTCGAGCCCGTCCGGTGTTGTCGTCGGTATCGTGCCCAAAGGTTCCGGCGTGAGGGGTACTCGGTCATGGTGCTGCCCGGGTCCCGGGAGCCGCGGCCACCGGGCGAGTCGTTGGCGGAACTGCGCGACGGCAGGCCGATCCGGGCTCACCGCGGTGACTTCCCGGAACGAGGGTCGGCTGTCCGGCTCCACGGGGAGGAACACGCTCGCGCCCTGCACCGCCGTGCGGAGACCGGCCATCAGCGCCGGATGGGCGGCGGCGCGACGCTCGGCGAGTTCCCACAGCGCCTCTTCCCGGATCGCCTGGCGGACCCGACGCACCTCGGTCGCGCACATCCAGAGGTTGTGGCGGGCCACCGCCGTCTCCCGCTCGGCGGCAGGCAGGTCTCCGATCTCGGTGAGCGGAAGCTTTTCGCAGAGCCGGCATCCGCAGAACGGCTCACGAACATCGGCGAGGTCCACGGTGCCTTCCGGGAAGAGCAGGCTGCCGCGTCGGGCGAACTTGTGGTAGGCCGCGGAATCAAAGAGGTCGACCCCGAAGAGGGCGGCGAACGCGAAGGTGATCGGATGCCCGGTTCCGAAAAGGTGGACCGCCCGCTCCGGCGCGAGCGCGGGTCGGGCCCCGAGCAACACCCGCGCGAGGTCCGCGAACCGGTACTGCTCGAGCAGCGGTACGACGCCGCCGACGGCAAGGACGTCGCCGAGGGCCGAGGCACCGGCGGCGCTGGTCCAGCGCAGCTCCGGGAACCGGCCCCCTTGGACTGGAACCGCGAGCAGCCCTTCGCGGGCCGCCCGAGCGGCGCGGGCGCGCTCTAGGGTCACCTCGACGGCGTGCCGAGCGTCGTCGGAGCTCGCCTCGGGCTCGCCGAAGACATCGAGCACGGCGGCGATGTCGCTGCCGATCCGCCCCTGGAACGCGAGGATGACCTCCGGGTCGACCTCGACATGTCCGTAGGCGTGCTGCTGGAAGGCTCCCGAGTCGGTGAACACCGGACCGGATACGCCGAGGAGCCGGTGGATCCCTTCCTGCTCCGCCCGTTCCCGAAGGGGCGACGACCTCCAGAGGATGTAGGATGAGGTGATGAGCGCCGGGAGGCCGAACGAGCTCACGATCTCCGAAGGAGCGATGCTCTGGCTCCGGGGGTCTGGGTGCACGACGGGGAGTAGCGCGGGAGTGTCGACCGGTCCGTGAGGGGTCGAGAACCGGCCGATCCGCGCGAACCCGTCGCGGGCTTTGATCTCGAAATCGATCATCGCGTTACCGCCGGCGACCGGGCCTCAGGGCCGGGCCCCCGGACCTGAATCCGTCCACGAAGCCCGAATGTGCGCGAGCAGCTCCTGGAACATCGTGGGCGTGAGCTTGCCGGTATTGGTGTTCTGCGGACTCGGGTGATACGAGGCCCAGAGCATCGGCCGACCGACCCCCAGCGGCACGCACCGTCCGTGAGCGAACTCCTCCCTTGGACGGGGCACTCCGTAGAGCTCCGGGACGGAGTTTCGCAGGGCGTCCCAGGCGATCCCCCCGAGCGCGAGGAGCGACCGGGCCTCGGTCAGCAGTTTGAGCTCCCGAGCGAGGAACGGTAGGCAGTTCGCCTCCTCGCGAGGGAGCGGACGATTGTCCGGCGGGACACATCGGACGGCGGCGGTGAGGTATGCTCCGTCATACCGTAGACCGTCGTTGCGTCCCGTGGAATGGGGTTGATTTGCGAATCCAGCCGCATGGAGTCCGGCCACGAGGAACGCCGCTGAGCGGTCTCCCGTGAACACTCGTCCGGTCCGATTGGACCCATGGGCTGCCGGCGCGAGTCCGACCAGCACGAGACGCGCTCTCGGGTCCCCGAACCCGGGGACGGGTCGTCCCCAGTACGTCTCGGACCGGAACTGCTTCTTCTTCTCCCGCGCCACCCGCTCTCGGTAGGTTACGAGCCGCGGACACCGGCGGCAGGCGAGTATCTCGTCGCGGAGGGTCCCGAAGCTGTCCGACGCGGCCGTCTCCCCCCGGCCAGTACCCGACCCGGGCCGGGCTAAGAGAGTGCGGGGCTCCGAGCAACCTTTACCCGCCCATCGTTCTCGCGCCGGTGTGGAGTTCGAAACGATCCAGCTGCTGCCGATGGCCTCCAGCTACCGGGGTGCACTGTCCCCGGGATGCGAGCAGTGCAAGGAGGGACAGAAGCTGGTCCTCTTCGTCACCGGGCTCTGCCGCTTCCGGTGCTTCTACTGCCCGGTCTCCGAACGTCGGAACCAACTGGACGTCGTGTACGCGAACGAGCGACGGGTCTGCTCCGACGCGGACGTCCTGGACGAGGCCCGGGCGATCGGCGCTGCCGGCACCGGGATCACGGGCGGCGACCCTCTCGGGGTCATCGACCGAACGGTCCATTATGTCGAGCTCCTCAAGTCCACCTTCGGCGCCGACCATCACATCCACCTGTACACGCACGAGCCGAATGGTCCGAAGCTCGAGCGCCTGGCCGCCGCCGGTCTCGACGAGTTCCGTCTGCACATCCCGCACTATCTCTGGGGCTCTCTGCTGAGTCACGGGTCGGCCTACCGGGACGTGCTGGCCGCCGCTCCCAGCTGGGGGCTCCGTCGGGGCGTGGAGATCCCGGTACTCCCCGACAAGGAGACGGAGCTCCGACGTCTCCTCCGAGC